>JAUNIJ010000011.1 GCA_030523485.1 Bacteroidales bacterium
AAAACGTTTCAATTTTTTGGTTGAAAATTATGTCTTAGGGTGTGGAGTGGAGGAGGTGTTTAAATCAATGTTTTTGTAAGTGTCTGTGCTCTGTAAACTACAGTGTATGATGATGTTGGTTCATTATTTTATGATGGATCAAAGTTTGCGGTATTGGCAAAAAAAAGTGACCACTGGTTTCCCAACCCGTAGCCACACCATATAACCATTAAATTATGAACTGAAAACTATTCTTCTTGCTTTTATGAAACATCTATTTCTATTCGAATGCATTAATCTTTGTTGTCTTCTAAACAATAAAGTGCATTTGTCCTCGATGCAAAGGTAGAAAAAAGTGGAAAAACAGCCAAATATTTCTTACTATTTTTTTTTCTTGTTTTTTGTCGTGTGGCTTCAAATGTTAAATGTTTGTAATGTGTTGTAAAATAGTTTAATGCGTGGCTGATTACTTTTGTTCATTGTTGAATCGTGTGTGTGTCTGAAAGGTTCGAAATCGTGATGGTTCATTGTAGTTGCAGTTTCAATCTTTCGTGATGAATAAATATTGTCTGTATTTTGTTGGCAAAAAAATATGGCATCGTTGAAGAAAATTGGCACGCAAATTGTAATAGTAGTGAGTGACAATTGAAACGTAATCAATAAAAAACAACTATATATGAATTTTGAAAAGTTTACATTAAAAGCTCAAGATGTTGTAAGACAGGCTATTGATATGACTACTTCGAGGAGTCAACAATACGTGGAGCCAGAGCATCTTTTGGTATCGTTAATTCGTAATGGCGAACATACGATAAAGTTTTTGCTTGGTCGTCAAGGTGTTAACGTAGAGCATGTGCTATCGTGTGCAGAAGAAACGCTGAAAACGTATCCTAAGGTAACGGGCGCTGAAGTTTGCTTCTCGCGCGAGATGAATGCGGTGTTTCAAACCGCAGAAAAATTGTCGCAAGACGATGGCAATGCGTTCCTTACTGTCGAATATCTCTTACTGGCGCTCCTGTCGGTAAACAACTCGGCAAAAAAAATGTTGATGGCTGAAGGTATGAGTGTTGAGAACACCAAACAGGCCATCAGTGAATTGCGTAACGGCAAAAAAGCCGATTCTAACACCTCGGAACAAACCTACCATGCGTTGGAAAAATACGCTGTCAACCTCAACGAAAAAGCACGAAGTGGCAAACTCGACCCAGTGATTGGGCGTGACGAGGAGATACGCCGCGTGCTTCAAATATTGAGTCGACGCACAAAAAATAATCCGATATTGATAGGTGAACCAGGTGTCGGTAAAACGGCTATTGCAGAGGGACTTGCCTATCGTATTGTGCGTGGCGACGTACCAGAGAATTTAAAACATAAACAGATTTATAGCCTCGATATGGGTGCCTTGATAGCCGGTGCAAAGTATAAAGGTGAGTTCGAGGAGCGTTTGAAATCGGTAATCAACGAAATTGTAAAAAGTGAAGGCGACCTAATTTTGTTCATCGATGAGATTCACACCCTTGTAGGGGCTGGCAAAAGCGATGGTGCCATGGATGCTGCCAATATCCTGAAACCAGCTTTGGCACGTGGCGAATTGCGTGCTATTGGCGCCACTACACTAGATGAATATCAGAAATATTTTGAGAAAGACAAAGCATTGGAGCGTCGTTTCCAAATCGTAATGGTTGATGAACCGGGCGAACTCGACACCATATCAATACTTCGTGGCTTGAAGGAACGCTATGAAAATCACCATAAAGTAAGAATTAAAGACGACGCTATTATTGCTGCCGTACGCCTCTCATCGAGGTATATCACCGACCGTTTTTTGCCTGATAAAGCTATCGACTTAGTCGATGAAGCCGCAGCGAAATTAAGGTTGGAAATGGACTCGCTGCCTGAAGAGTTGGACACTGCTGAAAGAAATATTAAACAATTAGAAATTGAGCGTGAGGCTATTAAGCGAGAAAACGACGAACGAAAGTTGGAATCTCTCAACGACGAAATCGCTAAACTGCGTGAGAATGCCATGAGTTTGCGTGCTGCTTGGAAAAGCGAGAAGGAATTGATTGATGCCATTCAACAATCGAAAATAGAAATTGAACAGCTGAAATATCAAGCCGACAATGCCGAACGTCAAGGTGACTATGGCAAAGTAGCAGAGATTCGCTATGGTAAGATACGCGAATTAGAACAAGGAATTTTGGAGAAACAGACGTCGTTGCAGCAATTGCAAAATGGTAAGGCTCTGATTAAAGAGGAAGTTGATGCCGACGATATTGCCGAGGTGGTGAGTCGTCAGACGGGTGTGCCCGTAACAAAAATGTTGCAAGGTGAGCGTGATAAACTAATGCACTTGGAAGATGAGCTACACCGACGTGTTGTTGGACAAGACGATGCCATTGTGGCTGTCAGCAATGCCATTCGTAGGAGTAGGGCGGGACTACAAGATCCTAACCGACCTATTGGCTCGTTCATCTTCCTTGGTACAACGGGTGTTGGTAAAACCGAGTTGGCAAAAGCATTGGCAGAGTATTTGTTCGACGACGAAAATATGATGACGCGTATTGATATGAGTGAGTATCAAGAGAAATTCTCAGCTACGCGTTTGATTGGCGCCCCTCCAGGATATGTTGGTTATGACGAAGGTGGACAGTTAACAGAAGCTGTTCGTCGAAAACCTTATTCTGTTGTGCTGTTTGACGAAATTGAAAAAGCGCATCCTGACGTTTTTAATCTCTTGTTGCAAGTGTTGGACGATGGTAGACTGACAGATAACAAAGGTAGAGTGGTGAATTTTAAAAACACTATTATCATCATGACTTCTAACTTGGGCTCGCAACTCATTCGCGAACGTATGGAACAAATAAACGATGCAAATCGTGACGAAGTGATGGAAGCAACACGCAACGAGGTGATGGAACTGTTGAAGAAAACCATTCGTCCGGAATTCCTGAACCGTATCGACGAATTAACAATGTTTGCTCCGTTAACTTTTGAGCAGATTAAGAATGTGGTGAGAATTCAACTGAATAAACTCATCGACCAACTTCAACAGAATAATATAGTGCTGAAAGTGACCGATGCAGCCGTTGAATTGCTCTCGCACGAGGGCTATAACCCTGAGTTTGGTGCTCGTCCGGTGAAACGTGTCATACAACGTATGGTGCTGAACGAACTGTCGAAAAAGATGATTATGGGCGACGTGAATACCTCCGATACGATATTTTTAGATGTTAAAAATGGCTCTCTTGAATTTGTTAATTAAGATTTTTGAATTTTTTTCAGCTCACAATGTGCTGATATATAGAAGTATATGTTAGTGTCGAAAATTTTATCGAAAAATAATTATGTTAACGGCACAATAAAAACGACATATCTGCGTTTTAATTTAAACTTTGAGAGAATCGGTGTACGATGAGTAATCATCTCCCGATAATTAGAGTTTAATAGAGATAGATAAAGTAGTTTTGTTTTTTCATAGTAATAAAAGCGGTGCGTGAGCATAGCGTTTGTATTTTGTTTTTCTTTTAAAATAGGGCTGTACGGAGAGTACAGCATCTAGTTTTAGAAAACGTTTTTGTTCAGATTAGTTGTGGATTGCCGGGAGTAAAATCTCGGCAATCTTTTTTTTTGTGTGTAGTGAATCTTGTGGCTGTAATTTTTCTGTTTCATAAGAAAGTGCTATATTTGCAACTTAATAAATATGGTATAGACTTTGTCAAAGAAGTCGGCAAGTTATGTTAGTAGAATTCATTAAAACCGTAGGGCGTTATGCGCAGTTAATGCGTCGTACGTTTTCCAAACCAGATAGTTGGAAGATGTTTTGGCGAATGATGCCTCGTGAAATGGTAAAATTGGGTGTCGATACAATTGGCATCATAGTCATCGTTTCGTTATTTATTGGTGTGATTATGACCATGCAAACGGTGATGAATACGGAGAATCCGTTGTTGCCGCGTTACAGCACAGGTTTGGTGCTTCGCGATACCTTGTTGCTTGAGTTTTCAAGCTCTATCATGAGTCTGTTGTTGGCTGGTAAGGTAGGTTCGAACATTGCTTCAGAGATTGGTTCGATGCGTATCACCGAGCAAATTGATGCGTTGGAAGTGATGGGAGTGAACTCTGCCAACTATCTAATACTGCCAAAGATTGTGGGATTGGTATTGTTTATGCCGGTGTTGGTGATACTCAGCTCGTTTCTTGGTTTAGCTGGCGGAATGGGTGTGGCATATTTCACCGACATGATCACTATTGATGACTTTGTATATGGTATTCAGTATGCTTTTATCCCGTTCTATTTAACACAGGCAGTAATAAAATCGCTTTTCTTTGGATTCATCATTTCATCGGTGTCAGCCTACTATGGCTATTTTGCCTACGGTGGCGCTTTGGATGTTGGACGTGCCTCAACCAATGCTGTGGTAAACAGCAGCATACTCATTCTTTTGTCGAATATTGTTTTGACCCAAATATTGCTGAATTAAGTTATGATTGAGGTAAAGAATTTATATAAGTCGTTTGACGGGAAAGAAGTGCTTCGCGACATCTCTACCACATTCTATAATGGTAAGGTAAACCAAATAATCGGTCAAAGCGGTTCTGGTAAAACGGTGTTGATGAAATGCATTATTGGGCTCTATAAGGCCGATCGAGGCGAGGTGCTGTACGATGATAGAGACCTTGTTGACATGTCGGATAAGGAAGTGAAACTGTTGCATCAGGAAGTGGGTATGTTGTTTCAAGGCTCTGCATTGTTCGACTCGCAATCGGTGCTTGAAAATGTGATGTTCCCGTTGGAAATGTTTACCAACAAAACTAAAAAGGAAATTGAAGAACGTGCTACATTCTGTTTGTCGCGTGTCAACATCGATCCTGTAGCTTTTCATTTAGCACCATCTGAGATTAGTGGCGGTATGCAGAAACGTGTAGCCATTGCACGTGCCATAGCATTGAATCCGAAATATCTGTTTTGTGATGAACCCAACTCAGGACTAGACCCTGTGACATCGATAGTAATTGATAAACTCATTGCAGAAATAACGCAGGAATACAACATCACTACCATTGTAAATACGCACGACATGAACTCTATTATGGAAACAGGCGATAACATCGTGCTGATAAAAAAAGGGGTGAAAGCGTGGCAAGGTTCGAGGAGTGAAATATTTCATTCGGACAACGAGGCATTGAACGATTTTGTCTTTGCTTCGCAACTCTTTAAAGACGTACGTAACTCGCAAAACCAGTAATTATAAAAACTATAAAGCTAATTATTCACCTATAACACTTTAATCATGGAAGAAAAAGTAAGATACACAGACGAAGAATTAGAAGAATTTCGTGTGCTGATAGAAGCCAAACTCGCTAAAGCTCGCGACGAATATGCTGGTCTTGTGTCTGTAGTTAGCAATCAAGGTAACGATGTTACCGACACTTCCCCAACCTTTAAAAATATGGAAGAAGGTGCTACAACATTATCGAAGGAATCGAACGGACAAATGGCTCAACGTACCTTAGATTTCATCCATCATTTGGAAGCTGCTTTGGTAAGAATTAACAACAAGACCTATGGCATTTGTCGTGCGACAGGCAAATTGATTCCTAAGGCACGTCTACTACGTGTTCCACATGCTACGTTGACCGTTGAAGCCAAAGAGAAATTAGCGAAGAAATAGGCACTCGTCTTAAAGAACAAAATTAGGCAATGAAGAATAAGAAAGTGCTTGCAGTGATGTTGGTAGTTTGCTTGCTGTTGATAGACCAGATAATAAAAATAGCAGTAAAGACCCACATGACATTGGGACAATCGATAGAAATATTCGATTGGTTTCGCATTGTGTTTGTTGAAAACCCAGGCATGGCGTTTGGCATGACATTGGGGAAAAAATGGATACTGACAACTTTCAGAATTCTCGTGTCGGTGGGTGTGGCGTACTATCTTGCAAAACTTGTGCGGCTAAACTATAAAACAAGTTACATTATAGTTATCTCAATGGTTTTTGCTGGTGCTGTTGGTAATATCATCGACTGTGTTTTCTATGGAAAGATTTTTAGTGAGAGTAATTTATTTGAGGTAGCTACTCTTTTCCCTGCCGATGGTGGTTATGCGCCATTGATGTTAGGTCGTGTGGTCGATATGTTCTATTTTCCATTGTTTGTCTTTCCTGAATGGGTGCCATTGCTTGGTGGTGAAATCTTTTTTAGTCCGATATTTAATTTTGCTGACGTATGCATCACAGTCAGCATGTTCTTACTTATCTTATTTTTCCGTAAGGAATTGAACGAGTCGTTGGAATTGTGTTTCCCAAGACTTTGGAAAAAGGATGAAAAGAATAAGTAAAATAGCGAAGCATTTGGTGCTGTTGTTGGCTATTTTTTTGCTGACAGCATGTCAAACGTGGCGTCCGTTTAATGTTATTAAACCCTCGGTAATGGAGGATTTGTTGTATGATATTCATATGACAGAGGGCACTATTGCAACACTTTATCCAAATATGCGTCGTGAGGATCAACGTGCGAGTTACGATGCGCTATTTGAAAAATATCATGTTACGCGTAGTCAATTTGAGAAATCGTTGGCATGGTATTCTGCTCATCCCGATGAATTTGGAAAAATCTATGATAATCTCGATGTGCGTTTCACGCAATTAGTGGACGACGTTAAGAACTATCGTTTTCACGATGAAATGTCGCATCTATTAGCATTAGACACGTTGTCGAAAGTGAATATTTATGCATTTCCAAAGCATCAGCGAATAGAGCACACACCATCTGATAGTATCGTTTCGTTTTGTGTCGATCAATCGCTTCTTTTTGCTCCAACTGATAAATATGTGTGGCGCTTCTACTATCAAGCGATGCCGATAGACACGGCCTCGTTCGACTCTCTGCCAAGCACCGTTATGTATTTGAAGGTTTATTATAATAATGGTACGTCCGATTCTGTTGCTCATAAGATTAATGCAAAAGGCCATCGAAAGAAATACATGTTCAGCATTAAATGTCCAGAAACACTTACACCGGTGAAGATTGAAGGCTCGTTTTATGCAGGTGGCGATATACTGCGTTGGTTGCAAGTCGACTCAGCAACATTAATGCGTTATTATAATGCGCGTGTGTATCCTTTGTCGAAAGAATCGATGTCGATTTTAGATTCTATTGCTGTAGCGTCAAATCTAAAAGTGCTTCCTTCGATAATGAATCATCAAACAGCAAATTCGATGGAGGAAAACACGTTGAAAATAGCTAATGTTGGTGGTAGAAAAACCGATGTGCGTTTACCTCAGAAAAATGCAGTGCGTGAAGAGTCGACTCCAGTAAAACATGCAGATAATCGCAACGAATAAAATACTATTATCAAGTTGGCATCATGTTGTCAACATGGCTTTAGTGTTGAATGATGCGCAGACTGTTGTAGATATTATTCCCTTGGTGAAATCGACTGTTGAGCAATCATTTGTGATATTTTATTCTGGTGTTATTACGGCACCTGTTGATGCGTTGAGAACAATGCTTGTTGCGAAGCCTGGCAATCAATACATGCTTAAAGAAATGAAGCAAAAATTTTGTTTATGTGATTTCGAGTTACCGATGCTTTCGGTGGGTTATTCTGGTGAGTTATGGCTTTGGCAAGATATCGATGCTAACACGCTGATACCATCTAATCTCACAACAGTAAAAATAATAAATAGTTGAAAAAAATAGTCTGTCAGTAGTGACAGACTATTTTTTTATTTTGATATGTTTTGTTGTGGCTTTCCTCGATGAAACATAAAACCAAAGTAGATGCGTGGTCCTGTAGCAAAGTCGTTTTGTCGGCCAACTACAGGGATGATGTAGTCGAGTTTCAATGCAAGATGAATTTTTTCGGTGAGTGCAAATTCTACACCAACATAAGGAGTTATGAGCATCATTGAATAATGACGATATAAAACATTTTGTTCCGTGATGTAGTCGTTGGTATAGTCTTGTGTTAATACCATATTTTTAAATCCGCCTCCACCAATTGTGCCACCAACAAAAGGCCAAAATCGTCCAGGTTTCCATATACAATCAGCCATTACGCCTCCCCAACCTAATGAAGAGTGTGTGCCTTTGATGCTGTATTTTAAGTTGGTGACGTAGCCTTCCATACCAATTCTTAGATGTTTGCCAAAGTGTACTTTTGCCATACCACCGATACCTGTCGGTGCTCCTTTGGGCGTCGTAGATAACATCAATTGGTTGTTGTCGTTGTAGATGTCGATGTTTTTACCTGTTACAAAACCGGTGTGTACCATCATGCCACCATCGAACCCGGTGTACTCCAATTTGGCGTTTGCTAATGCTGGTAGTAGTAGCAAGAAGTAAATGACTATAAGTAGTTTTTTTGACATACGACAATGAGTGGTTTAGAATTGGAAATAAATAAATGCTTGTAGGTCGGCAGTTATGAATTGGTAAACGAAGAACACTACTGCCACCACGCAAAGTGCCATGATAGGAAGTGGTAATTGTGCAAACGTGATGCGGTACATTCTTTTCCATCGGTCGGGTAGCCAATGTATCACCATACCAAGTATGAACACAATAAATACTTTATGATACTCTGCAATAATGTCGGGAATCAAGCTGGCTTGCATTTTTGAGCCGATTTGTGTCACCATGTTCTTAGCTGTGTTCCAAGCTTCTTGATTAGCGGTGGCAGGGTCAAGGTTTGAGCCTGATCGGAAAAACAAACGTGTGAAAGTGATAAACGTGAATGTTTGTGCTATGGCCCATACGTTTGCCAATCTTTTAAAAGGTTTCTCTGATTTGGTAAGACTGTAGATGTAGCGAATTAATGTGCCGATCCAAATGCTGCCGCTCCAAACAGCAAAGAGATTGAACACGGGCAAGTGTGTTGTGAAGCTGAGTGTGCCCATAGCGACAAATGCCAACGAAATCATTAGCAAACGTCTTGCTGGCGACCAACCTCGCCAAAATTTATAGGTTACGATGCCTATGCCATTCAAACCGCCCCAAATCATAAAGTTCCAACTTGCACCGTGCCAAAAACCACCAATCAACATGGTGAGCATAAGGTTGATGTTAGTGGTTATTTTTTTCTTTTTCTCGGGGTTGCGTATGGCTATAATCATCACTGGAATAGCGATGGCAAAAATCACGGCAGCCACAATCCAACTTCCCGTAAATAAAATGGAAAGCAGCGCAAACATCACTACGAGCAAATAGGTGCCGATGCTTGCATTACGATTGCCGCCAAGAGGAATGTATAGGTAGTTTTGTAGCCATTGTGACAGTGATATGTGCCAACGTTTCCAGAAATTGCCTGCATTGGGTGCTTTGTAAGGTGAGTTGAAGTTTTGTGGTAGATAAAAACCCATCAACATAGCAACGCCGATGGCAATGTCGGTGTAACCGGAGAAGTCGGCGTAGACTTGTAGTGAGTAAAGAAACAATGCCATGAGGTTCTCAAATCCAGTAAAGAGTAGGGGGTTGTCGAACACACGATCGACAAAATTGACGGCGAGGTAGTCGCTAAGCACAATTTTCTTTACTAAGCCGTTGAGAATCCAAAAAACGGCAATACCCATCTGCCGACGCGATAGGAAGAAGGGTTTATAAAGTTGTGGTATAAACTTACTTGCTCTGACAATCGGACCTGCCACCAATTGTGGAAAAAAGCTGACATAGAAGCCGAAGTCTAGAATGTTGTCGACAGGTTTTTTCACGTCGCCACGATACACATCCATAATATAACTGATAACTTGGAATGTGTAGAATGAGATGCCGACAGGTAACACAATACGATCGACATTGAAACTTCCAGAAGTAGAGAATCCGTTGCCAACCCATGCAAATAGATTGAACACGCGGCAGTCGAGATTAAAGAGTGTGTTAATTAGGTCGGTAAAGAAATAGGCGTATTTAAAATAGCAGAGCAGTCCGAGGTCTAACATCAGGCTGAGTGCAACCCATAGTTTCTTGTGTGTCTCCGAGGGGCTGTGGTATATTCTCTTGGCAATGAGGAAGTCGGAGCATGTTACAAACACCAGAATCAGTAGCGATAAACCACTGGTCTTATAGTAAAAGAACCAACTGACAAAGCATAGAAAGGCGTTGCGAAGCAAGCGTTTGCTTTTCATTAGTGAGAATAGAGCAAACACGATAGCAAAGAAAGCCCAGAAGTAGAATTGTGTGAATAGAAGTGGCGATTGTTCGTTGAATGCGAACACCGATCCAAAGAATGTGGTGAGTGAGTTGAGCGTGTTGCTCCACGATGTGGTGAGAATTGTAGATGTCAGCATGTTGTCACTCAGTCTTTTTGTTGTGTGTTATATAGTCTTGTATCAACGCATTGTAAAGCAGATGCCCGAGCAGTTGATAGCCGTCGGAGGTGAAGTGTACGTGGTCGGTGCGCATCAGTTCTGCTTTTACCCATGAGGTCGATGAACCATAGCCACCCATTATTTCGTACAAGTCCCAAACGGCAGCACCTTCCTCTTTTGCCAGTTCGTGCATCGCTTTTTGTACTTTTGGCGTGTTGGGATTTGTTGATGGACGTGTTCGTGGCAAACGTTTGTAGCAATCGTTGTTGGTGATGAAAATAAATGCTACATTGGGATTTGCTGCTTTAAAGCGGCTCATTAGTTGACGGTATCGCTCTTTATAAACATCGGGGTTGAAGTTAGATGCAGGTACGTTGGCATCGTTAACACCAACGCCCATAATCACTAAGTCGGGACGAATAAGTTTCACTTCCTCTTCAAAGTTTGTGCATTTCAGCCACGACACTAATGAGGCACCGTTTACACCCATTGAGTGCACCGTGATTCCGTGTTTATTCGATAGAGGCAATAGGCCCGACAGTACAAAATGTTCGCCATCGGGAATGCGGAAGAATATCGCTGCTGAATCGATGAGTGTAGGAAATGCGAGTGTGAAGGTGTGTCGTATGGTGTCGTTTTTTGCCCAAATGGTGTCGTTGTTGTAGATGGCGTAAATTTTTACGTTGCTACTTGTGCCTCTACCAAGAATTGCCAAACGTTTCATTTGCCATGTGTTTGTCGAGTCGGTGTTTAGTTTGAGTGTTAAACCGCTGTTGTTCTCTTTTGTCACTGCCACCATGCCACTCATGCCGTGTGCCTCGTCGGGAAGGTTGTATTTTACGTTCGACGAAAATGCTTCCCAATTACCTATAGGACGCATGCGATATGATCCTGGGCGGTTGGTCTTGCCAAGGTAATAAGGGAAGAGTAAGCCGCGCGAACCAGTCACGTCGTAGTTAAGGGCTGCGAGGTCCATTCGTAATGTGTGTGTCATGGCATCTGCTTGAACGTGCGATCCACCAATGTGCACAATGCTGAGGCTCTTTCCTTTGTAGAGTAGTAGCGAGTCTAATTTTGCGTAGAATGTGATGAAACGTTGGTGGTCGGCGTATACCTCCAATTTGTTCTTGTTTTGGTGCACACATTTATGTTCTGGCACAATGTGCTTAAGTGTTGTTTGTCCTACTAAACAAGCAGCTTGAAGTATCAATGCCAATGTTGCGAGACTGTGTATGAGGAATCGTTTTGTGTTCATTATTTGTTCATTGGTAGTGTGAACGGCTTGATTGAGTCTAAGAGATTTGGCGCACGTTGCACAGGCACATTTTTCACTGAAGGTGATATGTTGATGCCGTTTCGGCGTTGATAATAGCTGTGGTAGATGAGTATCGACTGCTTGAGTAGTGCCGATACTTTGTTAGCACCAGCTGTGGTGAAGTGCACATAGTCGTTACCCGCGAGTGGTGGGTTCGATTTTGCCCATTGCACCATACTGTTTTTTCCGCCCATTGCGCTGTAGAGGTCCCAGAATGCAGCACCATGGCTCAATACCATGGCTTTGATGTCGTCGACAACGGTTGGGAGGTGAGGGTAGGTTTGTATCGTGCCGTCGATAGAGGTTGCCATGTCGGAGGGACCGATGAAGAGTATTTGAGCGTTGGGTGCCCATTGCTTGATGCGTTCAATTTGTTTGCCAAGATTTTCAACGTAGGTTGTACGCGTCTCTTTGCTTTTGATATATCCCATGGCATTGCCGCCGTATTGCATGATAACGAGTCGTACGTTGTTGTCGCGACAGAATTGTTTTGGTTCGTTACTATTGATTGCGGTGAAGATGGTGCCGCCACAACCGCGCATCGGGATGTTGTCGAGCGACACGCCTTTCTCGCCGTCAAGCATTACACCATATATTTCTGCGGTGCCATTCATCGATACGTTTACTCTTGACACAGATGTTGGAAGGTGGAATGTTACTTGTTGCGAACTGACCATAGGTTCAATGGTTTGCGTGTTGTTGTAGGAGCCAGAAGATACGGATATTGAGAGGCGGGCGGTGACGTTGCCAACCAGGATGCTTACTTTTTGGAATTTTTTCACTCGCGATTGTGTGTCGTTGTACGACGCTGCTGCAAACGAGCAGTTCACGGGTCCATCGATGGCGGTCATTTGTGCCATGATGCCATATCGACCATGTTTTATGCGGAATTCTGCAGGTCCATAGGGCATGAAACGGGGAAGTTCTGCGTTGCTACAAGTTTGTCGCACTGAAATGGTCGGAACGGTCTGAATTACTGGTAATAATCCGGGACCATTGCCGCCGAAACGCGATTGGAAGCATTCGCGCAGACTGGCAGAAATGCGGTCGATTTCAATTTGTGAGTCGCCAAAATGAACGATGCGTACGGGGGTTTTTTGTGCTGAGTCGAGCGCAAGAAATAGGGGGTCGAAGAATTTTGGGTCGTTGTTGGGGAAGTAGATGCGTGCCGGATTGTTCTTGTTGAATTGTTCGAATTTGGCATTTACCTCGTCCTCCTCTTTGTCTGCGAGGTTCTCGCTATCACTCAACATGTTGCCGAGTTGTGTCTCTGCTTCGTTTAACAACGACTCTGCGTAAATTGTTGTGGATGCGTTTGCTGGTTGTAGCACGTCGGCAATGGAGGGAAAACGCAGTGTAAGTGAGCCGATAGTTATACCATTGTTTGGAAACAAGCCGCTAAGGCAAGCCAACAATGCTATTGATGAAAATATGAAAAGTGTGATGCGTGAAGCTTTCATGCTCTTACAATAAAAATTAGATGCAAAGGTAGAATTTTTTTTGCAGAGTATGGATAAGTTTTTACTGAAATATTGTTTTGATAATGAGTTTGTTATGTTCTGTTTGGCTTTTTTTCAAACAGACGGTCGATGAAGTTGACGAGATAAATTTGTTGTTTTGACCGTGTGAAAGCGGTATAAAGCCACCGCCAGTAGGTGTAGTCGAGTTGTTCTTCGTTGAAGATTCCGAAGTCGACGAACACGCAGTCCCACTGTCCGCCTTGTGCTTTATGACAGGTGACGGCATAAGCAAATTTCACGTTGAGCGCGTTCAGATAGCGGTCTTGTCGCATGGCTTTGTAGCGTTCGCGTTTCGATGCGATATGCATGTAGTCTTCTTCCACTTGACAGAAAAGGTGCTGGCGCAGTTTTTCTACTTCGGTGGGTGTGTCGGCATAGAGTGAGTCAATCAGTAACATGGTGTCAATTTCCATGTCGTAGTCGGCGAATTGTAGGGTGGCTTCTACGAAGTGTAAATTGTAGAGTTCGTGCCAATTGTGAAGTCGGATAATAGTAGCAATGTCGCCGTTAGCGATGAAGTCGATGCCAGCGTACTGTTCCGTCCAAAAGTAGTCGTTGCGTATCACCATCAGACGGTCGCCATGCGATAGTTCATCCTCGTTTTGAAGCACTTGTGCACGAATGCCACGGTTGTATAATGTGGCGCGTTTGTTGCTTCGAGTGATGATGGTGCATTCTTCAATGCCGAACCGGTCATAGGCGCTGTTGATGGTATCGATGAGGTCTTCGCCACTCACTCGTTTTACATCGCTGAAACCATTGAGTAGTAATGTAGGAAATGCATTGTTTTGCATCGCCTTTCGCAGTAGTGTGGCGTTGGTCAGTATGCCACTCGACTGGGTTTGGCGCACCACGTCGCTGAGTGTGTGGGTGGTGATATTAAGGTAGTACTGTGTGAGGAAATCTTTATCGAGTGCAGGCGATGAGCCTTGTGTCACAGGAAGCAATTGTGCTGTGTCGCCAACGAGTATCAGTGTGCATCCTTCACCTTGATAGACGAAGTCGATGAGGTCGTCGAGTAACGAACCAGAACCGAAGATGCCGCCATCGTTCTGACTCGAAATCATTGATGCTTCGTCGATGATAAACACGGCGTTTTTCAATCGGTTGTACGAAAGTTCAAATGCCTCACCGTAGGCACTGCATTGACGGTAGATATAGCGGTGGATAGAGTAGGCGGTGTGGTGAGAGTAGGCGGCTAACACTTTGGCAGCGCGTCCAGTAGGAGCTAATAGTACTATCGGTACACTGAGGTCGGTGAGTGTTGTTACAAGGGCGCTCATGAGCGAAGTCTTGCCTGTGCCTGCATAACCATTGAGCACGAACGTGCGGCGCTCGTCGTGGCTTGAAAGAAATTGTGCAAGTTTTTGAATGCATGTTTCTTGGCTGGCTGTTGGCGGAAATCCTAAAGCTTGAGTGATTCGTTTTATCCAAAAGTCGTTCATCGTTGTCGGTAGCTTTGTGTTGCAAATGTACATCAATTCCGCAGAACGACATCAGGTGGAGCAACGAATGTTATAAGAAAAGATCTATCTTTGTCACGTAAAAACATAGACACACATCTTAACCTCTGTATTCACAATACAAAAGTACACGAAACAATCAAAAACTAACATACTAAACAACAAAAAACCAAACACTGTGTGAGTAAAACTTCTATTATTAATAGCTTTTTTTTTATATTTTGGTTGAAGCAAAATTGTTTTGTTGTGTAGTGAATGGTTTCTGTTGGTAGAAAATTATTATTGCGAGAAACGAAATAATTACACCTCAAATTATTTTAGTTTTGCGGATACGCAAAAGGTAACTGATGATGCAAAACTGCTGATCGCCCAATTGATAATGCCAACGAGAAAAGTTTTTGCGTTTTGTGTAGCAAAATAGTGGTAAAAAGCGTAACTTCGCACATTGTTATTCCTCAAAGGAAGCAACAATAAACGATATGATGCAGCAACTTATCCAACTCTATCAGCAAACCTATGGTTTTAAACCAGTTCGCACTGAAGCACTAACGCCAGCAGGAAGCAATCGACGCTATTTCCGCTTGTATGGCTCGCCAACTGTAATCGGCGTCGTGGGCACCTCGAAAGAGGAAAACCAAGCTTTTATTGCTTTGGCAAACCATTTTTTTCAGCTCCATTTACCAGTGCCGAAACTTTTGGCTGTAAGCAACGATGCTAGTTGCTACCTTCAGCAAGATCTTGGCTCGGTGGCTCTGTTCGATGCTCTTGCCGACGGGCGAAACAGCGGGCAATATAGTGCCGATGCTATCGCCTTGTTAGAGCAAACAATAAGCGAGCTACCACGTTTTCAGTTCCTTGGAGGAAAAGATTTCGATTTTTCCGTCTGCTATCCTTTGGAGTGCTTCGACAAACGAAGCATCGATTTCGACCTTAATTATTTCAAATATTGTTACTTGAAACTGACGGGAATCGAATTCAACGAGGTAAAACTCGACGTCGATTTCCAATTGTTGGCTCAGCACTTGCTCAAGGTGTCAACGGGTTCAACGTTCATGTATCGCGACTTTCAGGCACGTAATGTGATGCTCTTTGACGGAAAACCATTCTTTATCGACTTTCAAGGAGGACGTCGTGGACCAATTTTCTACGATGTTGCATCGTTTCTTTGGCAAGCAAAAGCATGCTATCCACAGGAGTTGCGAGAACATTTAATTGATATCTACCTCATTGCTGCTGAACCTTTTGTCGATATCGATGTGAAGGCGTTCCGAAACACGTTACGGCACTTTGTGCTCTTTCGATTACTGCAAGTGTTAGGAGCGTATGGTTTTCGTGGATTGCACGAACACAAACCGCATTTCATTCAAAGCATCCCGTATGCACTTAATAACTTACGAGAGTTGCTGACGACTCCATTCGATGATTATCCGTATCTCAACGAACTACTAACGCAACTTGTGGCGCAAAAAACGGCAAAAGAAGAAAAAGTGTTGGAAGTAGAGGTGATAAGTTTCTCGTTCAAAAATGGTTATCCATACGATGCTTCTGGTAATGGTGGTGGCTATATCTTCGACTGTCGTGCACTACATAATCCGGGACGCTACGATGCTTATAAACAGCTCACTGGACAAGATGCAGAAGTAATTGATTTCTTGCAACAATACGATGAAGTAGAGACGTTTATTACTCATGCTTTCGCCTTGGTTGAAGCTCATGTGCAACGCTATCAACAACGGGGTTTCACGCATCTACAAGTTGCTTTTGGATGCACTGGCGGACAGCATCGCTCTGTCTATTGTGCCGAGCAAATGGCGAAACGTTTGCACGAGCGTTTCGAAAAGGTCGCAATCAAAGTGGTTCATCGAGAACAAAAAATAACGTATACATTATCATAAAGTCACAAACCTATGCAAGCCATGATTTTTGCTGCTGGTTTAGGCACACGCCTGAAGCCGCTTACCGACACAAAGCCCAAAGCATTGGTGACAGTGAAGTCGGAACCCTTGATCGGACACTTGATGAAAAAACTGAAACAGAGCGGCTGTAAGCGTGTGGTGGTGAATGTGCATCATTTTGCTGAGATGTTGAAAACGTACTTGGCCGAGCACAATTGCGACATGGAAGTAGCAGTGTCGGACGAGTCGGACCAATTGCTTGACACGGGCGGTGGCTTGCGACATGCTGCACACCTGTTACCTGCCGACGAACCGTTCTTGGTGCATAATGTCGACATTATGTCGAACCTCTCGTTCGATGCACTGATGCGTGCGCACGACAGCAGTTCACTCGCTACATTGGTAGTCAGCCCAAGAAAAACATCGCGTTATCTGTTATTTGATGCCGATAATCGGTTGGTAGGGTGGACTAACATTCAGACTGGTGAAGTGAAATCGCCCTATGACAATCTCGATGTTAATGCGTGTCGGATGTTGGCTTTCGCTGGCATACAAGCTATTTCCCCAAGGACATTGCAACTAATGAACGAATGGCCCGAAAAATTCTCAATTATCGACTTTTACCTTCATATGGCAGCCAAAGAAAAAATCATGGCTTTCGTACCCGATAATTTTAAAATGATGGACATTGGCAAGCTCGATACATTGGCGCAAGCTGATGCTTTTGTCGATACGTTGTAATAATATTATAGTATAAAATATGGTAGATACCCACTCACATATCTTCGACCCTGTGTTCGATGACGACCGCATGCAAGTGATTCAGCGTGCATTGGACAACAACGTGACAAAAGTGTTATTGGCAAATGTCGATAGTTCGACCATCGAACAGATGTATGCCACAGCGGAACAATATCCCATGTTCTGTGCCATGGCAATGGGGCTGCACCCTACGTCGGTGGTGCCTGAAACAATGGCGCAAGAACTTCAACGAGTTCAAGATGAACTGGAAAAACATCGTGAGAAATTTTGTGCAGTGGGTGAGATTGGCATCGACCTTTATTGGGATGCGACCTATCTAAAGCAACAACAAATGGTGTTTGAAACACAGCTGGATTGGGCAAAATACTACGATTTACCCGTGTTGATTCACACACGTAAAGCGTATGCTGAAACGTTTCAATCGTTGCAACGTGTTGGTGGCAATCGTGGAGTGATGCATTGCTTCGGTGGTGGCATTGAAGAAGCAAAAAAATCAGTTGCACTCGGCTTCTGCTTAGGTGTGGGTGGCGTGCTGACTTATAAAAACAGTCATCTTGATGAAATCCTTCGTCCCATAGGGCTCAACCATTTAGTCTTGGAAACCGACGCACCATACCTACCTCCAACACCACATCGTGGAAAACGTAATGAACCGCAATACGTTCCGCTTGTGGCTCAGAAACTTGCGGAGGTGTTCAACACAACATTAGAAGAGGTCGACCGCACTACAACAGCCACAGCAAGAGATTATTTTCCATTGGCGTTGTTTTGAATTCGTTGATTTTCTTGTCTGATTCAATATTTTTTCCTACTTTTGCAACCCGAAATCAACCTTGGAGAGATGCTCGAGTGGTTGAAGAGGCACGCCTGGAAAGCGTGTATGCCTCCAAAGGGCATCGGGGGTTCGAATCCCCCTCTCTCCGCAAAGAAAAAGCATTGCATAATAGAAATCGTTATGCAATGCTTTTTTTGTGTAGATAAGACTGTGAATATGTGCTTCTGGGTCTTATTTTTTCTCTTTGAGTAGGTCGCGAATCTCGGTGAGTAACTTTTCTTCAGCCGATGGTTCTGGAGCTGGTGCTGGTGCTTCCTCTTCTTTCTTTTTGAATGCATTCATGGCTTTTATCATAGCAAAGATACAGATGGCTATGATAAGAAAATCAACCACCGATTGAATGAATGCACCATAGTTAAGTGTTGTGGCTACTATTTCACCATCTACTTCTTTCTCGCTGATTTTCCAAACAAGATCTGAAAAGTTCATCCCACCTGTGAGCGCACCTATAGGTGGCATGATGATGTCGTTAACCAATGAAGTGACGATTTTGCCAAAAGCACCGCCGATAATTACACCAATTGCCATGTCGACAACATTGCCACGCATAGCAAAGTCTTTGAATTCTTTAATTAAACTCATGTGTGATATTTATTTGTGTGATTGTTGATTGCATTGTGTTGCAAAGGTAACAATAATTTTTGGATGCAGATAACTTTCTCCTAAAAACTATGTGAAGTGGCGGTGGTGCTTATATTTGCCATAAAATTACTACCTTTGCACTTTGTTCACGGTTACTTGGATAAGTATGTCCGTATGCTTTTTTTAGAAATAATTTATTCTAATCAGAAATGAAATACTTAAAGACTGTCAGGCGTATTTTAGCTGTCGTTATGTTATGCGTGATGACATTGCTGTTCCTCGATTTTACGGGAACATTGCACGCCTATTTCGGTTGGATGGCTAAGGTCCAATTCTTACCAGCGGTGTTAGCAATCAATGTCGTAGTTATCGTGGCATTGTTGTGTCTTACGTTATTGTTTGGCCGTGTCTACTGCTCGGTTATCTGTCCGTTAGGAATTATGCAAGACTTGATTTCATGGTTAAGTGCACGCCGAAAAAAATATCGTTTCCGCTTCTCTTTCTCTCCAGAAAAAAAATGGTTACGTTATGGTTTCCTCGGACTATTCCTCGTTTTATTAATTGCAGGCATAGGTTCGTTATTTACTTTACTCGATCCTTACGCTTCTTTCGGACGCATGGTGTCGCAATTCTTACGCCCAATTTATGTGTGGGGTAATAATGTGTTGGCTGACATGGCAGAGCGTGCAAATAGTTACACGTTCTATCAAAAAGAAGTATGGATAAAAAGTTTGCCAACCTTGTTGGTGGCAATTGGCTCTTTTGTGCTTGTTGCTGTGTTGGCGTGGCGAGGTGGTCGCACTTATTGCAACACCATCTGTCCTGTGGGCACGCTCTTAGGATTCTTCTCACGTTTCTCACTCTTTCGTCCAACCATTGATACAGAAAAATGTAATGGTTGTGGCTTGTGCAGTAAAGGATGTAAAGCATCTTGCATTAACAGTCAAGAACATCAGATTGATTATTCTCGTTGTGTAACTTGCTTCGACTGCGTGAACACATGTCATCAAGGTGCTATCTCATACACTTGGCGCAGAAAAAAGCAAAACTCAGAAAAACCTGTCGATAATGGCCGTCGTCAAATGATGGCTGCCACAGCTATCTTGGCCACGACAGCAACCATAGAGGCGCAACACAAACGTGTGGATGGCGGTTTGGCTGTCATCGAAGATAAAAAAGTGCCAGAACGCAAGACGCCAATTGTACCTGCCGGCGCGCAAAGTTTGAAACATTTCTCTCAGCATTGTGTGGCTTGTCAGTTATGCATCACAGCATGTCCAAACAATGTGCTCCGTCCGTCAACGCAACTTTCTCGTATGATGCAACCAGAGATGAGCTACGAACATGGCTACTGTCGTCCAGAATGTACGAAATGTAGCGAAGTTTGTCCCGCTGGTGCTATTGTAAAAATTGCTAAAGAAGTAAAAGCAAGCACACAAATCGGTCATGCCGTATGGGTAGCACAAAACTGTTTGTCGGCACGTGGCGAAGCGCAATGTAACAACTGCGCTCATCACTGTCCTTCTGGTGCCATCACAATGGTACCTGTGAATGCAAACGACGAGAATTCGTTGCTTCGTCCTGCCATCGACACCGAACGATGCATTGGTTGCGGAGCGTGCGAAAATCTTTGTCCTTCGCGCCCACTTAGCGCTATCTATGTCGAAGGTGTTGAACGTCATCGTGTTATTTAAAAATCAAATTGTTGCCGTATGAAAAAAGAAACAGAATATTCCCGTCGAAAATTTTTGAAAGCATCAGTAGCAGGCGTCTCTGCTTTAGCTGCATCATCATTGCTCTCATGTGGTGAAAAAACGACGGAACAACAAGACAATCAAGCAACGACTCATGCAGAAAAGCAACTTGGTGAGATGACCTATCGCACCACCACTTTCACTAAAGATAAAGTGTCGCTGTTAGGTTTCGGATGTATGCGTTTCCCAACGGTGGGTGGAGTAAGTGCACGTGAAGACGACTCACCCATCGACCAAGATGCTGTTAACGAAATGATAGATTATGCAATGGCACATGGTGTAAACTATTACGACACATCACCAGCATATTGTAAAGGACGTTCTGAAGAAGCCATTGGTAAAGCGCTCGCACGTCATCCAAGAGATAAATTCTTTATAGCCACCAAACTGTCTAACTTCAGCGAAGATACTTGGAGCCGTGAAGAATCGTTGAAAATGTACTACAACTCATTCAAAAAATTGCAAGTCGATTATATCGATTTCATGCTTCTACATGGCATTGGTATGGGAGGCATGGAAGCCTACAACATTCGCTATGTTGCTAACGGCATACTCGATTTCTTGTTGGAAGAACGTAAGGCTGGAAGAATACGCAATCTTGGTTTCTCATATCATGGCGATGTAGAGGTGTTCGATTATCTCTTGTCGATGCACGATGAAATTAAGTGGGACTTTGTACAAATTCAAATGAACTATGTCGATTGGAACCACGCCAAAGAAATTAACGAACGCAACACCAATGCCGAATATCTCTATGCTGAATTAGAGAAGAGAGATATTCCTGTGGTAGTTATGGAACCATTGTTAGGCGGACGTCTGACATCCCTACCATCTCACTTGTCGGAGATGTTGAAACGTCAACGTCCCGACGACTCCATTGCTTCATGGGCATTCCGCTATCTGGGCAGTTTCCCTAAAGTGCTTACCTCGCTGAGCGGCATGACATACTTAGAGCATGTTAAAGATAATGTCTTGACCCATTCACCAATCGAACCACTAAGCGACAGCGAGATGCACTTACTCTACGACGTTGCCAAGTTGATGGTTGAATATCCGTTGGTGTCGTGCACAGGTTGTCAGTATTGTATGCCTTGTCCTTATGGTTTAGATATCCCAACCATCTTCCGCTATTATAATAAATCGGTTACAGAAGACTGCATCGTCGACAACGTACAAGACCCCGACTATAAAAAAATGCGTAAGGCATTCCTTGTTGGTTACGACAGAGCAGTGCCTGGTCTACGACAAGCCAACCATTGTATCGGATGTGGTGAATGCATGAAACACTGTCCACAAGGCATCGAAATTCCTAAAGAGATGCGACGCATCGATGAATATGTAGAAAAATTGAAACAACAAATATAAATCTATGACTAACATCTTGTTATTCGGCACGCTTGGCATGCAGGAAATCATCATCATAGCATTAATAATATTGCTCTTGTTTGGAGGAAAGAAAATTCCTGAACTCATGCGTGGCCTTGGTAAAGGTGTCAAAAGTTTTAAAGACGGTATGAACGACACCGACAACGAAAAAGAGCAAAACAACGAATCGACCAAACAAGACGCAAGCAACAAAGAAGAGAAATAGCATACAGCACCTTGGTTGGTGATGGTGTCGCATGATTTGGTTGCCGAAAACTTTAAAAACGTAGTGACAAAATAACAACAGCATCGTGGCAGAAGAACAACATAGTTTCTGGGATCATCTAGAGGTGTTGCGAGGAGTCATTATCCGCATTGTAGCCGTTTTTCTCGTTGTCACCATCGTAGCATTCTGCTTCAAAGACACCATCTTTGCCATCATCACAGCCCCACAATCGTCCGATTTTATTTTCTATCGTTGGCTGAATGCCTTGTTAGGCGCACTGACAGAGCAGAGCGTCGACACGTTCTCCGTTAGAATCGTCAATACACAGCTCGCAGGACAATTCATCCTTCACATGCGCATGGCCATGTACGTAGCATTGTTGGCAGTGCTCCCTTACATACTGTTCGAACTGTTCCGATTCGTCTCTCCTGGACTCTACAACAACGAGCGTCAAATGGCAAGGCGCGTCCTGCTGAGTGGCTACATCATGTTCATGTTTGGTGTTGCCATGAGCTATTTCATCGTGTTCCCACTTACATTTCGCTTCTTAGGCACCTATCAAGTGATGCAAGAAGTGGATAACCTCATAACGTTAGAATCGTACATATCAACACTTACTAGTCTGAACCTCATGCTTGGCATCGTGTTCGAACTTCCTATGCTGTGTTGGATAATGGCGAAAACAGGGTTTATTACAGCCGATACGTTGAAAAAATACCGTCGCCATGCCGTCGTCATTCTTTTGATCATTGCTGCTGTCATAACGCCCACTGCCGACGTCTTCACACTCATCATCGTGTCGCTACCAATGTATTTGCTTTATGAGTTAGGTATTGCTGTAGCTGCACATTCAAAATCCTGATTATATTGATTTAGAGTTAGATTGTTACAATAGAAGAAAATTATAATACACACATTAGATGAAGAAAATTGCACTATTATTATCCTTGTTGACCTTTACTTTATGCAATGCTGTTGGAGCAAACACTACAGCCACAACGGTATGTCAAGACGACTCCACAACCTTGTTGCTACGTCAACAAAACGAACTACTTAAAGAACAAATAGCGCTTTTGCGTCAGCAAAACGAAGCACTATTAGACCAAACCGACTCTTTGGCCGACGTCACCACCAATCTTAATAAGGAAATCAAGAAGACAGAAGAGAAAATCTCACGCATGCCAAAAGTGTCAGGTTTCATGCAATTACTCTACGAAGGCAATAAAGACATACAGAATATCAATGTTAAACGTGCCCGTGTGAGCGTGTCAGGTGCTTTAGCTAAAAACTTGACCTATAAAATGCAAGTTGAGTTTGCTTCACCTAAAATCCTCGACTTCTTTATGGCCTATCAACCCTATCACCAATTTGGCGTTATGGCTGGTATGTTTAAACTCCCATTTGGCATCGAAAACTCTGAATACAGTCCTTTGATTGTTGAAACCATCGACCTCCCACTAGCTCTCGCCAAACTCATGGGCTACGACGACCTCTGTGGCATGAAAAACACCGGTCGCGACCTCGGCGTTAACTTCCAAGGCGGATTCTTTCCACACCAAAACACCTACATCTTAAACTACGACCTCGGCTTGTACAATGGTAATGGCATCACAGTCAAAGACGACAATAAACGTAAAGACCTCAGCGGACGCATTATGATTAAACCCGTTAAATACCTGAAAATTGCGGGCACTGGCTATTGGGGCACCTTTGGACCAGAAGCTTACGAACGTAGCCGTTGGGGAGCTGCTGTTGCTTGGGACCACAGACTCATTCTCCGTGCCGAGTACATCGGTGGTAAAACCGACAACGCCATCAGCCGTGGCTGTTTCGCTGTAGCCGGCGCACACCTCCCTTATGGCTTTACACTCGTTGCACGCTACGACTTCTTCCATCAAGACATCAATGTTTACGAATCGCGCATTCAAGACTGCGTCGTTGGCCTCGCATGGGACAAACTAAAACATTTCCGCGTGCAGTTCAACTACAACTTCACCAACTATTTCGGCGAAGCTGACAACACCAACAACTTCTCTGTCATGTTCACTGGCAAATTCTAACACAAATAAATAGATAATAAACACTCAAAAACATAAACTACAATGTACGATTTGGCAATTATCGGCGGTGGACCTGCCGGTTACACAGCAGCAGAACGTGCTGCAGCAGGAGGTTTAAACACCATCCTTTTCGAAAAAGCTAACCTTGGCGGCACATGCCTCAACGAAGGTTGCATACCAACAAAAGCTTTACTCTACAGCTCAAAACTCTATCACTACGCACAAACAGGTGCAAAATATGGTGTTGGAGCCGACAACGTTCGTTTTGAATACGACAAAATTGTGGCTCGTAAAAATAAAATAGTGCGTAAACTCAACGCAGGTATACGTAGCAAAATGAAAGAGAACAACGTAACCGTCATTACTGGCTTTGCTACTGTAGCATCGGCTACCGAAGAGGTCGTAACCATTGCATGTAACGGCGAAACCTATGAAGCAAAAACCATGATTCTTGCTGCCGGTAGCGAAACCACCATCCCACCTATTAAAGGCGTCGACACTGCCGAATTCTGGACAAGTCGTGAGGCATTGGAAGCCAAAGAAGTTCCAGCATCAATAGCCATCATTGGTGGTGGTGTCATCGGTATGGAATTCGCTGGCCTCTTCAACCAATTTGGTTCACAAGTTACTGTCATCGAAATGGCACCTGAAATTCTCCCTCCTATCGACGCAGAAATCGCTGCCATGTTACGTCAAAACTATGAGAAACAAGGCGTGAAATTCTACATTGGCGCTAAAGTTATGGAAGTGAAAACTGGTGCTGTGGTGTTCGAGACAGCCGACGGTGAACAAACCCTCGAAACAGAAAAAACATTGCTTTGCGTAGGTCGTCGTCCTGCACTTAAAGAACTCGGATTAGAGGCACTTAACCTCGAACGTTTCCGCAATGGCATTGCTGTTGATGCACAGATGCGCACCTCAATGAAAAACATCTTCGCAGTTGGCGACGTAACGGCATTCTCGATGTTGGCACACACAGCAACACGCGAAGCAGAAGTGGCTGTCAACACACTGCTCGGAAAAGACGACGCCATGAGCTATAAAGCAATTCCTGGCGTGGTTTACACCTATCCTGAAATAGCTGGCACAGGTAAGACAGAACAAGAGTTGCAACGTGAAGGCACCGCCTATAAAGTGCTGAAATTACCAATGACATTCTCCGGACGTTTCGTCGTTGAAAACGAGGGTGGCAATGGCTTATGCAAAATCATTACCAACGAAGCAGGAGCCATCATCGGCGCCCACATGATTGGCAACCCATCGTCGGAACTCATCACCATTGCTTCGTTAGCTATCGAAGCAGGATGGGATGTTGAACGACTGAAAACACTTGTGTTCCCACACCCTTCAGTTAGCGAAATATTCAAAGAGACACTATTCGCTTAAGTCGACTTCGCTCGACTTCATCACAAAAGCTTGGAATCGCAACACAGATTCCAAGCTTTTTTTGTTTTCATAAGGGCGAAAAAACATTTTCTTGTGGCGGTGCACGAAACTTTTCACGCTGAAAATAATTTCTTGTGGGAAGTTTTAGTTTCGTGAGCGCTGAAAATAATTTCACGTGGGGAGTAACGAAACGAAAATTGCTGACAAAAATCTTTTTTTGAGGGTGGTAAACGTGGTTGTTTCTTGGCTCTCTATGTCTTTAATTGTGTGAAAAACAAAGG
>JAUNIJ010000012.1 GCA_030523485.1 Bacteroidales bacterium
TACTATGCACCGTGGTTTATGGCTCTATGGGGAACACTAATTTTGGTGGGGTTTGTGGTGATGATTCACCACAAACTTCATCAACGCCCCACACTTTTCCTGCTGCACATCGCATTCATTATTATTCTTATTGGAGCTTTACTTACACATACTACCAGTAAAGAAGGAACCTTACACTTAACAAATGGCGAACCTCCTACATGCAATTTTACAACAGAAGATAACATCGTATCAGAACTACCATTTGCTATTTCACTTCAACAATTCAACATCGATTATTATAAAGGAACTGATGCACCGATGGACTATATTTCGGAATTAAAAATCACGAAAAAAGACCACACATCACAAACCATTACAGTATCAATGAATCGTGTTGGCAAAGTCAACAACTACCGAATCTATCAACAAGGTTACGACGAAGACCTCAATGGCACATATCTATCTATTAGTTACGACCCCATCGGAAGACCACTAACATTAATCGGTTATTTATTGTTAGCCATTACACTGATAATAATCACCATCAAACATTTTCGCACGGCAACCATTGCGGTTGTTCTTTTACTATTTTCTTCTAATCTACAGGCACAACGATGTGTCGATAACGATGTGGCAACAGAAATGGGAACACTCATGGTGTTGCATCAAGGACGCATCATGCCTTTACAAACATTAGCACGGCAATTCACCATCAAAGAATGTGGGAAAGACACCTATCATCACATGAGTGCAGAACAGGTGTTCTGCAGCGTTCTATTCTTTCCCGACGAATGGCTAAAAACGCCTTTCATCAAAATCAAGAGTAAATCAACAAAAGAATTACTCAACAAAAAAAGCAAATTCTATAGTCCACGCGACTTTTACGATAAGCAAGGAAATTATCTCCTGCACACGCCACTAAAAAACGACTACAAAGCACACTGTGCCGCAGATGAACAATTGCACCTCATCGAATCTCACCTCAATGGTGAACTCTTGAAAATTTTTCCACACCAACATTCAAAAGATGTGGTGTGGTACTCACCAGCATCGGCCCTTCCATCAGACATCGACAATGACGAATGGCTTTTTATCCGACACACCTTCAATCTTATTGGCGAAAACATAAATAAAGGCGACAAAGAGACAGCTATCTATCTCATAAAAAAAATAAAAAAATACCAACAACAACAAGCATTAGAAAGTTTACCTTCCAACGCTTCAATAAGGGCAGAAAGAGCATATAATAAGCTCACTTCCAAAATTTTTGGAATGATATACACCACCATCGGATTGCTACTATTACTAAGCATTATGGCATGCGAAAGTAACAAACAATGGGCTAACGTCGCCAAACAATTACAACGAGTCACACTTCTCTTTTTAGTGGTTGGCGTAGTTTATTTGCTAGTTTTATTTATTCTGCGTTGGATAACTGCTCACCATATACCATTAGCATCAGGCTACGAAACCATGCAATGCTTAGCCATACTCTCAGCTTGCCTTGGTTTGTGGTTTAATCGGAAACAACCACTACTTTCTGCAGCCGCACTCACCACAACAGGCACCTCTGCCATGGTATCGTCGTTTGGAGAACACTCTCCCGCCATCACCAACTTGGTGCCGGTGCTCACATCGCCACTGCTTTCGCTCCATGTAACACTTGTCATGACAGCCTACGCACTCCTTGCCATCGTAGCAATCAACGGATTAATGGTATGTATCAAACAAACTATCAACCCCAATAACACATTTACCAACAATGCCACAAAAACATCAAAACTACTTCTGCTACCAGCCGTTTCATTCCTGTGCCTAGGCATTTTTACTGGTGCCGTATGGGCTGACATCTCGTGGGGACGCTATTGGGGATGGGATCCCAAAGAGACATGGGCACTCATCACACTACTTATTTATTCGATGCCACTTCACCCTACCATATTCAAAACAATTGCATTCCACATCTTCTGTTTATTGGCATTTCTATGCGTCATTATCACCTACTTCGGTGTCAATTTCCTACTTGGTGGACGGCATAGTTACGCATAACACGACACAAAGAAATCACTCCCATCACACATCAGATATTCACATTGTCAACGACTTTTGCAGAATGAGAAAATGGGTGTACCTTTGCAAAAGCAATGAAAGCAGACAATAGCATCGCACAACTACGCCATTTTTTCGTTTCTCAACCCATGAGAAACATCCAAAAAATTACCAATGGTTTTCATCTCATCGCTGGCTACTTGTTAGCGGCTGCCCTCATCTTGCCATTTCGTTTCCAGTACCATCTACTTTGGATATTTTTTATCAGCTATGGTATCGACTTTTTCGCATCTGGGCGACTACTTTATTGGCAATGGACACGCGACAAATGGTGGGGTGTTGTTATGTTGTTACTTTGGGCACTTCAACCACTTTGGCATCTCTTTGAACACTCGCACCTCCCCTACTTCAACCAAGTAATGGACCATCGATTGGCCTTCATGGCATTCGGTGTAATGACCATCTTAGGGTTCTCCAAACATTTCAAAATGAAACATTTGGCATGGGTACTATGTTCTTCGGCAGCTTTAGCCGTACTATACATTATTATAAAAATAGGATGCTACACATTCATCACCGATCCAGAACGCACCTATCACTTCATGGTGGAACGCATCACACTATTCGGTAGCCACATGAACTTCAACCTCTACCTCAACACAGCCTTGGTGAGTGCCATCTACATTGCCAACAACAGTTCACGACAAGCACTTTGGTGGCTCCTACTCCCCGTAACCATCATTGCCACTGCCTTAGCTATTACAGAAGGGCGAGTGGGCATGATTACAGGTGGAACACTTTGTTTGATAGGTATTTTCGTGTGGTTTCGTGCCATGAATTTAGAAAAAATGGGGCGGATAGTCGGAGGCATATGTCTACTTATAGGATGTTGTTACGGATTGCATCATATTGCATGGGTAAACAGCCATTTCAAGGGAAGCGACATCGACGACAACCCCAGAAAATACATCTGGCATGTAGCCATTGAAACAGGCAAAGAGCACCCTCTGTTAGGACAAGGTGTGAGCGACGCACGAAAAAATTTCGTAGAACATGGAACCAATGACACTGACTTTATAGAACATTATGCTCAGAAAAATATATTTGAAAACGAAAATTGGAACGGCGATCTCTACGTCATGCATCCTCACAATGCATCCATAGCATTTTGGTTGGAATATGGTGTGATTGGCGTAGCACTTTTTCTGCTTCTTTTTCTGCTTGCACCTGTCGGCATCGACAATAACAATAAACTGACAACCATACTCTTATTGGGTGTATTCCTACTACAAGCGACCTTCGAAATTTTTGGTTCAAACCTCACGCCACTCTCTTGGGGATTCTTTGTCACACTCTTTCGAAATGCCGACACTACACCATGTAAAAAAACGGAAGAAAAGACAACATAACACCAACACCCCACAAAACACATAAAACTATAGCCAACAATTTTTTCTATTCCAACGATTTAGTTTGAGAAAAAAGCGGTACTTTTGCACGATTTTTTCTTATTCGAGATGGCCATCGAAGCAACAAAAACAAACACCAGCAATTGGTACACACGATTGATAGATTGGCGCGAGACACACATCAAAGAGAATCACTTTCTTGTAGTGCTCAGTATCGTCATTGGTTGTCTGACCGCATTAGCCGCTTGGGCACTCAAAAGCATCGTACACGTCATACAACACCTTGTTACCAACATTTCCGATAGTGGTTTGAACTATTGGTATCTTATTCTTCCTGCTGTTGGCATCACCATTGCCAGTTTGTTTGTACGCTACATTGTTCGCGACGACATAGGCCATGGTGTGACAAAAATTCTTGCTGCCATATCACAGCACAAATCGATTATTAAGCCTCACAACATGTGGAGCAGCGTGGTTGCCAGCGCCATTACCATCGGTTTCGGTGGCTCTGTAGGTGCTGAGGC
The DNA here is from genome assembly GCA_030523485.1 of Bacteroidales bacterium. Classification (GTDB taxonomy): domain Bacteria; phylum Bacteroidota; class Bacteroidia; order Bacteroidales; family Paludibacteraceae; genus HGM05398. The sequence continues at coordinate 3,965 of JAUNIJ010000012.1, forward strand.
TCCAATAGTATTAACAGGTTCAGCCATAGGCTCTAACCTTGGTCGAATATGCCGTTTAGACCAAAAGACCTTGATGTTACTGGTCGGCTGTGGTGCGGCAGGTGCAATTGGCGGTATCTTCAAAGCCCCTATTGCTGGCGTAGCATTCACTTTGGAAGTGTTGATGATAGACTTAACGATGACCAGTCTACTCCCTTTGCTCATCACATCGGTGACAGCTACCTCACTCAGCTATTTACTTACGGGCAACGAAGCGTTGTTCCACTTCGATGGCTACGCACCATTTGCTGTCGACAGAATTCCATTTATCATTGTGCTTGGCATTGTTTGTGGTATGGTGTCGCTCTATTTTACACGTTGTACCATCAAGTTAGAAGGGATGTTTAAGAAACTACGCAAGCCCATTTGGAAACTCGTCGTTGGTTCTGTCATACTAAGCGTGTTGATATTCTTTTTTCCTCCGCTTTATGGTGAAGGTTATGAAGCCATTGAAGCATTACTATCGAACAACCCCAACACTTTATTTGAACAATCGATTTTTGCACCAATACAAAACAACATATGGGGCATAGTGCTCTATCTATCTCTTATTGTGCTTTTTAAGGTGTTTGCCACCACAGCCACCAATGGCGCTGGTGGTACAGGCGGTATCTTTGCGCCGAGTTTATTTGTGGGCTGTTTGACTGGTTTTATTGTTGCCGAGGGTTTAAACATTGTTGGCATTGACATACCGATATCAAATTTTGCGTTTGCTGGTATGGCAGGCTTGATGTCGGGCGTACTACATGCACCACTCATGTCAACTTTTTTGATTGCAGAGCTCACCGGAGGTTACGATCTTTTCATCACGCTTATCATCACCTCTGTAGTAAGTTACCTTACAATTGTCACCTTTGAACCTCATAGTCTTTATGCGATGCGTTTGGCACAAAAGGGTGAGTTGCTGACCCACCATAAAGACCGCTCTGTGTTGACATTGATGAAAATGGAGAGTGTGATAGAGACAGATTTAGATGTGGTTTATCCAGAAATGACATTGGGTGAATTGGTGAAAGTGATTTCTCTATCAAAACGAAACATTTTCCCCGTAGTGAACAAGACCACGGGTGTTTTAATTGGAATTGTGCCGCTAGACGAAGTGAGAAATATTATGTTTCAACCTCGCTTGTACAATCGTTTCACTGTGGAACGACTCATGCTGTCGGCGCCAGCAAAAATCAACTCCAATTTACCAATGGAGAAGGTGATGGATATTTTTGAGAGTACAGGAGCATGGAATCTTCCTGTAGTAGATGATGACGGACGTTACTTAGGCTTCGTTTCAAAATCAAAGATATTCAACACCTATCGCAAAGTGTTAGTACACTTCTCCGAGGAATAGCAATCGCATTGTTATCGCATTTTCTTTAGCCAAGCATAAGCTTCCACCATACCCAATTCGCCGGCTTTGCTCAAGTCGGCAGTTCCTTTTTCTATCTCCTCTAAATAGATATAGGTAAGTCCACGATTTAGAAATGCTTCAGCGAAGTTAGGAAATAGCTGAATGGCTTTCGTGTAATCGGCAATGGCTCGTTGATAGTCTCCTCTTTCGGCAAACAGATTAGCTCGATTGAAATAGGCGTAAGGGAAAGCGGGTGCGAGTGCTATGGTTTTATCGTAGTCGCGCATCACCAATTCCGACTCAATCTTCATGGCTTCAGCATTCACAGATCCACTTATTTTATTATATTCCAATTGTTTGTGACGCACATTAGCGCGTTCAAAATAAGCTAATGCATCATCTTTTTTCAACAAGTAGTGTGTAAGGTCTTCGATGGCATTGTCGAAATTCTGGACTAAGGCAAAGTCGATGGCACGTTCAAACAAGAGGTCGGAGTCGTTTTCTGTCACAGACAAAGTGTTATTGTTGATGGCTTCGAAATGAAAGTTGACGAGCGTTTCGTTTAGAGGCACTTCGCGTGCTACAATTTTAAGCGGCAAGCGTTTTTTGTGTTTATTGTTATAAGCTTCCAACAGAGCATCATAAACTACTACTCCAGAAATCAAATACTCACGTTCATAATAAGTTAGCTGGAAGTTTGGTATAGTGGCAACGGCAATGTCTTTGTTCTGCACAGAACCTCTAATATTGTATTCTGATTCAACATAAATTGACTCACCAACATCGCCACTACCACTTACAACGGTGTTAAACAATTTATTTCTTGCCATGACTTTCGTATCAGCTTCAGCCACATGAATATTTGTTTCAGGCTCATCTTCATCAGCACTTTTTCCTTTTTTCTTTCGTTCTTCACTAAGATTATAAGCGAGTTGCATATCTCTATAAGCCATTTGTCGACGTCCCATTGATTCGTAGGTTTCAGCGCGTCCGTACAAGGCAGGAATAAATGTGGGATAGTGTTTCAGCACTTCGGAGAAGTCGTCCAAAGCTTCTGCGTTGTTACCACATCGTTGTTGAACTACGGCACGTTGAAACAAAGCATCGTAGGCATCGGGATAGAACTGAATGATGCGATCGAGGTCGGCAACGGCATTATTGTAATCGCCTATTTCTGACTTTACCAAGGCACGATTGAAAAGTGCTTGTTTTGATTTAGGCGAGAGTTTCAATGCTTTGTCAAAGTCAGCTAACGCACCGCAATAGTTGTTTTTACGATAGAGCAACAACCCATGATTTACATAATGGTGTGGATTGGATGTGTGTAATTTAAGTGTATGATTGTAAGCTACTAAAGCATTATCGAGGCTGTCAGTCAACAAATATGCGAAGCCAAGTGCACCCCAGGCTTCTACATTAGAAGAGTCGCGAAGGACTGTAGTTTTAAAATGTTTTACAGCAGCTATCGTATCGCCACTTTCCAAGAGTAAACGCCCTTTTTCAAGATATAGGTCGGGATTACCCGTTTTATTAATAAGGAATGAGATATTATCTAAGGCTTTATCATATTCTTTTTTATGTTCTTGAATTTCAAGCAATATGATGAGATAGGAGGAATTTTCTGGATAATAGTAAAGAGCTTGATTGATGTCGACCTCAGCCTCTTCCCAACGGTCTTGTTGCAAACGTGTAAAGCCACGAGCATAGTAAGAATTGGGTGCAAATGGATTTTTCTCGATGGCAGTGGTTAAATCGGCTTCGGCACCGGCATAATCTTCGAGATTGATTTTTGCTGCGGCTCGATAGTAATAAGGTTCAACGAGATAAGGTTTTGCTTTGATTACTTGGTTGAAATACTGTATTGCCAGCACATAATCCTCGAAATACAATGCATTTCGTCCGATAGTAAGAATTTTATCGGTATTAAATTGAGCTAAAACAGAGACTGTTGTCAAGAACAATCCTATGGCAATGCTACAGAATCTGCGAAGTGTCAATCTTTTGTTCAAAACCATTGTTTCTCTTCTATTTAAGGCATTAAAACATGCTCAGGAGCAGTCCATGACATACGGATGCGCCAATTATTTGGATAGAGGTTATTGCATCTTGTTCCGAGATTATTGACAAATCCAATTGGGACGTTACAATAAGTTAACAAGACGATGCCCTTTGCAACCGACGAAGGAAGCACGAGTGTGTTTCCTGAAAGATAGTTCAATGCATCAATATCAGTAATTTCACAAATACAAAACGAGCGTTTATTCAATTGTCGGTTTAAAGCGAGACTTTGCTGAGGTATCATTTTCGCACCTTTATTCTCGACTAAAGAGACCCCCCAATATACCACTTTCGTACACTGAAGAAGATGTTCAACAATGTCAGCATATTTTTGTGGTATAGCTCTCCAAATTTGATTGTGACAAGCATAAGCAAATTCATCACGATCAATCAGATAAGGAATAATTTCTTTATTCGGTTTAGAAAATATCGTTTTCTTTGTTTTGAGCTTTGAACCGTTGTTTAGCGCGTTTACCTTGCCATTCTTTTTTAAGACAGCCATAAACAAGCCTTCACCTTTCACTCGATGTGGCCAAAAATGATAACCATTTGTTGTTTCGATTTGCCATGAGGTGTCAACATTAACAGCTAATAATTCGCACCCTTGCTCTATCAACCACTGCACTTGTTGTTCGTCTTCTTGTTCGTTGAATGTGCATGTGGAATAGATTAATATGCCTTCGTTACGCAATGCTACCAAAGCAGATGTCAATATTTCTCGCCCACGCGACACACATTGTGCCACATTACTTTCCGACCATTCTGCAATAGCGGTGTCGTCTTTTCGAAACATACCTTCACCCGAGCACGGCACGTCGGTAAGAATTACATCGAACAGTTCTGGACAGTTTTCAAACTGTCTCGGAGCACTATTTGTGATAACATTACGTTCGTTACCCCACTTCATAAGATTTTCCACCAACACAGCACAACGTGAGGGAATGATTTCGTTGCTTACGAGTAGACCATTGTTGAGCCAATCGCTTAAGATTATAGATTTTCCGCCAGGCGCAGCACACAAATCTAGAGCTATGGCATCGTGCGGCACATATTGTTCTACAATGGTTTGAAGAAACATTGAAGATGCTTCTTGTACATAGTAAGCACCAGCATGAAATAAGGGGTCGAGAGTAAATATCGGTCGATGGCTAAGATAACGCCCTACGTTGCACCATGGCACTCGTAATAAAGTGTTATTCTCAGTATGTATTTTTGAGGTGTTTAGCCTAACACTTACCGGTGGTTCGGAAAACAAAGAAGCCTCGAACAGAGCATATTCGCTCTGCAAACGAGGCTTCATTTGTTCAATAAAAGATATTGGTAAGTGTTTTGCCATCTTAATAGCTACGAGCAAACAAGACTCTGCGTTTAGATGGTTTTCCTGTTACCATACAAAAACCAGGTTCGTTGTTGTCATCTAATGGGATACAACGAATAGTTGCTTTTGTTTCCTCTTTAATTTTTTCTTCAGTTTCTGGGGTACCATCCCAATGACAAGACAAGAATCCACCTTTCTCGATTTCGACTTTGAATTCTTCGTAGGAGTTTACTTCACGAGTTACACTCTTACGGAATGCCAAGGCTTTTTGATAGATGTTTTCTTGGATATCGTCCAACAATTTAAGAATATATGCTTCAACACCATCAATGGAAACGTTTTCTTTTGTAAGTGTGTCGCGACGCATGATTTCAATGGTGTTGTTTTCTAAGTCGCGAGCACCAATAGCCAAACGAACAGGAACACCTTTCAGTTCGTATTGAGCAAATTTCCAACCTGGCTTGCGGTTATCGGCATCGTCGTATTTGAAGGAGATACCTAATTTCTTCAAATTGGCACAGATGACATCTACTTTTTCGGTGATTCCTGCCAATTGTTCCGCGTTCTTGTAGATTGGCACGATAACAACCTGATAAGGAGCTAATTTAGGAGGAAGTACTAAGCCGTTATTATCGGAGTGTGACATGATTAACGCACCCATCAGACGAGTTGAGACACCCCATGAGGTAGCCCATACATATTCTGGTTGGTTGTCTTTATTCATGAACTGCACGTCAAAGGCTTTTGCAAAATTCTGACCTAAGAAGTGTGACGTGCCAGCTTGCAATGCTTTACCATCTTGCATCATCGCTTCGATACAGAATGTTTCGATAGCTCCAGCAAAGCGTTCGTTTGGCGATTTTACACCTTTTACAACAGGTACTGCCATGTATTTCTCTGCGAACTCAGCATACACATCCAACATTTTTCTTGCTTCAGCAATTGCTTCGCTTTCGGTAGCATGTGCGGTATGTCCCTCTTGCCAAAGAAACTCTGCGGTACGTAAGAATAAACGTGTTCGCATTTCCCAACGAACAACATTGGCCCATTGGTTACACAAAATAGGGAGGTCGCGATAGGAATGAATCCAGTTTTTATAGGTGCTCCAAATAATGGTTTCTGATGTAGGACGAACAATCAGTTCTTCTTCTAATTTAGCATCAGGGTCGACAACAACACCATTCCCACTAGGGTCGTTTTTCAAACGATGGTGTGTTACAACAGCACACTCTTTTGCAAATCCTTCGACGTGTTCTGCTTCCCTACTCAAAAAAGATTTAGGAATAAATAATGGGAAATAGGCATTAACATGTCCTGTTTCTTTGAACATATCATCCAGTTGGCGTTGGATTTTCTCCCAAATAGCATAGCCATAAGGCTTGATTACCATGCATCCTCTAACTGCAGAATTCTCTGCAAGATCTGCTTTTACCACCAAATCGTTATACCATTGTGAGTAATTTTCTTCACGAGAAGTTAAATCTTTTAGTTCTGCCATATATGCTTTGATTTACTTATATTTCACGCTTAATTTTGAACTGCAAAAGTAATAAATTGAATGCACATAGCCAAAAGAAACACTTACATTGCCATTAAAGAAAATAAATCATCATCTTATCGACACGCCAAAACATAAAGAACGACAAAATTACAGCATAAGTATTCATTAAGGACTTCAACCCAAGAGATAGACACAGATTGTCTATTTTTTATATTGAAAAAAGTTGTATCTTTGCACATTCAATTGATGAGAGAATGAATAAGAAAAACTTAGTTGTCACCCTCATATGTTTTATCGTTTTTATTGCTTGTTTTTTCATAGCAAAAAAACGGGAAAACACCACTACAACAAAAGAATACGTCACAGTTCAAGGTGCTGTTTTTGGCACTATTTATCATATTATTGTTGAACAACCGACCGACTCCAATTTCCAAAGTATCATTACTTCTGCATTGGATGAAATCGACGGAGCGCTCTCTATGTTCAACGATACTTCCGTCATCTCCAAAATAAATAAAGGCGATAGTATGACCAATGGAAACAAACACTTTGAACATATTTTTTTAGAGAGCCAACGCATCTCACAACTAACAGATGGAGCATTCGACATTACTGTTGCGCCAATTGTCAACATCTGGGGCTTTGGTTTCGAAGCGAGTCAACAACCTGACAGTGTAAAAGTTATTGAATTAATGCAAACAGTTGGTTACGACAAAGTATCGTTAGTTGATCACAAAATCAGAAAAGAGAACCCTGGAACTATGTTAGATGCCAGTGCTATTGCGAAAGGTTATGCTTGCGATTATGTTGCCGAAGTTTTGAAAAAACATGGTGTTACTAACCTATTAGTAGAAATAGGCGGTGAAGTACATGCAGAAGGCATCAACTCACAAAACGAGCCATGGAAAATTGGCATCAACAAACCTGTAGAAGATAGTACTTGTCGTAACCACGGCATCGAGGGTGTTGTCGCATTACAAAATTTTTCGTTAGCAACATCAGGAAACTATCGAAACTTCTACATCAAAGATGGCAAGAAATATGCACACACAATCAATCCAAAAACTGGATTTTTAGTGGAGCACAACCTATTAAGCGCGACCATATTAGCAAGCGATTGTATGACAGCTGATGCAATTGCCACAGCATGTATGGTAATGGGTCTTGAAAAAAGTCTGCAATTCTGTCGCGACAATCACATACCCGGATTTTTCATCATAGGTGATGGCGATAATTTTGTTTGCCACCACACCGAAGAGTTAGAAAAATATCTGCAATGATAATATTTAAGCAAACAAAAAAGACATACGGATAACCCATAACCTTCGTAAACAAAAATGAACAAACAAGGATTACTTATCATATTAATAGTTGGCGCATTACTATCTGGATGTTCTGACTATCAAAGGATGCTGAAAAACGACAATGCTGACGAACGTTTTGAAGCAGCCAAAAACCTCTATCTTCAAAAACAATACAGCAAATCAGCCGTACTGTTTGAAAGCCTTACTACAACATTTCGCGGTCAAAAAGAAGCAGAAGAAGTGCTTTACCTACTTGCAAAAGCACGTTTAGGACAAAAAAACTATTATTCTGCATCTCAAGATTTTGCCAACTACGTCAAAAACTTTCCAAGAGGAGAATTTTCTGAAGAATGTAGATTTAATATTGGCTATTGCCTTTACCTTGACCTTCCAGAAGTAGAACTAGATCAAGAAGCCACCGAAGCTGCCATTTCTGCACTAAATGAGTATGTTGACTATTTTCCAACAGGCAATTTTAGCAAGCAGGCACAAGACTGTCTAAAAGAACTCAACGAACATTTAGCCTACAAAGAATTACGCAACGCACAACTGTACTATAAACTTGGATTATATCTAGGCAATAACTATCGTTCAGCTATCACAGTATCAGAAAATGCGCTCAAAAACTACCCCGACACAAAATATCGTGAAGAATTCTCATTCATTATTCTTCAATCGAAATACAAAGAAGCATCGCTTAGCGTTACCGAGAAACAACAAGAACGTTACAGCGAACTTGTCGACGAATGCTACCGCTATACAATAGATTTTCCTGATAGCAAGAATCACAAAGAAGCACTTCGAATCATGAAAGAAGCAAAAGCTAAAGCAACCATAAAAAAATAAGCAAAACAAACATATATAATGGAAAAGAAAAATTCAGTACCAAACAACACTATTACTCGCGACATGAATCAACTCTGCGAGCCAGTGGGAAATAGATACGAAACCGTTGCCATCATCGCAAAAAGAGCAAACCAAATTGCTGCTGATGTAAAAGTAGAACTCTCGAAAAAACTACAAGAATTTGCTACACAACCAGATGAAATGGAAGAAGGTGTAGGAAATCAAGAACAAATCGAGATTTCGAAATACTACGAACGTCTTCCAAAACCAACATTAAAAGCTATCAAAGAACTTGAAGACGGGAAAATACACTATCATAAAAACATGCCACAATAAGAAAGCGTGTCGACTTTCTTAAAGAAAAAGAATTGGGAACTACTATCATTTCATGACAGAAGTTCCCTTCCTTTGTTATCGTAAAGTTTTATTTTTACAGTTGGTATTTCACCTACACCAAACAAAAGCACACCACATGTCTAAGGGTATCGAACACGAAAATTTACCTTATAAAATCGGGTCCAACTATATGCGCAAATGGTTTTTTGCCGCTTATCCACGACGCGAATACGTCGACACCGACAAAATACCTCAAGATGGTGCACTCATCTTTGGTCCGAACCATTCCAACGCAGCCATCGATGCCATGGCAGTCATGATGGTACACCCAGGACCTGCAGTCTTTGTTGCACGTGCCGACATCTTCAAATCAAAAATTCAAGCCTTTCTTCTCAACTTCTGTAAAATCATGCCCATTATGCGCATGCGTGATGGCTATGAAAACCTCTCAAAAAACAAAGAAATAATGGAAGAGAGTGTGCGAGTACTTATGAACAATGTGCCCTTTTGCATTATGTCGGAAGGCACACACCGCACCATGAGAAACCAATTGCCCATAGTCAAAGGAATGTTCCGAATAGCAATACAAGCAAGCGAAGCACTCAATGGAAAGAAAGACGTTTACATCTTACCCTATGGCATCGACTACGGCACATACGACAGATACCGCACATCAATACTAACGCAAATTGGCGACCCCATCAACGTATCAGCTTACTTGCGAGAAAACCCAGACATGCCAATTGCTGAAGCCATTAATCATCTACGCGACGAATTCGACATACGACTACGCAAGACACATCTCATCGTACCAAATAATGGTTATTACGACGAATTATTTGAATGTTGTTTGATTGAAGGTGAAGAACTTGCAGCCAGACAACATGGAAAAAACTTCACACTATTACAACGTCGAGAAGCCAACCAACACATTGCCGACACACTCGAACAGGCACGACAAGACAACACCGAGGTACAACAGTGTCTAAAAAGTGCGAAAGATTTTGAAACAAAAAGAAAAGCACTAAAAATCAGCGCACGATCATTCAACATCAAAAACTATCCACTCAGCATCATCGGTAAGATGGCCTTGCTCTTATTCACTTTACCATACGCTGTCTACGCCACCATTGCTTCATCTTTAATTTGGGCAATCAATGGGTTTATGACATCAAAAATGAAAGATAGTGCATTCTATAACTCTGTGAGATATGTCGTAGAATGGATGTTCATGCCTATTATCACACTCATTGTCGGCATTATTGCTCTCTGCACCATGAAATGGTGGTGGTTCATATTACTACTACTCACTCCTACCTCACATATATTCATACATCTTTACGTAAAAACGGCTCGCTTACTATATAGCGATTGGCAATTATACCACAACAAACCACTGATGGAACAAATGAACAGCATACGAAGCACCATCATCAAATATTGTGGTTAAAAAAATTGTGGACAAAACTAACAGCGACATAGAAAAAAAACTACTTGTCATCTGCGACATGTTTACACCACCCGCGTTTTTACCACGGGTGCGTTTCTTTTGCGACTATCTCCAACAACACGGATGGAATATTGACATACTTACAGAAACGCCGCGTACACAAACAATACTACCCTACAACATCTATTCTCTGACATTCTGCCAACACAATCGTATCGGAGGAAACGTAGAATGGGCCATGAAAACAATAATAAGTCTATTCTGCGACATCAAAAGCCGACAATTTGTAAAATACGCCAACAAAAGCCTAAACTTAAAACACTACAAAGCCATACTTTGTAGCACTTTCTTCACCTTTCCACTACCTGTTGCTGCACAATTAGCTAAACAATGGCAAATACCATGGATTGCTGACCTTCGCGACATCGCCGAACAAGCACCACGATACACCTATCTCGAACATCAGCCTAAAGGATGGTTCGGAAACATCATGATGCAACGGTATACACAAACCAATATCAAACGTCGTAACAACGCTTTAGAACAAGCTAACAGCATCATCACCATATCACCTTGGCACACCGAATTTCTCAAAAAATTCAACAGCAACACACACACTATTTTCAATGGTTACGATGCCAACATTTTCAAAAATGACAGACAAGCAACCAATCAATTCGTCATTTGTTACACAGGTAAATACTACGGAAAGCCACTACAAGACATCACCGACCTATTGACAACACTGTACGAACTCGTTTTTCTACAAAAACAAATTTCTGAACAAAAAATACTTTTCAAATGGTTTTCCGACGATGCTTCAAAACAGCGACTACTAAAAACCATCGACCAACAACACTACTCAGAACTGCTTAAAATCATTGCGTTCTCACCACTCATTCCTCATGAAAAAATAGCTGAAACGCTCAACACGAGTTCCATAGCTCTCATAGCTAGCAACACGGCAACCAACAACGGCAACCATGGCATCATGACTACAAAATTTTATGAAGCATTGGGTTGCGAATGCCCGGTTCTTTGTGTCAAAAGCGATAATGAATGTCTTGCCGATGCCATCAAAAAAACAAATATTGGCATCGCTGCTGAAAATGTAGCTGACTGTAAACAATTCATTCTCAATAAATACAACGAATGGGAGACGAACAAATTTACTATGGTCAACGTCAATAAAGTAGAACAACAAAAATACACACGACAACACCAAGCAAAACAATTATACAATATCTTATCCACGCTCACTAACTAACACAGCAGAAACACACAACAAAAACAATGATTAAGAATCTCAACATCATAGCTTTCGACATTCCCTACCCTGCAAACTACGGAGGAGCTATCGACGTATTCTATCGTCTGAAAGCACTGCATCAAGAAGGGGTTAACATCATTTTACACTGCTTTCAGTACTGGCGAGAACCAGCAGAAGAGCTTAATAAATATTGTATAGAAGTACACTATTACAAACGCGACACATCACTTTGGGCACAAATGCACCAACTGCCGTACACCGTAATAGGTCGAATGAATAAAGAATTGCTAAAAAATCTACAAGCAAACAACTACCCTATCTTGTTTGAAGGACTTGTGTCGTGTGGCTTCCTCAACCATCCAAGTTTAAAAAACCGTGTTAAGATTTTCCGCGAATGCAACATCGAACACGACTACTATAATGCTCTCGGCAACGCCACCAACACACTTTGGAAAAAAGCATATTATAAACTGGAAGCATTAAAATTGAAGAAGTTCGAACAAGTGCTTCAACATGCACAACACATCATTACACTCTCACACAACGACGAGAATTACTTTAAGACACAATACCCAGAAACAAAAACACACTTCATACCTTGCTTCCACAAGCACAACGACATTTCATCGACGCCAACAAACAAGGAAGAAAAACCTTTCGTGCTTTATCACGGCAATCTTATGTTGCCAGAGAACGAAAAAAGCGCAAGTTATCTCTGTACAAATGTCTTTGCAAAACTCAATTGTAAGTGTGTGATTGCAGGCATGAACCCAAGCAGAAAACTTAAAGAATTAGCATCAAAATATCGTAACATCCAACTTATTGGAAATCCCTCAGAACAAGAAATCAACAAACTGATTCACGACGCACACATCACTATTCTTGTCACGTTCCAAGCTACAGGCATGAAACTAAAACTTATCAATTCGATATTTTCTGGCAAACACATCATTGCCAACACTGCGATGTTAACAGGAAGTGGACTCGAAAGTCTGTGTAAACACGCCGACGATGCAGAGACACAAATCCGGTTTTGCAACGAACTTCTGCATACCGACTTTACCGATGCCGACATCGCCATGCGAAAAACAGTACTTTATCCCGACTACTTCAACCAAGCTCAAGCGCAACAATTAATCAACATTATAAACAATAAATAAAAGGGCGTTCTCACAAAATCCGACAAAAAAGGCTGACACCATTAATGTGCCAGCCTTTTATTTTGTAGGTTTCTATCGTAATAATCAAAGAAGATTACATCATACCACCCATACCGCCGCCCATGTTAGGCATCATAGGAGGATTTTCTTCTTTTTTATCTACAATAACACACTCTGTGGTTAAGAACATACCTGCAATAGAAGCAGCATTTTCCAATGCAGCACGTGTCACCTTAGCAGGATCAACGATGCCAGCTTCGAACATATTCTCGTAGCAATCGAGACGGGCATTATAGCCAAAGTCATCTTTGCCTTCACGAACTTTTTGTACAACCACAGCACCTTCTTTACCTGCGTTATTTACAATCTGACGAAGAGGTTCTTCGATTGCACGTTTCACAATTTCGATACCTGTTTGCTCATCTTCATTTACACCTTTCAATTGTTCCAAAGCAGCAATTGAACGGATGTAAGCAACACCACCGCCAGGAACGATTCCTTCTTCAATGGCAGCACGTGTGGCGCTTAATGCATCGTCTACACGGTCTTTCTTTTCTTTCATCTCGACTTCCGATGGAGCACCGACATAAAGCACTGCTACACCGCCAGCAATCTTAGCCAAACGTTCTTGCAGTTTTTCTTTGTCGTATTCGCTCTTCGATGCCTCGATTTGCGATTTGATTTGTGCCACTCTGGTAGCAATGTTTTCTTTATCGCCATAACCATTAACAATTGTGGTGTTATCTTTATTAATGGTAACCTTCTCGGCTGTGCCTAACATATCGATGGTAGCGCTTTCAAGAGCAATACCTTTTTCTTCTGAGATAACCACGCCGCCAGTCAAAATGGCAATATCTTCAAGCATCTCTTTTCTACGATCGCCAAAGCCTGGAGCTTTTACTGCGCAAATCTTCAATTGGCCACGCAGACGGTTTACTACCAATGTTGTGAGAGCTTCATTGTCGACATCCTCAGCAATAATCAACAACGGACGACCACTTTGTACGGCTGGTTCCAAAATTGGCAGCAACTCTTTGAGATTGGAGATTTTCTTGTCGTAAATCATGATGTACGGTTTGTCCATCTCAACTTCCATGGTCTCGGTGTTCGTCACGAAATATGGTGAGATATAGCCACGGTCAAATTGCATACCTTCCACAACATCAATGGTGGTGTCAGTTCCTTTTGCCTCTTCGATAGTGATAACTCCGTCCTTCGAAACTTTACGCATCGCGTTGGCAATCAACTGACCAATCTCTGGATCATTGTTGGCAGAAATCGTTGCTACTTGTTCTATCTTATTGTAGTCGTCGCCAACAACGCGAGCTTGCGATTTAATGTTTTCTACTACAGTTTCTACCGCTTTGTCGATACCTCGTTTCAAATCCATTGGATTAGCACCCGCTGTCACATTTTTCAAACCAACACCAATAATAGCTTGAGCCAACACCGTTGCTGTTGTTGTGCCATCACCGGCTTGATCACCGGTTTTCGATGCCACCTCTTTCACCAGTTGTGCGCCTACGTTCTCTGTAGCGTCTTCCAACTCTATTTCTTTTGCTACAGTCACACCATCTTTAGTGATGTGTGGTGCACCAAATTTTTTACTAATCACAACGTTACGTCCTTTAGGACCAAGTGTAACTTTCACTGCATCTGCCAACGAGTCAACACCTTTTTTCAGTTGATCACGAGCGTCAACATTAAAAAATAATTCTTTTGCCATAATCTTATTGTTTTGTTAGAGGGTTGCGATTACGTCGCTTTGGCGCATAATCAAATATTTTTTTCCTTCAAATTCGAGCTCGGTGCCGGCGTATTTACCAAAGAGCACTACATCGCCTACGTTCAACACCATCGTCTCGTCTTTCGTACCACAGCCAACAGCTACCACTGTTCCTTTCAATGGTTTTTCTTTGGCTGTATCAGGGATAATAATACCTCCGATTGTCTTTTCTTCTACTTGAGCCGGTTCGATAAGAACACGGTCTGCTAAAGGTTTAATCATATTGTTTGGGTTTTTATTTGTTTATTTTCTTGTTGTCGCTACATAGCTGTAGACACCACGTTTATATGCTTTTTTCGTGCCAATTTTTCATTTTCCATGCTTTTAAAAGGAAAAAAGATTGAACTCACAGTGCCGCAACACCAAAACCTACATCATCACATTTTATAACCACCCATATTCACCGCCCAAACAACCTCAAAAATTCGTGAGTTTGAACACATTTTTCATCAGACAACAACCACAAGACAAGAAAAAAAACATTACCTTTGCAACGAAGTGTGTCATATAATATCATAGTAACAACCAACAGTTACCATCATATTGTCAACACTACAGAATAAGCAAGCAATCACATCGCTTTACTTGCAGATATTCAACAAAATACAACAATGGATTTCACACCCCAAAAATATAAAGAACTCATCGCAACATTTATCAAGAAAGGTTACGAATGCATTTCTTATGAGACTTATTGCGAGGCAAAGCAACAAGATAAAACACTGCCTGAGAAATTTGTTATTTTGCGACACGATGTCGATTTAGAAGCAAAGCGCTCCGCTGTCATTGCACAAATCGAACACGAATTGGGTGCCAAAGCAGTCTATTACTTCCGCTTCATTCCCGAAAGCAACCAACCCGAAATCATCCAACAAATCATCGCACTCGGACACGAGGTCGGTTATCACTACGAAGACATGACCGTTTGTCAAGGCGACGACACCGCCGCCTACACACACTTCTGTAAATGGCTCGCTTACTTCCGCACATTCTATCCCGTAAAGACAGTGTGTATGCACGGAAGTCCACGTAGTAAATACGATGCCAAAGACCTCTGGCGCAACCACACACTGAGTGGAATTGGCATCATTGGTGAGCCTTATCTTACAACCGATTTCAACGACGTCCTCTATCTCACCGACACCGGACGATGCTGGGACGGCGCAAAATACAGCGTCAGAGACAAAGTAGATCAAGCAACAAGCCTCTCTTTTCACACCACCAACGACATCATCAACACCCTGAATGACGTTGTGAGCCCAATGCCCAACCACATCATGATCACCACCCACCCACAACGATGGATTGGTCAAAAGTTGCCTTGGCTCTTAGAATGGATAAAGCAGAACGTCAAAAACCAAATTAAACGACTATTGATAAGATCATGAAACGACAACAAAATTTTCGACTCAGAAACCTTATCTACGACATCATCATATGGTTGTTGGTCATTGCCGTTGTAGCCCTATGGCGCATCACCAGCAATAAAGCAGAGATTCTCCCCTACTTCATCCTTTGTATTGTTCTCATGATTATATGGGTAACAGCAGGCTACTTCATCGGAAGGTACCAACCACCCTATCAGAAAAAACGTAAACGCTTGCTGTTAGAAAACCTGTACGAACTACTGGTAACCATGACGTGTTGCGTTTTCATGATTGCCACCAAACTGTTCCAAGTCTCACCACTCGTTTTTGTCATCGTGGTCTCCACGGTTTGGTTGATAAACATGCTCTATCTGTTTATCCATTTTGCCATACGTTACGCCACCAGCGCCGACGTACCACTGCCCGAGATTCTACCACGCGACAATGCCAACGTGCTTTTCCCACAACGCACATTGACACCAGAAAAACTGGCCACCATCCAGGCTTCGGTGTTAGAACAAACCAACAACCAGCAAGTGCTCGATTGGCTGATGAGCAACACACCGCTCAACAGTTCCAACACCATCTTACTATCGACAGCCGACACCTTCAACATCAAATCGTTGGTCACCTACCGCTACGACTGCTACATCAACCTCAAATGGCTGAACGACGTGCTGGGCTTAAACCAAATGTTCTGCGCCATCAACAACAAACTACCCGACAACGGTTTGTTCTGTTGCTGTTTCGTGCCACAAGACGAACAAAAGAAACAGATTCTTGCACGTTATCCCAAAGGCATCAACTACATCATCTACACCTTCATCTACCTCATCCGACGTGTGCTACCAAAAATCTTGCTCACCAGCCGCGTCTATTTCTCCATCACAAAAGGCAAACGACGTTCGTTCTCCAAGACAGAAATTCTCGGACGACTCTATTACTGTGGCTTCGAAGTGGTCACAGAGCACCAAATCGGCAACGTGTGCTACGTCGTAGCACGAAGAGCCAAACAGCCAGAGCCACAAGAGCATAAAATCTACGGACCACTCATCACACTCAATCGGGTCGGCAAAGATGGCAAACGATTCAAGGTGTACAAGATGCGCACCATGCACCCCTACTCCGAATATCTCCAAGCCTATATGTACGACAAAGTAGGACTGCAGGAAGGTGGTAAGATAGCCAACGACATACGCGTCAGCACCATTGGCGCATTCATGCGTAAATGTTGGCTCGACGAACTACCCATGTTCATCAACCTGTTTAAAGGCGACATGAAACTTGTTGGCGTACGACCACTGAGCAACCACTACTTCAGTCTCTATACACCCGAACTGCAAGAGAAACGCATCAAATTCCGTCCCGGACTGTTGCCGCCATTCTACGCCGACATGCCCAAGACACTCGACGAGATACAAGCATCCGAAATGCGCTACCTCACAATGTGCGAAGAAAAAGGATGCTTCCGTACCGATGTCAAATACCTCTTTTTAATCCTCAAAAACATCATATTTAAAAAGGCAAGAAGCCACTAATTCAACAGCATGGATTACTTTAAACACGAATCTGCCTACATCGACGACAACTGCATCATTGGCAAAGGCACTAAGATATGGCACTTCACACACATCATGTCCGACTGTGTCATCGGCGAAGCGTGCAACATCGGACAAAACGTGGTCATCTCACCAAAGGTCCGACTCGGTCGTAACGTCAAGATTCAAAACAACGTGTCGGTCTACACTGGCGTGATTTGCGAAGACGACGTCTTCCTCGGACCCAGCATGGTGTTCACCAACGTCATCAACCCACGAAGCCATGTGAGCCGTAAAGACGAATACCGCCAAACCCTCATCCATCAAGGGGCAAGCATCGGTGCTAATGCCACCATCGTCTGCGGACACGAAATCGGCAAATACGCACTCATCGGTGCCGGCGCCGTAGTCACCAAAGATGTCGCACCCTATGCACTCGTCGTCGGCAATCCAGCACGACAAATCGGATGGGTGAGCGAAAACGGACAAAAGCTGACGTTCAACAGCGAAGGCATCGCCATCTGTCCCGAAACAGGAGAGACCTACCAACTCAAAAACAACGTCGTGACCAAAATCGACCAACCAAACAATAAATAAATCAGCAACCATCAAACAAACAACAATATGAAAAACTTCGCACTCATCGGCGTTGGAGGCTACATCGCACCACGCCACCTACGAGCCATCAAAGATACTGGCAACAACCTCTTGGCAGCCTACGACCGTTTCGACAGCGTCGGCATCATGGACAGCTATTTCCCCGAAGCAGCGTTCTTCACCGAACAAGAACTATTCGACCGCCACTGCACCAAACTGAAAAATGCTGGCAACAACATCGACTACGTCTCCATCTGCACACCTAACTATCTGCACGACGCACACATGCGCTACGGACTACGACTCGGTGCCGACGTGATTTGCGAGAAACCTCTCGTGCTCAACCCTTGGAATGTCGACGCACTCATGGATGTCGAGAAAGAGACTGGACACCGCATCAACACCATACTGCAACTACGACTTCACCAAGCCATCATCGACCTCAAGAAGAAGATCGAAAACGGTCCAAAAGACAAAATCTACGACGTCGAACTCACCTACATCACCTCACGCGGCAACTGGTACTACACCTCGTGGAAAGGCGACATACACAAAAGCGGCGGCGTTGCCACCAACATCGGCGTACACTTCTACGACATGCTGCAATGGGTGTTTGGCAACGTAAAGAAAAACATCGTGCACGTCTCATCACACGACCGCGTAGCTGGCTACCTCGAACTCGAACGTGCACGCGTTCGCTATTTCCTCAGCATCAACGCCGACAACCTACCAGAAAACGCCGTGCAAGGTGAGAAACGCACCTACCGCACGCTCAACATCGACGGCGAAGAGTTCGAATTCAGCGCTGGTTTCACCGAACTGCACACCGAGAGTTACCGACAGATTCTACAAGGCAAAGGATTCGGCATCGCCGACGCACGCAACGCCATCAACATCGTCTACGAAATTCGCAACGCTAAACCTATCGGACTAAAAGGCGACTACCACCCATTAGCTAAACTGCCACTCTCCGGACACCCATTCGGCTGGTAAACAACACATCACGACGGTCAACAACACGATAACACAAACAAACTCTACACTCACGTTTCAACAAACCAGTATGGCAAAAGCAACAGAGACACCTATGATGAGGCAATTCGGCGAGATAAAAGCCAAATACCCCGATGCCATCATCCTTTTCCGTTGTGGCGACTTCTACGAGACCTACGGCTCCGATGCCGTCGTCGCCGCCGACATACTCGGCATCACGCTCACAAAACGATCGAACAAAAATGCCGACGCACTCGAAATGGCAGGATTCCCCTACCACGCTTTAGAGAGCTACCTCCCAAGACTGGTGCGGGCAGGCAAACGTGTCGCCATATGCGACCAACTCGAAGACCCTAAGACCGTGAAAGCTGGCACATTGGTGAAACGTGGCATGACAGAACTCGTGACACCCGGCGTGTCGACCGACGACAACATACTCAATAAAAAAGAGAACAACTTCCTTGCCGCCATACATTTCAACAGCAACATCGTGGGCGTGGCATTCCTCGACATCTCCACAGGCGATTTCATGCTCTCCGAAGGTTCTGTCGAACATGTCGAAAAACTTATCAACAACTTCTCGCCCAAGGAAGTGCTCTACGAACAAGATAAACGCAAGGTCTACGACAGCCTCTTCGGACAACGCTACTTCACCTTCGAACAAGACGATTGGATCTACTCTTACGAAGCTGCCGACGAACGACTGCGACAACAGTTTCAGACCACCACACTGAAAGGCTTCGGCATCGAACAAATGACAGCTGGCATCGTTGCCGCAGGCGCCATTCTCTACTACCTCGACCAAACCAAACACCAACAGCTCAGCCACATCACCACACTGTCGCGCATCGACACCGAGCAGTACATGTGGCTCGACCAATTCACCATACGCAACCTCGAACTCTTTCACACACCCTACGAGGGAGGCACACCACTCATTAACATCATAGACAACACCGCCACACCCATGGGAAGCCGTCTGCTTCGTCGTTGGGTGAGCTTTCCACTCAAAGAGGTCGACGCCATCGTCGAACGACAAGAGGTTGTCGATGCACTCGTACACAACAAACCGATGCGCGATCGCCTCTACGAGCTGCTGAAACCTGTTGGCGACCTCGAACGCATCAGTTCACGCATCGCAGTCAAACGAGTCACACCACGCGAACTGCTACAACTGAAGGTAGCACTCGCTACCATACAACCACTGAAAGACATCGGCGCACAAAGCGGATGCACGTTTCTACAAAACTACACCAACAGTCTGCACAACTGCGAAGCACTACACGACCGCATTCTACGTGAGATTGCCGACGACGCACCCAACCAAGTGAACAAAGGAGGCATCATAGCACTGGGCTACAGCAAGGAACTCGACGAACTGCGCGAGATAGCCTACAACGGCAAAGATTATCTGTTGCGACTGCAGCAACGCGAGATTGAAGCCACCGAGATTCCTAGCTTGAAAATCGGATACAACAACGTGTTTGGCTACTACCTCGAGGTGCGCAACACCCACAAAGACAAGGTACCAGCCGACTGGATTCGCAAACAGACACTGGTGAATGCCGAACGCTACATCACACAAGAGTTGAAGGAGTACGAAGAGAAGATTCTCGGCGCCGAAGAACGCATCGGTAAAATCGAGACACAGCTGTTCAACGAACTGGTCGACGAAATCATGAACTACATGAACGAGCTGAAGCACAACTGTCTCCAACTCGCCATCATCGACTGTCTCGTCGGTTTCGCCATCGTGTCGGAGAAAAACGACTACCACCGACCAGAAGTGGCTGACGACGACCAACTCAACATCGTCGATGGACGTCACCCCGTCATCGAGCAACAGTTGCCCATCGGCGAGAAATACATACCTAACGACGTACACCTCGACAGCGACAAGCAACAAATCATCATCATCACCGGTCCCAACATGGCTGGTAAGTCGGCACTGCTCCGACAAACAGCACTCATCGTGCTCATGGCACAAATCGGATGCTTCGTCCCTGCCACACAAGCACATGTCGGCATCATCGACAAGATATTCACCCGCGTCGGTGCCAGCGACAACATCTCGATGGGAGAGTCTACCTTCATGGTCGAGATGAACGAAGCCGCCAACATCATCAACAACCTCTCACACCGCAGTCTCGTGCTCTTCGACGAACTCGGACGAGGCACCAGCACCTACGACGGCATCTCAATCGCATGGGCTATCGTGGAACACATACACACCAACCCCAACAACTTCCGCCCTAAGACGCTGTTTGCCACACACTACCACGAACTCAATGAAATGGAAGGACTGTTCGAACGCATACACAACTACAACGTGGCGGTGAAAGAGACACCGAAAAATGTCATCTTCCTACGCAAACTCGAACGCGGCGGCAGCGAACACAGTTTCGGCATCCACGTGGCACGCATGGCTGGCATGCCACGTAACATCGTGTCGCGCGCCAAAGAGCTGTTGCTACAGTTAGAGAAAAACAACCGCAAGAGCGATGGTGGCGACGTGAAAGCCAACCGCAAGAAACTCGCCGACCTACAAGACCCTATACAACTCAGCTTCTTCCAACTCGACGACCCCGTGCTGATGGACATACGCGACGAAATCAAAAACCTCGACATCAACAACCTCACACCTATCGAGGCACTCAACAAACTCAGCGAGATAAAGAAAATCGTGCTGGGAAAAGAGTAAAACGCCCCACAATAATTTCGTGTGGGAAGTTTTCATTTCGTTTCTCCCCACACAAAATTTACACCAACAGCAACGAAACAATTCATGCCGACAAAAATTTCGTGTCAGCGTGAAATTTT
>JAUNIJ010000013.1 GCA_030523485.1 Bacteroidales bacterium
CAGCAATAAGCACACCATACAACTGCGGATTTGAGTCGTCCGACGACTTCAACTCCTGTTGGATAAAGACCTTTGAAGCTGCAGGCACATGGACTTCCGCACCAAGTGCATCCAACTATATGCCGGCAATCATGACAAACTATCACCGCACAGGTTCAAGCTCTGTCAATATCTACGGCTACTACTCTTCCAACGACATTATAACACGCTCCACGAAATCGTGGATTGCAACGCCAGCCATCAACACCACCGACATCAGCGGCAAGAGCATCTCGTTCTCGCTCTACAAAACCACTCAACAAGCCCGCGTGCATGTCGGCGTCATGAGCGACCCTTCCGACGCCTCTACCTTGGAAGAGGTGATGGAGCTGACTCCTTCAGCCACCAACACCTGGGAAAACTACAGCCTCCCGCTGAGCTCCGTGACAGGCATTACAAGCCAGCACATTGCCTTCTTGATTGACGGTGAGGAATCGTTGATTCCGGCCGGCATGTACATCGACGACTTCATGGTGTTCGACACACCCGCATGCCCGGATGCTTCCATGATCAGTGCGGAAAACGTGGGCGGTACATCTGCCGACCTCACCTGGTTGGGCATAGCGCCGCAGTGGCAGATAAAAATAACCACCACCGCTGCCAACAACCCCGACAGCATCGTGTCTGCCTTTATTGACACATTGGTGAACACCGTACCGGTTTCACTCACTGGTCTCTCACCGCAAACCGACTACTACGTCTATGTCCGTCCGGTCTGCACCTCAACGGGCAACGGAACCGGCAATTGGAGCAGCTACGCCTTCCGTACCGGCTGCCTTGACATCACCGTACTGCCATACATAGAGGAATTCCTGAACGATGGCAGCGACTTCCCCGAATGCTGGACACGCGTACAGTCTTATCAAAACATCTACCCTCTTTATTTAACAAACTCCAACCATACACCGAACAGCCCGAACAGCACCGCCCTCATGTTCTATTGCGATGGTGCCTTACGCAACTTCGTTGCCACACAGCGCATCGACATACCGGGCAAACGCATTCAGGACCTCCGTCTTACATTCTATGCACGGACAACATACAGCGCATCCGGCATTGCTGTCGGTGTAATGGACAACCTGACCGACCCAAGTACGTTCACCCCTGTCGACACCATATTGATTACGGGCCAAACCGATTGGACAGAATTCATCGTTGACTTTACCAACTATGCCGGCACAGGCAAATACATTGCTTTCTCCGACAACCACACCACCAGCACCAACATCATCTACCTCGACGACGTGCGCCTGGAAGTGATTCCAACCTGCGACCGTCCGAGAACCATCAACATCACCGGCATCACCGAAAACAGCATAAGCTGCACATGGGTAACGGGTGCCTCAAGCGAGACACAGTGGCAAGTGGCTATCGGCACACCGGGATTCAATCCGGACTCAAACGCCCTGAGCAGAGCCATTGTAAACACCACCGCGTCCCACACCTTCACCGGTCTCAGTGCTTCCACACCATATTATGTATATGTAAGGGCTATCTGCCAACCAGGCGACACCTCGCTGTGGAGCGAGCCTCAGGCTACACGTACTGCCAACGCCATTGAATCGTTACCGTTCAGCACCGACTTCAGCAACACGGCCGACAATGCCAAATGGGCACCGATAGGCACTGCTGTCAACAGCTGGTACTGCGGCACAGCTACCGGCTACGGCGACAGCACCGCAATGTACATCTCCAACGACGGCGGCCTCACAAACGCCTACAACGAATCGTCAACCTCCTACGCCTATGCCTACCGCACGTTCCGCTTCACACCGGGACGCTACGCCATCACCTACAACTGGAAGGGCGTCGGCGACAATAACAAATACGATTTTATGCGCGCGTTCCTCGTTCCGGACAACGTCACACTGACCCCTGGCGACAATGGTATCGGCTACATGACATCACCTTCTAGCGCATGGATTCCAATTGACGGCGGCGAGGGACTGTGTGGAGAAACCAACTGGCAAAGCATGGATCTCTCTTTGAACATCACCGACACCACTGTCTACAACGTCGTATTCTATTGGTACAACAACAGCTACAGCATCGGCAACCCACCTGCCGCAATCGACAATCTCTACATCGGCATGGAGACTTGCTACCGTCCGGACCTCAACCCACAGTTGCTGGACACCTGCATCACCTTCAACCCGTCGAGCACCGACAACACTGTACAAGCCTTTGAGATTTACATGAACCCGACGGCATTCACGCCGAACGACCTCTCATCCGCCGCATGGCACGCCACAGTCACCCCAGGCAACAGCTTCACGGTAAACGGTCTCACCGCCAACACCACCTACTACGTACTTGCCCGTAGCATCTGTTCCGCCGGCGACACCTCCGCATGGTCATCTAACATGGTGAAAACCGCCTGCGAAGTCATCTACAATTTGCCATACAGCTGGGATTTCGAAAGCAACTACACCACGGAAGGTACCGGCTACTACGCCTACTCTATACCAAACTGCTGGTCGTACCCATATAAAAACACCTACCCATACATCGCTTCGGGCGGTGGCACCGGCAACGTTAGCGGCCACAACGGTAGCAGCAATTTCCTCTATTTCTACGGCTACATATCGTCATACAGCTCCACCTATTCGATGATAACCACGCCGTACATCTATGTGCCCGACATCACCAGATACCGCGTGGAACTGTACATGCAGAGCGACAACGTCGGCCAGAAACTACTCGTTGGCATTACCAACGACCCGACCGATGTCAACGCATTCATTCCTATTGACACGCTGACAACCACCAGCGCAGGCATTTGGGAATATAAGGTGGCACACCTCCACGATTACACAGGCAATACTATTGGCAAAAACTATATCGTACTTTATGGCGACCCTTCAGGATGCGACTTCCTTGTCGACGATATCACCATCCGTGAGGACCGCCTCTGCACACAACCGGACAACCTGAGCATAACCAACCTCACCGCCACCGGCGCCCAGCTCAACTGGAACGCAAACAACGGTATGAGCTTTGACGTGCTCATCACCACATCGCCGGTTGACCCCGACACCATCACAGGCACCGAGAGCGAAGTGTTTATGTTTGAGCAACAGCTCACTGACAACAACATCGACCTCACCGGCTATCTCACCACCAACACCACCTACTACTGCTACGTGCAGGCCGACTGTCAGGCTGCCGACAGCATGCGTTCCGTATGGAGTGACGAATACCACTTCACCACCATCTGCAACGCACAGAACCTGCCGTTCAGCGAAAGCTTCGACATGAACACGGTATCTGTCACCTCGAGCCTCCCGAGTTGTTGGAACGGACTCTACGCAGTCACCGGCTCAGTACCGACCAACATCAACTACGCACCGATCTGCCAGGGAACCAACTATTACAACAACAACAACAGCACAGCCCTCCAGCTCTACGCCTACTACAACACAGGCGGATCGACGAAATCGGCCATCGTGCTGCCGTCATTCAGCACCAACTTCACACCATACAAGATGACCTTTATGAATAAGGCATCTATCAACGGTGTGAAAATGCTCGTTGGTGTCATGACCGACCCAGGTGACCTCAGCTCATTCACTACCCTCGACACCGTACTGTGCTACGACAACTGGACATCCTACGCCACACGTCTTAATGGCTACACTGGTAGCACCACGGGTGCCTACCTGGCCATCCTGATTGATGGCGACATAAACGGCACAACCTGCAGCGCCTACATCGACGACCTCACCATTGAAAGCTGCACCAGCTGTGCAGAGCCTTCAAACCTGAGAGTTATAAATGTAGCAGGCAACGAGGCTGACGTAATGCTGAACACCCTGCATGCCAACGACACCATGGTCAACATCCAGGTAACCAACTTCCAGGTAACAAACCTCACCGACCTCGACTCGTTGAACAGCACAGCATTTGTGATTGACACAACCATCAACATCAACCAATTGCCACTGCACTTGTCAAATCTCGATGGTTTGACTAACTACTTCGTCTATGCACGCGTTGCTTGTGGTAGCGGCACCTACAGTCCACGTAGCGAAATTGTTGCTTCATTCCGTACGGGTTGCGCACCGCTAGCAATACCATATTCATGCGACTTCAGCGACAGTTACTACGACGAAGCAAACTCCTCTTCTTGGACCAGTGTTTACAAACCAAGCTGCTGGAATACAGTAATGATGGATGGCAGTCACTCCTATCCAAGAATCAATAGTTCGTATTCACGCTCGTCTGCGAACTCACTCTACTTCTATTCAACTTCTGGCAATCTCAACTATGCTGTTATGCCAGAACTTAAGGTTGACTCATTACAAGGCCTCAGCTTGACTTTCTACGGCTACAAGTCAAGTTCCAATGGAGCCATCACACTTGGTACTGTTAGCGATTTCGATTCTATCGCATCGTTCGACTCTATCACTACCTTCGTACCAGCTGTAACGTCTACATGGGAGAAATTTGGCTATGACTTCAGCAACTACATTGGTACCAATAAATACATTGCTTTCCGTGTAGGCGCCGCTTCTGGTTATATTTCATTCTATATTGATGATCTCTATCTGGAAGAGACCCCAACCTGTTGGCGTCCCGACCCAGCCCAGACTACCGGATGCACAGAAAACAGTGTGGCCGTATCGTGGACAGGCCTGAACGCAACCGACTCGCTGTGGGATGTTGTGATTGTACCGCAAGGCAGCTCACCGGAAAACATCGGCACACCGGTACGCACAAACGCCACAAGCCACATCTTCCACAACCTTACGGCAGGCACCAACTACGATGTTTACGTACGCACCGTATGCTCCGCCACCGACTTCAGCTCATGGAGCGACGCATGCAAGGCCCGCACCGCAAACACGCCTGAAAACGTGCCAGTTGTGACCGACTTCAGCAACTCAGCCGACAACAGTCACTGGGCACTGATAAACGGCACGGAAACCAACCAATGGGTTATCGGCTCAGCTACAGGTAATGGCGATAACACATCACTCTACATCACCAACGACGGCTCAAGCTACAATTACAACATATCGGCCACATCTGCTGTCTATGCCTACCGCACCATCCGCTTCGTTCCTGGCGACTACACCATCGCATTCGATTGGAAATGTACTGGTGAGAGCGGCTACGACGTTGGACGTGCGTTCCTCGTATCGCCAAGTGCAACACCAGAAGCCGGCACGATGTATTCCATCAGTTTTACCCCAACAGGTTGGATTAACCTCACACCGAACAAGACATTTGCTTCAAACACCAACTGGACACACGAAAGTTATGCACTGACAGTAACCGACACCACGGTCTACAACCTTGTCTTCACATGGCAGAACGACTATTCCTACGGCTCACAACCACCTGTAGCCATCGATAATGTGAGTGTAACCGAACGTGTTTGCTACATGGAAGATGTTGTAGCTTCCGGCCTCTCCGGCACCGATATAGCTCTGATTTCATACCAATCAGACGCCACCTCGTTTGAAACGGTGATTTCCACAACCGCACTCACCGCAGAAGAGCTCGACACTATCAGCACGGTTGCTGTCACCTCGCTTCCGTTTGTATTCACCGGACTGACCCCAGAGACAAACTATAATGTCTATGTGCGTGGTTTCTGCGCTACGGGCGACACCACCAGCTGGAACTTCGGCACTGCAACAACGCTCTGCGCCGACATCCTGGTGAACGACACCGTAAGCTACACCGAGAACTTCGACAGCTATGCCACATATTCCCAACCCAGCTGCTGGTTTGCAGAATCAAACTATTATTACGGAGGTTATCCTTATATTGAAAGCACTACAGCCTATTCAACATCGAACTCGTTCTACTTCTACAGCACCAACTCATACTACAGCTACGCAGCCATGCCTGCCGTAACGGGCACGCCAATCAATCAAGTGAACGTAAGCTTGAAGTTGTACAGCAGCAGCACATCCAACTACATTGACGTAGGTGTCACCGACAACCCAAGCGACTACGGTTCGTTCGTGCTTATTAAACGTGTTCCTGTTGCTGTGGCCAACGCCTGGAACGATGTCAGCGTCAACCTCACTGCCTATCAGGGTGTAGGTCGCTGCGTAGCATTCCGTACGCCTGGGGTACAATCCAACTCTGTGTATATCGACAACGTTGTGCTGGCGGTGGTTGACTCATGCACATACCCAGGCTTAACTACCACGGTGAACGACTACAATGACATTGTTCTCAATATCATACCTGCACATGCTACCGACAGCATCTGGGAAGTGGCCATTACGTCCACCAACACCCAGCCGACAGGCAGCGACGACTTCAATGCAGTCGTCACCAGCCCGAACACCACTGCCAACATCACCACACTGAGTGCGAACACAACATACTACATCTGGACCCGCACCTGGTGTAACGGCGACAGCACCTCAGCCAGCGTATGGCACAACAGTCTATTCAGGACACCTTGCTCGTCAGTACTCGTTGACAGTGTGAACAGCTTCTACGCCGACTTTGACAGCGATGTTGCCGGCACCGGCGTGATACCATCCTGCTGGACAGGCAACAGCACCTATTACTCAAACTATCCGTGCCTCTCCACCACCTACTCGCAGTCGCCATCCAACAGCTTTATGATTAGCTGCTACGACGACAACAACACAGGATTGTACACCTACGCAGCCACACCACAGCTTGCGGGTACCCCTGTTAGTCAGATGGAACTTGAGTTCTACTACCGCTGCAGCAGTGGTTCATTCGTTGTAGGTGTTATGACCGACCCAGAGGACATTTCAACCTTCACTGCAGTGAAAACCATTACACCAACAGTGACCAACAATTGGACCTCCGACGTCGTAAGCTTCGCAGTCTACACTGGCACAGGTCGTTACGTAGCATTCAAGGCCACGGGCACAGTCAGCTTCTACATCGACAACGTCGATATCCATAAGACGGCCGCCTGCGCCCGCCCGACTGTGAACATCGACAGCACTGCCTCAGACTCCATCTGCCTCACCATTACCCCTGCCAATGCCAACGACAGCCTCTGGGAGGTAATCGTAACCACGGCAACAACCCCCGACACAACCACGGCAGCATGGTATGGCACCACCACCAGCACAAACCTTTGCATATCAGGTCTTTCTCCTGCAACAGGATACACAGTCTATGCACGCACACTTTGTGGTGGCGGCGAAACAAGCCAATGGGCTAATGACAAAGCCAACACCGCTTGCGGCGATGTAACCATATCGCTCACACAGAGCTACAGACAATCGTTCGACAACTATCAGGGCGGTACAGCATATCCGAAACCGAACTGCTGGACGACCTACAGCAGCTATGGTTCCGATTATCCTTACATCTCCACCAGCCGCAATTCAAGTGCACCGGGCTCGCTCTACTTCTACGGCAGTACCAGTAGCATCTACAGCTATGCCGCTACACCACGCATCGTAGGCGTTGACGCCAACCTGCTTGAAGTGAAGTACAAGGTTTACTTCAACAGCACAAGCTATGTGGCTATGATGGGTGTAATGACCAATCCAAACGACATCAGCACATTCACCGTAATTGACTCAGTAAATGCCAGCATATTGAATGCCGGTGAGTGGATACAGCGCACCGTCAACCTCGAGAACTACACCGACACCGGACGCTACATTGCATGGTATGCATCCGACAACCTCGGCAACTCCACCTACTTCTATATCGATGACGTAGAGATTTCTGCACGCCACTACTCTGGCACGAAGGGCATCAATGCCACCGTCTGCGACGGCTACAACTACGTAGGCAACGGATTCAATATCCCGAGCACCCGCATCGACATCACCCAGAGCCCGATGACCTTCACACGCATCGTGAACGACACGCTGGTAACCCTGACGCTGAACATCAATCCTTCTGTTGTAACTGTCATCAATGATACGATTAACGCTGGTGAGACCTACACACTCAATGGCTTCAACGTAAGCACCGCAGGCACTTATCAACAATACCTTAACACTTCGTTGGGTTGCGACTCAACCGTCACACTCAACCTCTTCGTTGACTCTACTACTGTTGTAGTACCTGACACCTTGATTGACAATGTCGCCGTTTGCGACAACGAACTGCCTTACACATGGCACGGCAACAGCTACACCGCTGCTGGCACCTACAACGTGACAGAAAACGGCGACCTCTACGTGCTCAACCTCACCGTGAACCCGACCTACAACACTACCGAGACACAAACCATCACCAGTGCTGACCTACCATACACATGGAATGGTCAGACCATCACCGCTGCTGGTACTTACACCTACCGCGGCACCACCGCTGCTGGTTGCGACTCAGTTGTAACGTTGATACTCACCGTGAACGTAGGTATCGACTACGCTGAAGACGGCATGTTCGCAATCAGTCCTAACCCAGTGAAACGTGGTGGCGAAGTTCGTCTCGACGTAACACTGAACGAAGCTGACCGCGACGGACTCGTCATTGAACTCTTCACCTCGAACGGCGAACTCATCGACCGCACCGAGCCAAAAGAACAACCAATGTTCGTGAAGATGCCTGACGTCGATGGTCTCTATATGATACGCCTCACCACCGGCACCGGTCGCGTGATGTATGGCAAAGTCATCGTCAAGTAAAGTTGATTTCATTTCAGTAATACACTGAAATAAAACCATAACTGCTCAGCCCCGCCTACCCACGGCGGGGCTTTTTTTATGTCGAACTCATCGAACAATATGAGCTATATGCTAAAAAGTGAGTACATTTGCACGGTGATATCATCATATTTCTCGACACGATAAAAAATGGTGAGTCAGAAATAATGATAATAGTGTGGTGTGTTGCACCTCTATTGAAATAATAAAAGCACAAAAATGATATGCAAAAACGTTTTGTCGGATATCTGGTAACCTGTTTGCTCCTCTTGACGGTGTCGGGGGTGTTGTTGTGTGTCGTGCCAAAAGGCGAGTTGCATGTCATGCTCAATGCTCATCACACTCCTTTCTGGGATACTTTTTTTCGTTACTATACAAAGTTGGCAGAGTGGCCGCTTTACCTTATTGCTATAATTCCTGTTTTTTTTGCTAAGCGTCGATGGTGGACCTATTTCTACGCTGCGTGTGAGGGGTGTAATGCGTTGCTCACTACGTTGCTGAAAAATTGTTTCAATATGCCGCGTCCAGTGCGTTTCTTTGGCGATAGTTTTGCTGAGACAGTGCCTATTGTTGAAGGCGTACGACAACATGCTTGGCATTCCTTCCCTTCTGGACACACTTGTACATTCTTTATCTTTTTCACTGTTGTAGCTCTTTTGCGTGCTTACTATTGGTACACACCAAATCAACATGCTAAAATGCGTGTGTGTCTTTTCGAGCTCATCAGTGTTGTTTTGGTGCTTCTCGCGGCAGTTGGAGCTTACTCGCGCATCTATCTCTCACAACATTTCCTGCTCGACTGTTTTGTGGGAGGGCTCATGGGCGTTAGCATTCCTTGCATGGTGTATTGGTTTTTCATGCGGCGAGGTTGGATACCGCAAAAAGAAATGGAGTGACTTGTGTGAGTCACTCCATTTTCTTTTGTGTTGATGGATTATTCAAACAAACTTGTTGAGTCGTTGTAGATGGGACTGTTTATTCCCAACCATCGTATCACGCTGTGGAAGACGTAGTGTTGGTCTATCGTCTCCTTAGGCGTCTTGACGGTTCGGTAGGTGCCGTCGGTCCACACAAGGAACGGAATTTCATATTGCTCTCGTGGTGCCAGTTTCATTGGTACGCCGTGCATAAAAAGTCCGTTTTCGCCCAAACTCTCACCATGGTCGGAGACGTAAATCATGGCGCAATGTCGGTCGGTTATTGTTTTTAAATCGTTGATTAATGTGCTGAGCAACCAGTCGGTGTAGAGTATGCTGTTGTCGTAGGCATTTACCAATCGGTTACGGTCTTTCTCCGCTTCTTCCACGGTGCTACATACAGGTGTGAACTGCTCAAATTGTGGTGGATATTGTCGTTGATAATCGGGTCCGTGACTGGTGCTGGTGTGTAAGATGATGAGCACCTTGTCGTTGTTGCTTTTGTTGATACGTTCCTTAATACCATGAAACAGCACTTCGTCGAGCACATCGCCTTCGACTTCTTGCTGTTTGGCAAGTGTTTTACGCTCGATGTATTCGTCGATATGCACAGGCGGTTCGCCCCAGTTGCTTGTTCGCCACACTACATCTACACCTGTGCGATAGAGGTAGTTTGGAAGTATTTCGTAAAGGTCATTTGTTGTAGTGTATTCCAATATGCTTTTTGTGCCAGCGGTGGTGTAGGTAGCGCATGACACAGCTTCGAAGACGTGCAGCCCTTCGATTTGTTGTAGTTGTGGATTAGTGATGCGTTGATAGCCGTAGAGCGAAAAGTTGGCTCGTCGGGCCGATTCGCCGATAACTAACACCAGAGCACTGCGCTCGTTGTTGTCGATGGTAGCGTCAGGAAGTGGTTTCTCTTCTTGTTGTTTGTCGAGATGGTGTGCCCATAGACGCAGACTGTTTACTGTGTACGACCATGGCATTACTAATCCACCCAACTCAGTGTCGTATTTGCCGATCCAAAGCACTTGATTGAGGTTGATGAGCACAATTAAAATCGAAGCCAAGATGCCTCCGCCAAACCATCGACCAAATGTGCGCCACTTACCATAGTTAATGCGCTGAACAATGATCCATATGGCAGGCAGCATGCCCATAGCAAGTACCCATAGTAGCATGTCGAAGGTGATGAATCCTGATGCTTCGGAGTAGCGTGTGTTGAACACGTTGCCTAACATCGATTCGTCCATCATCGTGTTGTAGGTTATTATATAGTAGGTGGCAAGTGCACTCAGCACCGAAAATAGTGCCATCACAATACGTCCTGCTTTACGTAGTAGGAATATTAGCAAGTAGAACACGCAGAAGTTCAGCAGCAACAACAATAGCACCATCGATACGATGAGTGTGGTGCGTCGCCACCCCTCCATGTTTGCGTGAGAAAACACAAATTGCAGAAAGGGTATGTTGTAGAGCACGGTGTTGAGTGCCGATAGTATGGTTGCCACAACGTAGAGTGGTAGTTCTTTACGCCATATTTTCCAATTTTTCATTGTCGAATGTTTGATAGTTAGAGTGGTTGCGGTGTTCTATTTCACTACGATTTTACCATGTAATATGGTGTTTTTGTTGGTTGTGACGCGCACGATGTAAAGTCCTTTTTCGCTTGGCGCTGTGATGTAGATGGGGAATGTGTTAGGGTGCAATTGTTGAAACAGAGTACCGTCTTGACTGAGAATTTCCACGATGAGGTTGTCGCGTTCTGCTGTTGGAAGGTTGAGCAGTAGTTTTGTCCGTTCGCCTATGGCGGGAAAGCTGGGTGAGAGGAAGAACATGCCTTCTTCGTCGTAGTCATAATCTTGTTCTTCGATGTCGAGCACCAGTGTGACAATGCTGTCGCATCCGCATCGACTTTGTCCTGTCCAGGTGTAGGTGCCGCTTTCACGCAGTCGACGTCCGTTCCAAAGGTAAGGTAGTCGGTCGCGTTTCACAGTAGCTGTCAGTGTGGTGTTTCTAATGGAGTCGACCTTAAGATGAAGCACCACGATACTGTCGCATCCGTTACGTGCTTCGAGTGTGTCAGCCACAAGATATTCGCCATTTTTGTCGGGATGCGGTGGTAGCGTGAGTCCGTATTGTGTGATGGCTCCGCACACAATGCGATGTGTGTGTCGTTCGTAGGGTTTTCTGACTGTGAGAATGAGTGTTGCAGCGCTGTCGCCATTGGTTGAGAGCCAACTGTAGCGTCCGGTATGGAAATAGTTTTGTCCATGCCATCGGAATGGTGTTTGCGACGAACAGATCACGATGGTGTCGGTCTGTTGGTGTGTCACCGTTGATTGCGTTGCTGTGTTGGAAAATAGTTTTAGCGAAGTCTTGCCGTCGTACTCCAGCGACGTTTGTGCCATGGCGCGAGTGATTAGCGTCAGACTGACAACCAATACAAACAATGTGTTGAGGTGTAGATGCGTCATTGTTTGTTTGCCGGAGTGGCTTCATGAGTTTTCTTTTTGAAATATTTGCCTACAACAGGAAGTGCTGATAGCGGAAGGTCGTGGCGAGTGATGTAGATAATCATCGGAATGAGCAACAAATTTTTCAGCACGAGGTCGAGCGCAAAGTGGTGTGTGTCGATGAGTTGCATTGGCACAAAGAGCACGATGGTGATGGCTACATAGATACCGATGGCTTTGAGGTCGTAGGGTACAGGATAGTATTTTTTACCGATGGCATAGCTGAGTACCATGATGATGAAGAACGAGATGAACGTGGCCCATACGGCTGCCATGTAAGAGTAGTGTGGAACGAAGATGATATCGATGATTACGGTAATTACCAATCCTAAAAGAGAGAAAATAGCGCCGTAGATGGTCTTGTCGGTCAGTTTGTACCACAACGATAAGTTATAGAACACGCCCTGGAAGAGGTAGGTAGCCAACACAATGGGTATGATTTTTAGTCCATGTCGGTAGGTTTCATCGATAAGCAATCCCAAGAGGCCGATGTTAGCCACCATGCCAAGGAAAATGAGAAGCGAGGTGATGATGTAGTATTTCATGGCGAGCGCATAGGTCTCGGTGCTATCACGGTCGTTGCTTTTGCCGAACACAAAGGGTTCGTAGGCAAATTTGAAGGCGTAGGTAAACATCATCATCACCATGGCAATTTTAAAACAGGCACCATAGACACCAAGATCGTCCATGCCTTGTTGTGAGTGGTGTGTAAGTAGTGGAAAGAGTATCTTGTCGATGCTTTGGTTGGCAACGCCTACAACACTGAGCAGTAGCAGTGGCCACGAGTAATTAAGCATCTCCTTAAGTAGTGGCCAGGAGAAATGCCATTTCACTCCAACCACATAACGCATCAGTGCCAACGAACCAATGGCTGTTGAGAACACATTGGCAACAAGAATGTAGCCAACGCCATAGTCGGGTGCGTAGAACCAGCTGATGAGTTCTGGATGCGACACGTTGAGGCGAGGGCAGACGATAAGGAAGAAAATATTCATCGTGACATTCACAGCTATCATCAGAAGTTTGAGTAGTGCAAATGTGATGGATTTTCGAACGTAGCGAAGATAAGAAAAAGGAATGGAGCAGAAGGCGTCCATTGCTACGGTAGCAAAGAGCATGGCGGTGTACTCTGGGTGGTCGGCGTAGCCTAACGTTGTGGCTATGGGTACTCGCCAAATGATGCAAATGGCAAGAAAGAGTGTAGAGGTGAAAGCTAACGACGTGAGTGTGGTGGAGTAGACTCTGGCCACACCTGCTTCGGTCTTTTCTTTTGCTACGTAGCGGAAGAAGCCTGTTTCCATGCCATAAGTAAGTATGGCTATGAGTAATGCTGACCATGCGTAAAGGTGTGTGATGATGCCATAGTCGGCAGGGCAGGGGAGCACGCGTGTATAAATCGGTACCATCAACCAGTTGAGAAATTTACCGATGATGGTGCTGACGCCGTAGATGACCGTGTCTTTTGCTAAACTCTTGAGTTCTGCCATGGGTTGTTGTGTGTCGTTAGTCGAATAGAGTGCCTTGTATGCCTGGATGTTGTCGCCCGAGGTGGCTGTATGCCAAAGGGGTTACTTCGCGTCCGCGTGGTGTACGTTTTAAAAATCCTTCTTTGATAAGGAATGGTTCGTAGACTTCTTCAATGGTGCCAGTGTCTTCGCCCATGGCTGTTGCTATGGTGGATAGTCCGACAGGTCCACCATTGAATTTGTCGATAATGGTGGTGAGTATTTTGTTGTCGATTTCGTCGAGTCCGTATTTATCGATGTTCAGTGCTTCGAGTGCAAATTGTGCTATCTCGACAGTAATGATGCCGTTGCCTTTCACCTCGGCAAAGTCGCGTACACGGCGCAATAGTGCGTTAGCAATGCGTGGCGTTCCTCGGCTGCGTAATGCTATCTCTACAGCTGCTTCGTGTAGGCATGGCACGTTGAGAATAGCGGCAGAGCGCTCAATGATTTGTGTGATGATGCGTTCGTCGTAGTATTCGAAGTGACAGTTGATGCCGAATCGTGCCCGCAGTGGTGATGTGAGTAGTCCGCTACGTGTGGTGGCTCCGATGAGTGTGAATGGCTCGAGGTCTATTTGTATGGTTCTTGCGCTCGGTCCCTTGTCGATCATGATGTCGATGCGGTAGTCTTCCATTGCGGAGTAGAGATATTCTTCGACTACGGGACTGAGGCGGTGTATTTCATCGATAAACAAGACGTCGTTTTTCTCGAGGCTGGTGAGCAATCCAGCAAGGTCGCCTGGTTTGTCGAGCACGGGTCCGGAGGTGATTTTAAATCCTACGCCGAGTTCGTTGGCAATGATGTTTGACAGGGTTGTTTTTCCTAAACCAGGAGGGCCGTGAAGAAGTACGTGGTCGAGCGATTCACCGCGTCGGCGTGCAGCAGCCACAAAGATAGATAGGTTCTCCACAATCTTATCTTGTCCGCTGAAGTCGGCAAATGTGAGTGGACGCAGTGCGCGTTCGAGCTCGTTGTCGCGTTCTAAGGGTTCTTTGTGTATGTCGAAGTTGCTCATGTTTGCTTAAGCTTTTGTGAACTGTTTGAAGAGTTCTTCCATCGTATGTTCTACTTTGTGTAGTGTGATGATGGTGAGTCCGGCATCAGCAGCATTGCGGAAGAGTGCTTGTCGGATGTCGTCGGAGGCTTCTATTTGGAATGTGTCGGGTGCTGTTTGGTTGACATATGTTATTTTTCCGTCAACAAGTCGTTTGATGGTGTCGATGTCGGTTGGTTGCGCAAACTGTAGTTCGAAGGTGAATCCGTCGCCCATGCGTGCTGCTATGGTGTCGACAGGCGAGTCGACCACGATGTTACCGTGGTTGATAATAACGACACGTTCGCAAAGCGCCTGAACTTCTTGCATAATGTGTGTTGAGAAGAGCACGGTTTTTTCTTTTCCTACTTCTGCGATGAGTTGTCGTATCTCGATGAGTTGGTTGGGGTCGAGTCCGGTGGTGGGCTCGTCAAGAATTAATACTTGTGGGTCGTGAATCAGTGCTTGCGCCAGTCCAACACGTTGTCGATAGCCTTTCGATAGTTGTCCTATTTTCTTGTGGCTTTCTGGGGTTAGTCCTGTGCGTGCTATCATTTCTTCGATGCGTTGTCGTTTGTTTTTTACTTGATAGAAGTCGGCAGCGAAGTCGAGATATTCACGCACATACATGTCTAAATAAAGTGGATTGTGTTCGGGCAGATAGCCTATCAGTTGTTTTGCTTCGAGTGAGTCGGGACCGCTGGTGATGCCGCTTACACGCACGGTGCCACTATCGGGTGTGACGTAGCCTGTGATGATTTTCATCAGTGTTGATTTGCCTGCACCGTTAGGACCTAAGAATCCAACGATTTCGCCGCTGTGAAGTGAGAAACTGACGTCGTTGAGTACGCGACGCGATCCGTAGGTTTTGCTGATATGTTCTATCTCTAATGACATGGTTGTGTATGTTGATTAGGAAATCGATGTTTCCTGCTTCTATTTGTTCAAAATGCAAAGATACACTTTTATTCTTAGACAATGCCGTAGAACAGAGTGTAAATATCTAAAATGTGTAGAGTGGGGTGTTGGAAAAGGGAGTCAGAGAGCACTTTGTTGGAGGTGATGTAGAAAAAAATCGGATGGGTTATCTTACGACAACCCATCCTTACTTAACCTTAAATCTAATACCATGAAAAACACGTTGCAAAGGTAGTGTGTTTTCTTGCGTCAAACAAATTTTTAACTGTAAAAAATCATTAAATCAGCAGGTGTTTTCTACGAATCTATGTAATGCGTTGTGTTACAAGTTGTTGTTTGTTTTTATGGTGGATTTTGCTGTTAGCGTCATAGGTGTTAAAAGATTGATAAATGTAACTTTTTAAGGGGGGTGGATGAGAAGTTCTTAAAATTTGTAAGCGAATGGTTGTTACTTAAAGCGTTGCGATAATCTTGAGTTATTATTGATTTAACATACTTAAGGGTCGATATGTTAAAATAAAAATATGGTAGTAGCTTCGTGGCAATTTTATTTGAAAAATAGGATTATATAACACTATATGTCAGCTTGTTGTTTACTACAATATGCTTGATGAAATGTGGCTGTTGTTGTGCATGAAAGGTTAAATATGAAATAGTGCTGTGGGCGGAAAGTACTAGGCGGCAAGATGATTTTCGGTGAAAATGTCTTGTTTGACGATATTGAAGCGTAGTTTGGTGTTTGTGCCCATTTAAAAATATTAAATGACTGAAAATAAGAACTAACGAAAAAAAATCGTGTCAAAACGAAATTGTGGTGTGGCGCAACGAAAAGAAAATTGTACCTTTGTGTTTTCGGAACAAACACACGTGAACCAACTCAACACCATAACACCCGCCATCGTTGGAGAAATTCTAGCCACCTACGGAACAACAGTCTGCGAGCTAACAGTCAGCGAACCAGCGTGCTCAGAACAATTGATGCATTACCTTTGGTTTGGTCGCCACTTCAACCCCTGTCTTCACACCACAACGGGGAAAACGGTGGAAGTGCTGAGCACTGGACAACCCAACCATCATGCGGGGCCTGACGTGTTTAATGCACTGCTGAAAATAGATGGCATCGTATGGGCAGGCAACGTCGAATTTCATGTTTACGCCAGCGATTGGTGGCGACATATGCATCAACTCGACCATGCCTACGACTCAGTGATTCTTCATGTAGTGTTGTACGACGACGACACCGTGATGACCGCCAGCGGATTAACCGTCGAACAGCTCGTGCTGACACACTCTGCCTCACAGGAAAACGCTTATACTAACATGGATTCAAATCTCTCCTCTTGTTTACCTTGTCGACAGTCGTTGCCTATTTACGACCGCAATAAACTAGTCATATGGTTAGAACAACTAATGATTCGCCGACTTGAACGCAAAATCGACACCATAGAAAACCTCCTTCGTGACACGATGAACGATTGGGATGAGGCTTTCTACATCATGCTGATGCGCAACTTAGGCTTCTCGACCAATGCCGATGCCTTCGAAGCTCTGGCACGTAGTCTGCCGTTGAAAACAATTTTCAAACATCGCGACGGTATCGAAATGTTGGAAGCTTTCTTGTTTGGTCAAGCTTCGATGCTCGACGCACCGCAAGACATCTACAGCGCGCAGTTGCAACGTAACTATCAGTTTCTCCGAGTGAAATTCTCGTTAACACCAATTGAGAATAGCCGTTTCAAATACTTGCGTATGCGTCCGTGCAACTTTCCTGAAGTGCGTTTGGCGCAAATGGCACAATTGCTTTACCAACACGACAGACTCTTTACGAAATTCTTGAGTTGTGCCAACACCAAAGCCATTTATCACCTCTTCGACTGTACGGTGAGCGACTATTGGAAAACACACTATCGTTTTGGTAAAGAAAGCGTCAATCGTAACAAAAACATCTCGAAATCGTCGGTCGACAACATCATCATCAACACAGTGGTTCCGTTCATGTTCTGCTACGGCAAGCACTATCAGCAAGAATCGTTGTGTGAGCGTGCCGTAGAACTGCTCACATCGTTACCTGCTGAAAAAAATAATATTGTAAAACAATTTACCGACCTCGGTGTAGCTGTTGAACATGCGGGTCATTCGCAAGCAGTGATAGAAGTGTACCGTTCGTTTTGCGAGTCGCATCAATGTCATCTTTGTGCTGTCGGTAAATCAACAAGTAAAACATCGTAAATGAATCAGCTACTTACATTATTCACCCAGCCAGAAATAAACGTAATAACCATTTCGTCGCGACTCTTACTCAGTCTTGTGTTAGGTTTGTTGATTGGCATCGAACGACAATATCGTCGTCAATCAGCAGGATTGCGCACATTTGTGCTCATATGTACTGGTTGTACGGCGGCCATGTTACTGTCAATTTGGATACCGCAGAACTATCCCAATTTGTTGAATGGTGATCCAGGACGTATAGCCGCACAAATACTTACGGGCATCGGTTTCTTAGGTGCTGGTGCTATCATACAAAGTCGCGGAGGCGTTTATGGCCTTACTACAGCAGCATCTATTTGGATGGCTGCCATTATTGGCATGTGTGTCGGTGCTGGTATGTTTCTTGCGGCCTTCTTGGCAACATTAATCACGTTGTTTGCTTTAATCTTGCTCAACCGCTTAGAGCATCGTCACACCATAGCTGGTGAGGCAAAAGAATTGATGGTGGAGTACAAAGTGCTAAATCCCGACATTGATGCTTTACGTGCTACATTAGAAAAAGAATCGGTGTTTATGTTCAACATCACCATCAATAAAAACCTTGAACGTAGCACTTGTGTCGTGCAGTTGCGTATCCATATAAATCCGATGAACACACTCGAAAAAGTGTTCGAACAGCTTGAAAAACAGCCGGATGTATCGCGCGTTGCATTGCGTATGTTATAATCTCGTTACTATTATATAGTAAGCCCCGATAATCATTTGTGATTGTCGGGGTTTTTGATTACTTTTGCATCTTCCAAAACTATCGTACAACAGAAAAGAAAATATAGCATATACAATGGATAAAAACACGGTTATTGGTCTCGTATTGATTATTGCCATATTCATAGGTTTTAATATCTGGATGAGGCCATCGAAAGAAGAATTAGCACAGCAACAACGTGTGCGCGATTCTATTGCGGCAGTAAATGCAGAAAAAGCAGCAGAAAATCTCCGCATTGAAGAAGCGATGAAAGCGCAAGAAAATGTCGAAGAAGCCATCAACGACTCATTACGTGGGTTGAAGTTCGGTGCTATGGCAGCAGCAACGAATGGCACGGAGGAAATGATTCAAGTGGAAAATGAGAAACTCCGTTTACAGTTCAGCTCCAAAGGTGGAATGATTACGTCGGCAGAATTGAAACAATTTGTGACTGGTGACTCACTGCCGCTCATACTTTTTGACAATGAATTAGAAAACCACATCAACTTCACCTTACTGACGACAGACAACCGCATCCTATCGTCCGACGAACTTTATTTCGTAGCTCAACCCGTTGTGGTTTCTGACTCTGCAATGATTTATACCTTGCGTAGCAGTGTGAATGAAGAAAGTTGGTTAGATTTTGTCTATACCATTCCTCACAACGACTACATGATTCACTTCGCTATCGTGCCACATAACATGGGTCGTATTCTCGATCCTTTGGCAACATCCATCGAAATGGATTGGGACGGAATGGTTCGTCAGCAAGAACGTGGACGAAAATTCGAAAGCCGCTATACTGCGTTGAATTATCGTTTTGTCGACGACGACCAGGAACAATTGTCGGAGTCACGTAATGCCTCAAAAGACGTGTCAACACCTTTAATGTGGATTGCATTTAAAGATCAATTCTTCAGCACAATTATTATTCCTGACGACGAGTTTTTGAGCGCAAAAATGACCAGCGAGGTGATGTCGGAGCGCGAAAAATACATCAAACACTTTAATGTCTCGACATCATTACCTTTCGATGTTCGCGACGACTCACAACCTACTGGTTTTCGTATCTACTTAGGTCCTAACCACTATAAAGTGTTGGCAAGCTACGATAAGAATGTAGAAAAAGCCGATCGTTTACACTTGGAACATCTTGTGCCACTGGGTTGGAAAGCTTTCCGTTGGATTAGTAAATGGTTCATCATCCCAATGTTTAACTTCTTCGGACGTTTCATCAACAACTACGGTATCATTATTTTGTTGATGACATTGGTAATAAAATTAGTGCTGTTCCCATTCACATTCAAAAGTTACATGTCGAGCGCCAAGATGCGTGTGTTGAAACCACAAATTGACGCCTTGAACGAAAAATATCCAGGACCAGAAAAGGCCATGGAACGTCAACAAGCACAAATGCAACTCTACAACAAAGCCGGCATTAGTCCGATGGGCGGATGCTTACCAATGTTGTTACAAATGCCGATATTAGTTGCCATGTTCCAATTCTTCCCAACAGCTTTTGAATTGCGTGGTCAATCGTTCCTCTGGGCCAAAGACCTCTCAAGCTACGATGCCATTGTTGAGTGGGGATTCAACATCCCATTGATCGGTAACCACATCTCATTATTCTGCTTGTTGATGACCATCACAAACATTATTTACACAAAAATCAACATGTCGTCGCAAGCCGGTTCTAACGAACAAATGGCGATGATGAAGTGGATGATGTATTTGATGCCAGTGTTCTTCTTCTTTATGTTCAACGACTATGCATCAGGCCTAAGCTACTATTATTTTGTTGCATTGCTGTTTACAATCGTTCAAACCATGGTGATTCGTCTGATGGTGGACGACGAAAAAGTGTTGGCACAATTGGAATCCAACAAAGCACGTCCGCAAAAGAAATCGAAATTTATGCAACGTCTTGAAGCCGCTCAAAAAGAGCAGGAAAAGATGATTCGTGAACAAGCAAAGAAAAATGCTCGCAAATAACAATCGTTGCTAACGTCATCCGACGTTGTTTGGCGTGCAACAAAAAGTCCCAATGCTCATAATCTTTGAGCAATGGGACTTTTCTTTTTTTATACGTTTGATAGCGGGGAAGTTCTCCGATAGCAATCTGATGTTGCAAAGTCTGATTTTGGAAATGTTAGCAACGAAGTGGTGTTTGTCGTGTTGCTTATCGCAATGCTAAATAATGAAACGAACCTCTTTTAGGAAATAGCGTTTTATGTTGTGTGTTGTTGTCTCTAACACTAACTGTCCGTTTGATTCCACGCGCAAAATTTTTGCCTGAAAATCACCATCTTTATCTTGAAAACGATGTACCCCATCTCGCCAGAAAAGAATGGAGTCGTAGCGGTGTTGCCACTCGTCGCGTTGTTCGTAAGTGAAGTTGCCGACGCCAAGGGCGATGGCAGTGACGATTTCTGCAAGCAACTGTTCGCGATCGACATCTTTGCCAAGCAACTGTTTCATTGAAATCGGATTTGGTGCGTCGCTAATAAATGTCGTTTGGTTCACATTTAATCCGATGCCAGCTATGGCATGTTCCATCATGCCGTTTTTTATGATTGTCTCGATGAGAATGCCACCGAGTTTCTTGTTGCCAACATAAATGTCGTTGGGCCATTTCAGCTCTACTTCAGGAAGATATTGTTGAAGGGCTTGTGCAGTTGCCGAGGCAATCACTTCAGAAAGAAGGAACTGTTCGGCAACGGGAAACTGCTGTGTGTCAAGCCATACGCTAAACAGCAGGTTTTCACCTTCGGCCGATTCCCAGTTGTTGGTGCCTTGCCCTTTGCCAGCGGTCTGAAAATCGGCAAACAGACAATAGCCGTGTGTCAACGGTTGTTGACTATTGAGTTGTTTGATCTGACGGTTGGTTGAGTCGGTCGATTTAACGTGTTGCAGTGTGATGGTCATCGGAGTTATTTTTTTATTATCGCATCGATAATTCGTTTCTCAATCATGCTGCGTACTTCACTACGTTTGGTGTCGAAATTGTTGACCATGACCGTAATAGCGTAAGTTTTATTTTGATAGTTGACGTAGCCAGAGTAGCATTGTACTCTCGACATACTGCCACTTTTCAGTCTTGCCTTTTTTTCCAATGCGGTCTTTTTGAATAGCCGTGCTACCGTGCCACTTTCACCAGCAACGGGTAGCGACTGCATAAACACATCGCGATTCTTGCTTTTCTTGTACATGTATTGCAAAATATCGTTGAATGTTTTGGCGGGAATGGCGGTGTGAGGGGAGAGCCCAGACCCATCGAGCATGAAGAGCGTGTTGGTCTCGATGCCCCGTTGTTTCCAGAAAATCTTTACCACTTCAGTGCCGTTGTTGGTGGTGGCTTCTTTGCCTTGTTGCAATGCTAAAAACTTTAGCAGATGTTCTGCGTAGTGATTTAAACTTCTGAAATTTGTCTCTTTAACTATGTCCGACAGCTTTGGCGACTGAATGGTGCAAAGTGTTGTGCGTTCCTCCTTGTTGTTCACCTTATCGGTGGCTGGTTTTCCTACCGTGATGCCATTGTTAGTGAGTGTTTCCGAAAGTTGTGTTGCCAGTAGCAGTGGTGGATTGGGAATATCGCCTTTCAACACGAATTTACTCTTGTTTGTTGGCACCGTACCCATCATCAGTCGTTGGTTGTTGTAGGGCACGCCGTAGATGTAAGCTTCATCGCTGTTGCCCTCTGCCGTCAGTTGGTTGTCCAGTTGTAAATCAGGAATTGCTGGTGTGACGTCCACAACGTTGGGCTTCGAACCGCTTTGTTGCGTCGTCATCGTGATGCTTATCATGTTATCGTAGACCGATAGTCCGAACACGCCTGCTGCATAGTAATTTCCCATATCTTCCCAAAGCCAACCTGATGGGATGGGCATGTTGTCGAAAATCGTGGCATCAGCCACCACAGCACCATTAATCTGTCGGATGCCAGCCTTACGCACAGCATCTACCCATTTTTCTAAAAATCCGTTGTTTTGTACGTACACCGACCCAAGTGTGGGGTCGCCACCGCCTATAATATAAAGGTTACCATTGAGCACACCGTTTTCCACTTTTCCGTCGTATGCCAAGTGTGTTTCGAATTTAAAATCGGGACCTAACAGTTCCAAAGCAGTGGCTGTGGTTATGATTTTTGTGATAGAAGCGGGTGTAAGACATACGTTGCTGTTTTCGTCGACAATGAGTGTGCCGTTCTCAACGTCAACAATTTGCAGTGCCATGGTCATACCATCGTTGTGTGCGTGTAGTGTTGTTGCGCAAAGCAGCGATGTCAGGAGAAAAAGCGTGAGAAAAAGGGTGTTGTGTCGCATGGTGCAATGGGTATTAATATAGTGTGATGAGGAGTGCAATGGTGGCGCTACCGACGCCTAAAAGAAAGCCGCTGATAACCTGACTCAGTGTGTGCGAGTGTGTCTCGATGCGTGCCCAACCGAGCACGCCGCTTAGCAACACTAAAAGAATTAGCAGTTCGAGATTGAGTCGGTATGTTGCATATTGAAATGCAAACACGCCGCCAACCAGACAGCCCCATGCTGCCATGTGAGCACTGATTTTCCAACGTCTGTTGATGAGGCTCACGATGCACAGGGCCACCAGGCTGTAGAGCATGAATGTCGAAAGTGGCCAGATGTGAAATAGGTGGAGTTGCAGGCAGCAAAACAGTATCGACACCATGCTGATGATGTAGATGGGTCGTCGTTCTTTTTTGTTGGAGATGAAGAAGTCGCTCACTCTGCCTGTAGCAT
Organism: Bacteroidales bacterium; assembly: GCA_030523485.1. Taxonomy (GTDB): domain Bacteria; phylum Bacteroidota; class Bacteroidia; order Bacteroidales; family Paludibacteraceae; genus HGM05398. Next base: position 23,257 of record JAUNIJ010000013.1, read on the forward strand.
AGTACCATAGATGCACTGTACCCGGAAACAGAAAGGCAAAAAAGAACATTGGTGTGGCGGAGTAGAGTCGGTAGCTCCAACCTAACTCGGCAGGTACGACGGTCCACCACAGCAATATGGCGTAGAGTGGCACGAAAATCGGTTGAAGAACAGCCGATGCGATGCGTGCTAACTTTTGACTAACTGTTTGTTGCATACGTCTTTCCCTCTTATTTTGTTGAGCGTTTCTTCGTCGTGTTTTTAGTTCGTTTTTCCGACTTGTAGTTTTTCTCTATCTTGAGCTCTTTGCGGTATTTTGCTACTGTCCTACGAGCTATCTTCATCCCTTCGGCAGTGAGTTTGTCGGCTATTTTTTGGTCCGACAGCAATTTGCCGTTTTCATCTTTTATAAGTTCAAGTATGCGTTCTTTTACAAATGCTTTCGACTTAGAGCCATTTTCTGTTTCTATCTTTGAACCGAAGAACATGCTGAGTGGGAATACACCGTCTTCGAAGGCGAAAAAGCGGTCTTTGGCAGCTCTCGAGACGGCAAAGTACGATATGACTTTTGTCTTTGAGTGGCTGTTTTCGTTGATGAAATTGTGTAGGCTGTGTCGTGTGCAAGGCACGATGTCTTTACGGTCGCCAGTGATAAAAAATTGGCGTTGCATCTTAACGATGCCCAGCATCACCTGCATAAGGGCTGTGTTGCGCATCTTGAAGTCTAACAGTTCGTTATCAACTTCTTGCAGGCTTTTTTGATAGGAGTGGTGAAATTCTTCCGACCTTTTATCTTGCGACTGTTTCAGTATTTCGCTTGAGTCTTGTGTGCGTCTGATTCTCGGCAGTCTGCCAAAGTTCTGCACCACCATAATGCGATCGTCTTCAAGTACTTTGACGAAGAAATCGGGCATCTGCGACACTTGTTGGTTGGAGAATCCGGCGCTAGGTATAGGGTTGCAACTTTTTATTTCTTTCAGCACCTCGATATAGTCGGCGGGTGTGATGTCGAATTCGCGACAAATTTCTCGTGCAAATTTCGTTCCTTCTACCGTGTCGTAGCGTCCGCCGAGTGCCATAAATCGTGTGTAATAGTGTGTTACGATGTTGATGGCGCAGTCGACTATTTCGTCGCGCTTGCGTGTGTTTAGTTGCATGAGCAGGCACTCTTGAAAGTTGGTGGTGCCGACGCCATGGGGTTCAAACGTGAGTAGTGTCTGGTGTCCTTCTTTCAGCAGTCGCAGTGCTTCGTCTTCCATTTCGTACTGTTGCTGCAGTGTGGCGGTGGTGTAGTTGTCGAAGAGTTGTTCTACGAAGTCGTACGACAGTTCGTCGAGTGTGCGTTTGAGAAAGCCGTGGTCGTCGAGTGAGAAGATGAGGAATTCGATGGCACTTCGCAGTTGGTTGTCGTCGGTAAGTATTTGGTCTTGAAGGTATTCGGTGAATGTTTGTTCGCTGTGTCTTGTCGAGAGTAGGTCTTTGGGTTCGTCGTCGTCGTCGTTATTGAAGTTGGAATGTGTTGGACGTCCGATACAAGTCTGGCTATCAAGCGCTTCGAACACTTGTTGGTAGTATTCTTGGAGGTTTGTGTTGGGTGTCATCTCACGTTCTGACGTGATGTCGTCGACACGTTCGATGTTGTCGCTACCATCGTCTTCCACAAGTTCTACGGCGGGGTTTTTGTTTGCCCAATCGGAGAGGTACTCGTAGTAGCGGTTGTGGCTCATGCTTAGTTTTTGCGCTGTGCGGATGCTCGATGCCATTATCCACCGCTGTTGAGTCGATAGTTTTGTGGATGTGTTGTGTTGCTGACTTGTTGAGAGTGAACTTTTTGTTGCCATGTCTCTTTGTCTTTTTTGTGACCAATGAGTCGCAGTGTTCGTTGCGGCAAAAATACGATTTTTATTTATTATACAACTAATGTGCCAATTTATTTTCTCAAAGGTTTTATGGGGTTTGTCTCGTTGTTTTTGGAGTTGTGTCTGCGAGTCTTGTTTCGAAAAATTTGAGATGGTTCATGTCGACAACAATTTCTTGTGGCGATGCACAAAAATTTTCACGCTGAAAATAATTTCTTGTGGGAAGTTTTAGTTTCGTGCACGCTGAAAATAATTT
>JAUNIJ010000014.1 GCA_030523485.1 Bacteroidales bacterium
TTAGACACATACAACAACTACATTATTTTACCCAAAGACACATTTACAGGGTTACACTGTGAAAGTTGCTACTTTACCACCAACACAGCATTAGAAATTATTTATCATCAAAACTTTGCTGCGTATGACTCCACACTATTAAGAACACCTACACAAAATTATGGAGTAAACTATAGCCAAACATCTAATTATATATGAAATATAGAAAATGCTTACTCTAAAGTATTTATGTTAGACCAATATACATTCATATATTGGATAAAAAATTTTTGCCTCAGTAATTTTGCAGAAGACTCACAGGCCCATGTTGTGGTATGGGATTCTGACACTATGAATTTCTACGCAAACTCAATGGCAACATCTTTGGGACACGAAATCGGACACGCACTAGGATTATCACACATAGCATACACAAGCCAACAAACAACACACTATATAGAGAACAAATGCCCACAGTCAATCATGAGCCAAGGCTCTGCTATACGAAGGAACTACCTACCAGCATCGGAAGTAGGACATATGCATGTTGCTTTGTCATTTTCAAAACTTCAAGATTATATTCCTTTAGGCGTTTACGTTGGCACCAAACATATCTCAACTACCGAAGATTGGCCACGAGGTCGTTTCTATTATGGCTTCGAAATCATGCCAGAGGGTTCGTTAACACTCAATTGCGGTGCAACGATGCCATCGAGAGCCGACATCGTAGTCAGAGGAGAGCTAAACATCGGTGAGGAAGAACTTGTGGCTGACCAAAACAACCGATTTGGAGGCATTCGCGTGATGAACGATGGCGTGTTGAAACTTCAGAAATCTGTGGTGTCGCAATACGATATTGTCGTAGAAAATGGTGGTACACTGATTGTTGATGACACCATCACCATGGCAAACGGACATCGCATCTTGGTTCGTAAAGGCGGATACGTCTGCTTTAAAGACAACGCTTGCCTCTATCTAAAGTCAAGCGACTGTAAATTTCAGATTTCTAACAGAGCAAACTTCGGCACGAAAAATGACAGTACCACTAATTGCACCGATCATTGCACCGTGATAGGCAATGGAAGTTACGAAATCATCCAATCAGACTACGACCTCTACCTTAGAGACAATGAGACAGACAACGGCACCACAACAACGATGCCACACCTACTCAACAGTCCCGACATACAAGTGATTAACGGTTCAAACGGAATGGTAGAAGACAATAGCCTACAATCGGGCGAAAACTACGTTGTGAAACTCACTGTCCACAACAATGGCACAGAACCATCTAGCGGTAACGAACGTGTCAGTCTCTACTGGGGAACGCCCTTGTGCAACGCCTTTTGGCCTAATGGTTGGAAAGACGGCGCACCATACTATTGCAATGCCACGGGCGATAGCATCATTGTTCATGGCATCATTGCAGACAACCTCATCATCGGCGAGCAAATTCTACCAGGAAGCTCCATCGATATGACGATTCCTTGGACCGCCGACCAGCAACCCAATTTGACATTCGACGCACTATGCTTGGGCAACACAACACCACGTTCGGTGAATGCAGGATACGCCCTATTAGCAGTTATCGATGATGGGCTTACAACAGCCAACATCGACAACACCGTCCCAACCGCCTCGCTGGTTAGCAACTCCAACAACGTGGCAACCAAAAGTATTCAATACCTAAACGGCAACAATAACGTATCTACTGTTTTGCTTGCAAACCCATTGAACACACAAAATGGCGACTTTAACATCAACATCACTGCTAATCGTAACACACAAATCGATAAAAACGTCAACGATGTGGCTGAAATCTACATCACACTGAGTGACGAGTTATTCGACGTGTGGGCGAGCAACGGTCGCGAGATGCGTGGACTTACCTACAAACGTGGAACCACGTTCCATTTGTCTGATACCACCGCAACATTCTACAACCTCAACATAACCGAAGGTGTGCTATCATCCATCGACATCAAAGTAAATCTCGTGTCGGGAGCTTTACCTAATGATGCCGATTTCGGACTCGACATTACACAAAGCACCGCCGACACCCTCTTTACGGGCACACACATCAACATACACTACAATGCTGCACGACTGCTAACAGCATCGGCAACGGCTCAGATTGTATCGGCAGAAGACGGCATTATTACCCTTTCTGCAGCAACGGCCGCAGAGTCTGCCACCTACCAATGGCACGATGTATCACAGACCGACGTAGGAGAGGGACAAATAGTTTCCGACACGATAGACAACCATACCAACACCTACATCCTTGAAGTACAGTCGAATACCGACAGCTACAAAGCCTACGACAGCGTCACTGTAAATCTACCTCGTGGCACTATCGAAAGCATCTCGCCAAACCCCGTTGCCAACGAATTTACCATCGTATGCCGCCTTGATAGCGACGTTCAAAACGCACGAATAGACATTATCAATCAATTTGGGCAAACCGTTGACACCCGTTTGCTCTCAACGTCTGCGCCGACCCTTCGCCTTTCTGCCACCTCCTACGTCTTAGGCACTTACGCCGTCAGCCTCGTAATTGATGGCATAACCTCCGATTCAAAAAACTTCGTAAAAACAAACAACTAATCTTTACAACTATGAAACAATTACTTACAGCATTATTCCTTATGGTTTTCGCACTAAACGCATTGGCACAAGAAAGTCAAACCACACTCTATTTTGAAACGCTTAATGGCTCACGCGATTCACTTATTGTTGGTTGTCACCCCAACGCATCACAAGGCTTAGACACGCTATTAGGTGAACGTGCTTATAGTCGCGATTCTGTAGGTTTTGTTTGGAGTCACCCATGCGGAGACCAATGGTCCTACATTGGAGACTTTAATTGGGATTCGTCCATCTATCAAAAAAAACAACTTATTGCAAGAGATACGACCTCTAAATGGTCGTGGTGTCACACTCCTATTGCTATAGCTTTCGAGTGGGATTCACTACCGATTCGGATGACGTGGGATTCTATATTTTTCTCGAATCCAGAAGTCTCGAGAACAATATTTACGACAAGAATTCCTGGCTATTGGGGGTGCGAATTTGCAAAATTATACAATGCATATACTGTCGACGACTACTTTTGGGGAAGTGACCGCATCATAACAAAAACAAACGAATTAATTCTTCAACACACTGATGGTGTTGGGGTATGGAGCAATGTCACTGATAGCGCAACAGCAAGGTACTTGAATTGCATTTTTATGGCATTTAAATCTGAATCAGACCTTGGATTGATGGATGTCAATACGAACGAACAAGATGATGGTATCAACATCTACTCTTGTCACAACACCTTAACCGTCAAATCAGAAGACACGTCAAAAGAGATACAAACAATCCGCATCTACAGCATCAATGGGACATTGATGCTCGACAAAGCAGTCAACGCCACTGAAGCAACCTTCAACACCTCATCATGGTCAAAAGGTGTGTATGTTTTGACTACCGTCACAAAAGACCACGTAGTCAACCAACGAGTGGTGATAAAGTAGTAAAAAAAGGTCAGTTTGATAAAACAACAAAAGGCTTAGAGTGTAACCTCTAAGCCTTTTATTTTACGGGTCTTATAGTAAAAATTAATTTTTCAATACTATCTACACTAAGCCTTATATACTTAAAACGAGCCAACCGCCCTACTCTATAATTTTCAATGTAGCATTGTCTATATCAACAGTAAGTTCGAGTATGTTAGGATGAGAGGGATGTAACAACAAATATTCTGTCAGCACCGACTCGACATGGGTTTGTATGGCACGTTTCAAAGGACGAGCCCCAAACTGTTGATCGTATCCTTTGTCGGCTAAGAAATGCTTTGCTTCGTTGGTCAAAGTCAATTCGAAACCAAGAGTTTTTGTGCGCTTCAATACAGCAGCGAACTCAAGGTCTACGATTTTAAGGATATGTTCCTTTTGCAAAGAATCGAACATCACCACATCGTCGACACGATTGAGGAATTCTGGTGAGAAAGTCTTTCGCAAAGCCTTTTCGATAACAGCACGTTCACGAAATCTAGTGTTTTCATCAGGGAGTGCAAAACCAACACCTCTGCCAAAATCTTTCAATTGACGTGTGCCCGCGTTCGACGTCATGATAATCACCGTGTTGCGAAAATCGACTACGCGTCCAAGACTATCTGTCAATCTGCCCTCATCCATCACTTGCAACAAGAGGTTAAACACATCGTTATGTGCCTTTTCAATCTCGTCGAGCAGAAGAATCGAATAAGGCTTACGTCGCACTTGTTCTGTCAGTTGTCCTCCTTCTTCGTAACCCACATAACCCGGTGCAGCACCAATGAGTCGAGACACATTGATTTTCTCCATGTATTCGCTCATGTCGATACGAATCAACGCATCTTGCGAACCGAACAAATATTCCGCTAATTTCTTTGCCAATAACGTTTTACCCACACCTGTAGGACCTAAGAATATAAAGTTTCCGATAGGTTTCGATGGGTCTTTCAATCCGATTCTGCTTCGCTGAATAGCTTTTACTACGGTGTTGATGGCCTCGTCTTGTCCAACGACACTACCATTAAGTGCGTCGCCCATTTTCGCTAAGCGCTCGTTTTCTGCTTGACTAACACGTTGTAACGGTACGCCAGCCATTAAGGAGACCGTCAATGCCATATCGTCTTCGGTAATGACAACACGTTGTTTATCTGCTTGTTTTTTGATTGTAAGTCTCAAATTTTCCAAATCTGTTTTCAGCATGTTTTCCTTCTCACGCAGTACTGCAGCGCGCTCAAAATCAAGTTTTTTTTCGGCTTGACGTTTCTCAGCAATCGTATCGCTAATTTTTTTTCGCAACACTCCAATCTCTTCTGGTTCGACAAAATTTTTCATGTGTGCCCTTGCACCAGCTTCATCGAGTGCATCGATGGCTTTGTCGGGGAACGAACGATCGGTAATGTAACGTTCTGTGAGATTGACACATGCAGTCAAAGCCTCATCTGAATAGATAACTCCGTGATAATGTTCGTAGTGTGTCTTTAGATGAGTCAGTATTTCAACCGTTTCTTCTTTGGTATTAGCGTCAACCATTACTTTTTGAAAACGACGTTCGAGGGCACCGTCTTTCTCAATTTTCTTGCGATACTCATCGAGTGTTGTGGTACCAATGCATTGAATTTTACCACGCGACAATGAAGGTTTTAGTAAGTTAGCAGCATCCATTGAGCCTTCAGCAGCGCCAGCAGCCACAATGGTATGTATCTCATCGATGAAAAGTATGATATTCGGGTTTTCTTCAAGTTCTTCAACAACCGATTTGATGCGATCTTCAAACTGTCCACGGTATTTTGTACCAGCCACAAGAGTCATCATGTCGAGTTGTACAATGCGTTTATCATTAAGGAGCGAACACACTTTATTTTCAACGACACGTTGCGCAAGTCCCTCTACAATAGCCGATTTCCCAACTCCAGGCTCACCAATCAACACCGGGTTGTTTTTACGTCTGCGACAGAGAATTTGAATCATACGATCGAGTTCTTTCTCGCGTCCGATCATAGGGTCGAGTTGTCCGTCAGCCGCCATTCGCGTCAAGTCTTTGGCATATTTATCGAGCGTTGGTGTTTTACTCTCTTTAGTGTCGACATTGTTTGGGTTTCCCACGCCATCAGTATCTATTGGGTCGAAAATTTCATCACCAAAAAACATGTTGACGTCTTTTTTATTGTCTCCAAGTTGGCATTGTTGTGGTTCACGTCGTTCTTGATTGTTTTCATCGTCTTGGAGATCCACTACCATCATCTCGCCATCGTCTTGTTTCTCATTTTTTTTCTCGGGTCGTGTGTTGGTGATTTGGTAGTATGCCTCACGCAATTGTGGGAATGTTTGGTTCCATTCGTCGTGTTGTTGTACGAGTTTTAAGAAAGCAAGTAGTAGGTGTTCTGTGCCAACTTCAGCACTGTTCATTCTCATTGCTTCCATGTAGGCAATGCGTTGTAGCGAGACAAATTCGATGCTTCTTTCGATACGTCGTGGTGGCAACGAGTCGATGGTGTTGGTGGTGTTGTATTGTTTTTCGATGTAGTTTTTGACTGCATCATATGGAATCATGTACTGCCTAATAAGTTTCATGGCATTGCAGTCGGGCAGTCGAAGTATGGCAAGGAAGACATGTTCTTTTGTGAGCGAGTTTGCCCCGAGTCGTTCTGCCTCTTCGACGGCGAAATTAAGTACTTCAGTTGCTTCGTGTGAAAATGAATTCATTATGATAATGTTTCTAATTGTTGTTCAAAAATTAATGTGTGTCTATCGACTTGCCATGTTAAATGCTTCAGAAAGATTATCGACAAATCCGGCGACGCGCCACTCCAACAAGTTGCGATAGCGTCGTTGCGTGATGAAGATATTGAAAAACCAGCCGAAAGTCACGAAAGTATCTATTCGCACAGCAAGTTGATTATCAACTTTAACAATACGCAGTGTGCCATGTGCATCCTTGAGTATTGAGTTGGAGTAGAAGATTTCCATGGTGGTTGTAATCTGTTTGTCAGGAACGACATTTTTCAGTATTCGGCTTTTCACTTCTACATCTTTAAATGTCTTTACACCAGGCACAACAATGTCAGCCCAAAATGTTCCCACACTGGTTTTTTCGTCAAATGCAAAACGACGGAAATAGAGTTGCACTTCGCGTCGTTCTTTGTCGCTTTGGCTATTTCCTAATCCTTTGAAAGCCCAATCGAATATTGGTTCGATGTCGTTTCGAAACTGATAGATGAGCAAGTCGACGAGGCTGTCGGTAGGTGCCATTTGCGCATCTACATACCGCACTGCACATGTGTGATAGGTGCCTTTACTATAATTTGTAAATAGCGTATCACCACGTGCCGCAAAGAGACACGGTGCCACTGCTAAAAAGAGCAAAACTCCCACCCAACGGAGTGAGAGTTGTATATTTTGCATGTTATTTTTCAAATATTGTGGGTGATATTATATTTGTAAGCACTTACTACATACCACTGTATGAGATCTCAATTCTCATGGGTGAATAGTTGTTTTTACTGCTGCGAATTGAAGCCGCGCTGAGTTGTTTCATCGGGCGAACAGCAGTGATGCCTGTCGTTCCCGACGACGTTGTGCTTTGTGTTGTCGCAATTGGCATCACAGTCATTTTCAACACTTCGTCGTAGTCGGTTGGGTTCGAACGTATACGTTTTGCGAGGAAATAGGCGAGGTCGAACTGATATTCGCGTTGTGGTGTTATGTTATAGTACCCCACTACCATGGTTGTATCGTAGGTGTTTGGCAAGGTGTTGGTTCTCACAAACTCCTCTACTTGGTCGGACGGGAGCAACAATAAATTGGAGAACATAGGCATCGAACGTGCCGCCAATTCTACGTCGGTGATTTCAAATGAAAGAACGGCGCTATTCATCATCAGCATTTTATCGCCAATGCTATCGTTGATTCTACGTCGCATTTCACCAATAGGTATGTCTATTTCAGTGTAGATGCCACCAACGCCTTTCATGATGTTTAAGCTATCGATTTTGTTGATATACTGTTCGCGATTAGGGTGTGAGATAGCGTTTAGCTGGCGCACTTCATGCGAAGCAGGGAAGGTGATGTAGGTTGTGACGACAGTGTCAACGCCATTTTTCTGATAGGTGTAGTGGTAGTAGAGTTGAAGATAAATCTCTCTAAGATAGAGCATTGTCGATTGTCCGTAGGTTGGTGTGATGTAGACTCCTTTGAATTCGTTGAGAAATGCTTCTCTCGACTCATAAACCGACCGCGGCATGTTGAAGAAGCGTTGTAGATGCTCATCGCTAAATTTGTAATAAATATAAGCTTGATAGTCTTCAGCGTCTAGTTCTTCTGTTGAGAGTGTTAGGTCGAGACTTGTTGAGATTTGTTTGCCCATTAGGATTGAGCGATCACAGAATTCGTTGACATCAAGATCCGAGAGGTATTGCTGATTGTAGTCGATAGAACCGAGGTTCATCTCGTAGACAGCCAATTCGAATGGTTCGTTAAAAGAGCCAGTGAAACCATTGTACGTCATAATCATCACCAGAGAGTCTGGCACAGGATTATAAGCTTCCGATGGGAAGGTGTAGCCTTCTGGCGGCATAAATTGTACTAAAAGTTCCGCTTTGGTGCCTCCGTAACGACTGCTATAGTAGTTGCCTAACAACATGCATGTTGTGTCGCATTGTGCTGATACAGGTGGTGCTAATACATCGCGCGACTCAACACTAAAGATATCGACAACAGAATTAATAGCATCGATATCTGGTTGAATTTCAACGCCAACAGACAGGTTGTTTCCACTACATGATGCCAAAAGCCATGCTGTAAAAAAGAGACATATAAAACGATATATTTTTTTCATTTTCAATTGTTTTACAAGTTGTAGTATAGACGAGGGAACACTTACTCATCTAAATGGCAAAGGTACATCTTTTTTACGTATTAGCAAATCTTTTTTACGGTTCAATGTCACGAGTTTTCCACAAATTAGTTTGTAATTACGATTGTTCTCATCGGAAAATAGGAGCGACACAAAAACAAAACACGAAATAACAGAATAACACAAGGAATTATACACCGTCAGATAACTGCAGTTTAAATAATTAGTAGTAAATTTGCAGTGTGTAAAATGGGTTTTCTACACATAAAGCCCCCAAAAATCTAAACAACAGAATATGAAATCCTTTAAGAGAACACTTATCACATCTGCTCTTCCTTATGCAAATGGTCCTGTACACATTGGCCATTTGGCTGGTGTTTACGTTCCAGCTGACGTCTACGCACGTTATCTCCGTTTAAAAGGTGAAGAAGTGATGTTTGTCGGTGGAAGCGATGAGCATGGTGTACCTATCACGATTAAAGCGCGCAAAGAAGGTGTTACGCCACAAGATATTGTAGACCGCTATCACGAAATTATCAAAAAATCGTTTGAAGGTCTTGGTATATCGTTCGACGTTTATTCACGCACAACCTCAGCAACCCATCATCGTGTAGCATCTGATTACTTCAAGAAATTGTACGATAAAGGTGAGTTTATCGAAAAAACATCGATGCAATACTACGACGAAGAAGCACAACAATTTCTTGCCGATCGTTACATCACTGGTGAATGTCCACACTGCCATGCCGAAGGTGCTTATGGTGATCAATGTGAGAAATGCGGCACATCGTTACAACCAACCGATTTAATTAATCCAAAATCAGCCATTAGTGGAAGTAAACCAGTGATGCGTGAAACCAAGCACTGGTATTTGCCACTCGATAAACATGAAGCATGGTTACGCGAATGGATTCTTGAAAATCACAAAGAGTGGAAGACTAATGTTTACGGACAATGTAAAAGTTGGCTTGACCTCGGATTACAACCACGTGCAGTGAGTCGCGATCTTAGTTGGGGCGTTCCTGTACCTGTTGAAGGTGCCGAGGGCAAAGTGCTTTACGTATGGTTCGACGCCCCAATTGGCTATATCAGCAACACCATCGACCTTTGCAATGAACAACCAGAGAAATTTGGAAACTGGGAAACATGGTGGAAAGACGAGAGCACACGCATGATTCATTTTATTGGCAAAGACAATATCGTATTTCACTGCATCGTGTTCCCTGCTATGCTCAAAGCCGACGGCAGCTACAATCTACCGGACAACGTGCCAGCTAACGAATTCTTAAACCTGGAAGGCAACAAAATTTCAACGTCAAGAAACTGGGCTGTATGGTTGCACGAATTTTTGGAAGATATGCCTGGTCAACAAGATGTGCTTCGTTACGTGCTTACTGCCAATGCTCCCGAGACAAAAGACAACGACTTTACTTGGAAAGACTATCAAACACGCAACAACAGCGAACTGGTTGCCATCTACGGCAATTTCATCAATCGCGCCTTAGTACTCACACACAAATATTTTAATGGCAAAGTACCTGCACGAAACACTTTGACAGAATATGACAATGAGACGTTGAAAGAGTTTGCCAAAACAGCAGAAAACATAGCCATTAACATGGAGAATTTCCGTTTCCGCGAAGCACAACGTGAGACAATGAACCTGGCCCGCATCGGCAATAAATACCTTGCTGACACTGAACCATGGAAACTAGCAAAAACCGACATGGAACGTACAGCAACCATCATGAACATTGCGCTACAAATAGCCGCAAATTTGTCGATTGCTTTCGAACCGTTCCTACCTTTTAGCTCGAAAAAACTGCGTGACATGCTACACATCGACCACATCGAATGGTCAATGTTAGGACAATTCGACCTCATGACTTTAAATGCGCAAGTTGAGACACCAGAATTGTTATTCAACAAGATTGAAGATGACATTATCAACGTACAACTTCAGAAATTGGAAGAGAAAAAGAAAGCAAACGAATTGGCCGCTTTCCAACCAGAACCAATAAAAACAAACACAACCTTTGACGAATGGGAGAAGAACGACATACGCGTAGGCACAGTGAAAGCCTGTGTAAAAGTACCAAAAGCAGACAAACTGCTTCAATTTACACTTGACGACGGCACTGGCACCGACCGCATCATCGTTTCTGGCATCGCACAAAGCTATCCAAACCCAGAAGAATTGGTAGGTATGCAAGTACTTTTCATTGCAAACTTTCCACCAAGGAAATTGAAAGGCATCGAAAGTCAAGGTATGATTCTCTCTGCTGTCAACGCTGATGGCAAGTTGGTTCTTGTCACACCATCAAAACCAGTACATGCAGGAGTAACAGTAGGATAACAATCATCTCAATATTATGAGACAAAAGAGAAGCAAGAGAAAAGAGCCAATCGTTAGAAATACGCTCAAAAGAGAACATCGCCTATGCATCTTACTCAACGACAAGGAAAAGAAGATGTTGGAACTCTACACCAAACGATTTAAAATAAAAAACACATCGAAATGTGTACGTGAGATTCTCATGAACAGTGTGTTTGAACGTATGGATTCTGCTTGCCCTACACTCTTTGACCAAGGAGACCTCACACAACCAATTAATAAAATCAACGACAACAAATAGACACACTATGAAGAAATCAATCCTTGCTGTCATTCTACTAGCCATATGCACATTCACATATGCTAAAGAAGTAACAGTACCCGCACCACCATATCCTATCGTAATCACCAATCCTGACGGCACAAAACTTACAATACGTATCATCGGTGACGAACGCGGACACAAAATCTATACATTGGATGGTTTTCAAATCCAACAAAACGAAAACGAATTCTACTACTACCTCACTCAAACTAAAAACGGAGACACAAAAGTCTCGAAAATAAAAGCCAAGAATGAGGATGAACGTAGCAAGAAAGACTTGAATTTCCTCAAGAAAAAAGGCATTAAACGCGACATTCCAAAAAACAATTAACCCCCAAAAACTACAACACTATGAAAAAGTTATTAGCAATCTTAGCACTCTGCTTGACATTAGGTACAACAGCTCAAGCACAATGGTATTTAGGTGGTAGCGGTTCACTTGGATACAACACTGATGGTTTCCAATTCACACTGATTCCACGTGCTGGCTACGAATTCAACGACATGTTTGCTGTAGAAGCTGGTTTAGGTGTTTATACCGATTTCAACTACGCCTATGGATCTGCCGATGCATGGTTCCGTTTCACACCATGGCACAACGACATCGTCTACATCGACTTACTTGCTGGCGGCGACATCTTTTTCAACGATTACATTGGAACATCAGATCTCGGAATTCGTCCACAGCTACGTTTTCGAATTCATCCAAGTGTAGACTTCTCGACTTGGGTTGGTCTATTTGGTGCCAGCTATGACTACTTCGACGGATGGTCACCAACATTCTTAGCTACAGGCATCTCTTGCGGTGTAGCTGCCGTTTATCGATTCTAACAACAAAAATCTAACGGGCTTATTCAATCACACATTGGATAAGTCCGTTTCTATATTTATACTCAGCAACCAATCACACTATGACTTTCATTGAAAAAAGCATCGACATTTTCAGAAACGCTATCGACAAATATCACGAAACTGACAACGTCGACACACCCATAACTTGCAGCTACGAGCCCACTTCCATCGAATATCACCTCTATCATAAAGCTTGGATTGACACCGTTCAATGGCATTTAGAAGACATTATCCGCAATCCCGAAATTTTACCCGACGAAGCATTGAAGATAAAACGTCGTATCGACTTTTCCAACCAAGAAAGAACTGATTTGGTCGAACTTATCGATAGTTATTTTTGGGAAAAATATCACAATGTAACACCTCAAAAAGAGGCAAGAATCAACACAGAAAGTCCAGCGTGGGCTATCGATCGACTTTCGATACTACAACTCAAAATCTATCACATGCGCATTGAAGCAGAGCGTGCTGACGCTACTGCCGAGCACATCAAAAAATGTCAGGCCAAACTGAACGTATTACTACAACAACAAGACGACCTCATAACAGCAATCGAACAACTGCTTAACAGCATGGCTACAGGCGAAGTAATGATGAAAGTATATAAGCAGATGAAAATGTACAACGACCCTGCTTTAAATCCTGTGCTTTACGCAAAAAAATAATCCACAAACAATAATGCGCCATCTGCTCGTTATACGCTTTTCTGCCTTGGGCGATGTAGCCATGTCAGTGCCAATTATTCGCGCATTGGCAGAAACATACCCTGACATAACGATAACAATGCTCAGCAAAAAAAACTGCGCACCATTATTCTCGACACTCCCCAATAACGTTCAATTTATTGGTGCCGACTTTAAAGAAGCACACCACGGTAACCGCGGATGGCAAAAACTGATGAACGAAATCGAGCTGCCGAAATTCGATGCCATCGCCGACCTACACGGCTCCCTACGTTCACGACGCATCACACTAAACGCATGGTTGAAAAGAAAACGCACTGCAACCATCGATAAAGGACGACACGAAAAGAGAAAACTAACTCGAAAAAACAACAAGACACTAAAGCCACTGAAACCAGTAACAGAACGTTATACCGATGTTTTTACGAAATTAGGATTGCCCATCACCGTCGATTTCCAAACCCCTATATTCTCACGCAACAACATCAAAGACGATATCTTAAGAATCGGCATTGCACCCTTTGCACAACACACAGGCAAGATTTATCCACTTGAACTGATGCAACAAGTTGTTGAGCAACTCAGTGGCACAAACAACATCAACATCATGTTATTCGGAGCAGGTAGCAAAGAGATGGAAACGTTGCACCAATGGCGACAACAATACCCTCACACCCAATGTTCCGATACACTTGGTGGCATGGCAAACGAATTGAATTATATGGGGCAGTTAAACACAATGCTCACAATGGATTCCGCCAACATGCACATGGCAGCATTAGCACACACGCCGACGGTGTCGATATGGGGCGCCACACACCCTTACTGTGGTTTCACCGGTTGGCAAACCGCCGATTCTATTATCCTACAACAAGCACTCAACTGCCGACCATGCTCCATTTATGGCAACAAAATATGCACCAAGGGCAATTACTCTTGCATGCACCAAATAACACCACAAGAAATTGTCGATGCTGTGCTCAACACCGCACGACACAACAAGCAAACACAAACAGTTTGAGATATGTTGACACGACCACTTACAAACGATGAAATCAAACAACTAAAAGCACAGCACTGCACGGCTTCCGACTGGCATGAAATCGCTGTCAGCACCAACTTCAATGCCACACCTATTAATAACGTACATTTCATCGGTAATAACACACTTGGCATCTTCACTAAAGAAAAATGCGTCAACAATGGACTACGTTTAAAATCTGGCATCTACAACACCACACTACAAAACTGTCACATTGCCGACAATTGTATTATTACCAATGCCACATTAATCAATTGTAATGTTGAAATAGAAGCAGAAATTATCAACTGCAAAACAATTGCATGTGTTGGTAAAAGCACCTTTGGATGTGGCACAAAAGTGAACGTGCTGAACGAAACAGGCGGTCGAGAAGTACCCATTTGTCCCGAACTAACAGCACAGATTGCCTACCTACTTACTTTCTACCGTCACGACAACGAACTCATCAACGCACTGACACAAGCCATCGAGCAACAAACCGAACAGTATGCCTCCGAGAGTTGCACCGTTGGCGAAAAAGCGTGTGTAATGAACTGCCAAGAAATTATCAACGTAAACATTGGTGCGCACAGTTATCTGCACGGCGTGGCGTCGCTCAACAACGGCAACATCCTATCCGACCACAACCAACCCACAGAAATAGGCAACGGTGTAATAGCAAAACATTTCATTGCGTTATGGGGAAGCAAAATCACCGAGCAAGCCATCGTCGACCACTGTTTCATTGGCGAGGGAAGCATCGTCAGCAAACAATTCTCAGCCACCGACTCACTTATCTTCTCCAACTCACAATTCTACCATGGTGAAGCATGCGCTATATTCGCAGGCCCATTCACCGTAACACACCACAAATCAACACTACTCATCGGAGGCTACTACTCATTCTACAACGCTGGCAGCGGTAGCAACCAAAGCAACCATATGTATCGTTTAGGTGCACGTCATCAAGGCATTCTCGAACGCGGTACAAAAACCACCAGCGACTCCTACATCCTTTGGCCCGCACGCATGGGCGCATTCTCTTTAATCAAAGGAAAACACACCAACCACGGCAACACCACCAACTTCCCATTCAGTCTGCTGCTCGAAAACAACGGCACACTCTCTATCCTTCCTGGCGCAACACTAAAAGCATCAGGCACGATGCGCGACGAACAAAAATGGAGAGAGAGAGACGTCAGAAACAACGCACACCAACAAGACATCATACATTTCGATGCACTCAACCCCTACACCATCGAAAAAATAAGTCACGGGTTACAACAACTTAAAGAACTTAACACCAATAACAGCGCCAACATCGAAGGTTACACGCTGTCGTCACAACATCTTCAAGAAGGCATCGCACTTTACGAAGCTGCCATACAATGCTTTGCCGTTGAACAAATTGTCGACAGACTCAGTAACAAAACATTCAATAACGAACAAGAACTGCTTGCTCTACTGCAACCACAGCACCACACCACACACAATCATTGGATTGACATGGCAGGCATGCTGATGGCAGAAACAAGCATCGTAGACATTTGCAAACGCATTAAAACAGAGCAACCCACTATCGACAACATCAACCAACATTTCCAACAAGCCGATGCCGCAACAACAGAAGCGACATGGACATTCACGCATTCACTGCTGAAACTCGACAACAAAACCACCATCATACAATTGCTCAAAGCATACCCCACACTATGCAAAACCCACTTGGCAAACATTGCCAAAGACATACAAAAAGAATATGCCAACAACATGCAAGTAGGCTATGGCATTGATGGCAACGTCGCTACCACACAATCCGACTTTGCTACCGTACATGGTGATTTCGAACACGACACTTTCTGGAAGCACTACACCAACGCATTTCAAGCCAAAAACAACGCAGCTCAACAACTGCTAACACGAATTGAAACACTCAACGCATGAGTCTAACACTACAACACCTCACACTACTCAACTATCGGAACATTGCCACATGCTCCATCGACTGCTCCGACAAAATCAACTGTTTTGTTGGCAACAACGGCATGGGCAAAACCAATATCCTCGACGCCATCTACCACCTCTCTTTCTGCAAAAGCCGACTCAATCCTATCGATTCACAAAACATACGCTACCAAAACGATATGTTTATGATTCAAGGCACTTACCTACGCAACGAACAAACAGAAAACATCACATGCGGTGTAAAAGCAGGCACAAAAAAACAAATCTCACGCAACAAAAAACGATACCCTCGCTTTGCCGACCACATAGGTTTGATACCCTTGGTAATCATCTCACCAGCCGACGAAGCACTCATCAAAGATGGTAGCGACGAACGACGAAAATTTCTCGACTCCGCCATCTCGCAGTACGATCTACAATACCTCACTGCACTCAACAACTACAACACCGCACTCAACAACCGCAACGCACTACTAAAAGAAGAAGTTGAACCAGACGCCACCGTGTTGGAAATCGTAGAGATGCAGATGGAACAAGCAGCCACCTACATCTACACACGACGACGCGAATTCATCGAGACATTCACACCACTATTTGAAAAATACTATCAAACCATCTCACAAAACAAAGAAGAGATTACACTAAACTACACGTCACACCTGGCAAAACCCGTAGCACTCACCGAACAACTCAAAGAAGTCTATCTACGCGACCGCATCTTAGGCTATACTACCCGAGGAAGCCATAAAGACGACATCGAAATATTCATCAACTCACACCCCATCAAACACACCGCCTCGCAAGGACAAAGCAAAAGCACACTCATCGCCATGAAGATGGCTCAGTTTGCACTGTTGAAACAACACTGCTCTACCACACCACTGTTCCTGCTCGACGACATCTTCGACAAACTCGATGCACAACGTGTGGCACGCATCATCGAAATAGTGTCGGACAAAGAATTCGGACAAATATTCATCACCGACACCAACCGGCTACACATCGACCAACTGTTGCAACACGCCAACTGTCCTGCCAAAATATTCCAAATAGAAAACGGAGAAATAACACCACAATAATATAATAATGTATCAACTTATGAGGTATCAACTACTCACACTCGCCGTGCTAACACTCCTATTCACGGCTTGCAAACAAACCAGCAACAACACCACTAGTGCCGACACCAACGACTCAACCATGGTGGCAGACGTAACAGCACCAACAGCCGACGAACGCGATTACATCGTAGCCGTTGGCGACCAACTGCCGGCATTCACACTCATCGACATGGAAGGCAACACCATTACAACAGACGACTTCGCTGGTAAAGTTGTAATGCTTCAATTCACCGCCAGTTGGTGCGGCGTTTGCCGAAAAGAAATGCCTGAAATCGAGCAACAAATATGGCAACGCCACAAAGACAACGATAACTTCCTACTCTACGCCATCGACCGCGAAGACGACTACGAAACTACCACACATTTCATAGAAAAAACAGGCATCACCTACCCCATGCTACGCGACACCACAGCAACAGTGTTCGACCGCTTTGCTGTGCACGACTCTGGCATCACACGCAACGTCATCGTCGACAAAAACGGCACCATCGTCATGTTAACACGACTCTACGAACCCGAAGAATTTCAACAAATGTGTCAACTTATCGACTCACTCTTGAACGAATAATAACCACAAAAACAAGATATAGAAAAAAAACGTATCTTTGCAAACAAAAGAAAAAGAAACTATGGAAGAATTAGTATTTAAACACAGCATACCCATTCAACTTCGTTTCAACGACACCGACAGTCTGGGGCACGTCAACAACTCCGTCTACTTCTCATTCTACGACCTCGGCAAAACATCCTATTTCTCAGCCATTAAAGGCGAAATGATGACACCTGAACGCGTCGATGTAGTCGTAGCACATGCCGAGGTAGACTTCCTCAAACCCGTCTTTCTCGACAGCAACGTAGCCGTACAAACCACCGTAAGTCACATTGGCAACAAAAGTTTCACACTCATACAACGCATCATCGACCTCGACAACAACGACATCAAATGCGTGTGTAAAACCGTGATGGTAGGATTCGACTACAAGAACAACATAACCATTCCCATCTCCGACGAATGGCGACATATGATAGAACAATTTGAAGGACGAAAATATTAAAATAACGCATTTATTCACAACTTGTTTAACTCATAAAAAATTTAAAGCTATGAAACTAACCAACAAAATGTTAGCAGAATGTCTTGGCACATTCTGGCTCGTGCTTGGCGGTTGCGGAACCGCACTCTTTGGCCACGTAGGCTTCCTTGGCGTAGCGTTAGCCTTCGGTCTCACTGTTGTAACAATGGCTTATGGCATCGGACACATCTCTGGCGCACACCTCAACCCAGCCGTATCATTCGGTTGCTTTGTTAACGGCAGAATGAGTGCAAAAGAAATGCTCGCCTACTGGGTTGCACAAATCGTGGGCGCTATCATTGCTGCAGGCGTGCTGTTTGCAATAGTAAAAACAGCAGGCATGGAAGTTGGCACATTTGCCGCCAATGGTTATGGCGATTTCTTCAGTGCTGTTGATGTTGAAGCCGGCTACCTCCAAACCAACGCATGTGGTGCATTCATCGTTGAAGCAGTGCTCACATTCATCTTCCTCTTAGTCATCCTCGGTTCTACCGACGAACGTGCCAACAATAAATTCGCTGGTCTTGCCATCGGTCTCTGCTTGACACTCATCCACCTCATCAGCATTCCTTTGACCAACACCAGCGTGAACCCTGCACGCTCAATCTCACAAGCCATTTTCTCTGAAAATGCACAAGCTTTGCCACAGCTTTGGCTCTTCATCGTTGCTCCATTAGTTGGTGCAGCATGTGCTGGCTTGGTTTACAAGCTACTTGCTTGCGAAAAGAAACAATAACCACTTAACCGCTATTATTCAACAAGATAAACTGTCCGACAATAGGACAGTTTATCTTATTCCAATCAAAGAAACAAACTCTACGACACATCGCATAACGATTCGTATCGTAGCAACAAATGGCAGAAATATACTAAATTATGTCGTCCCGTGCGACATAACGTTTGGTAATCAACAATAAAACCCCCAAAAAGAGGTCTGCACAACGCACGACCTCTTTTTTTTCATCAACCCACATTTACGATTATTAAAATATCGCACAAACTAACTCTCCTTAACAAAGATATTTACACTCACACAAAATAAGTACGAGAAGAACAAAACGCAAGCATGCCCACAACAATTTATTGTGGCGATGCACAAAAAAAATCATGCTGAAAATAATTTCTTGTGGAGAGTTTTGGTTTCGTGCACGCTGAAAATAATTTCACGCCGGGAGTTTTAGTTTCGTGAGCGCCGACAGAAATTTCATTTTGGGAGTCACGAAAGTTTTCATGCCGAAAATAATTTTACGTGGGGAGTTTTGGTTTCGTGAGCGCTGAAAATAATTTCTTGTGGCGATGCACGAAAAAAATCATGCTGAAAATAATTTCTTGTGGAGAGTTTTGGTTTCGTGCATGCCGACAAAAAATGATGAGGGAACAAAAAAAGCCATCAATCAGTGTGTGGATTGATGGCTTTTTCTTTTGGGGTTACGCTGCTTTGAAAACCGTTTTTTCCCCTTTGAGAAGGTCGGTGGTTTCTGCTTTCAACTTACCTTCTTTAAGGAGTTTGAGCTTCTCTTGTTCCAGCTTTTTTACACGTTCCAAAACGGCGAGTGCAGTTGCATGTTCGTCTTTCTTGTCGCCATAGGTTTTGAATCGCGACTCGGCTTTGCTGCCTACGTCCATAGGCTTCATGATGCGACGACGTTGTTGTTTGGTCTTTTTGATGTTTTGATTGTTGTTGGTGGTGGTTTCCATATTGTTGATATTTTTATTGTTAATTGTTTCTGTGGTAGTTTGTTACAACAACTATGTGAGTCTTACTGTCGGTCAAAGAGTAAAGCGGTATCAACGCTTTGATACGCTGTTATTTCATCGCGGTGTTGCGATGGTTGTTTTTTTATGTGTAACGAGAAAAAGTCTCGTTTATTGTGGCATGATTAGATGTTTTCTTGCCATTCTTTCGATGATGCGTCGCTTGGCATGCGCCAATCGCCTCGTGGCGAGAGGTTGATGCTTCCCACTTTTGGTCCGTCGGGCATACAACTACGTTTGAACTGTTGGTTGAAGAATCTTCTCATGAAGGTTTTTAGCCAATGTGTGATGGTTGTTTCGTCGTATTTGTTTTCGAATGCCTTGAGCGCCAACATTTTTATTTTCTTTGGTGTAAAGCCCCAACGTAACATATAGTAGAGGAAGAAATCGTGGAGTTCGTAGGGACCAACGAGGTCTTCGGTTTTTTGTGTGATGTTGTCTTTGTCGTCGGCAGGTAGTAGTTCTGGACTGATAGGTGTGTCGATGATGTCGAGCAGCACTTCGCGTGCTTTAGGTTCTGCTATGTAGTCGGCATACCATTGTACGAGGTGTCGAACGAGGGTTTTAGGTACGCCAGTGTTGACGGCGTACATGCTCATGTGGTCGCCGTTGTAGGTTGCCCATCCGAGTGCCAATTCCGACATGTCGCCGGTGCCTATTACCAGGGCATTGTGTTTGTTCGACATGTCCATAAGTATCTGTGTGCGTTCGCGTGCTTGGGTGTTTTCGTAGGTTACGTCGGTCACGCTTGGGTCGTGTTCGATGTCTTTAAAGTGTTGTCGACAGGCATCGGCTATGGAAATGCAGTAGGAGGTTACGCCCAATTCGTCCATCAGCACTTCGGCATTACTTTTGGTGCGGTTGGTGGTGCCGAATCCTGGCATGGTGATGCCTATGATGCCTTTGCGTGAGTAGTTGAGTTTGTCGAATGCTTTGACGCACACGAGGAGTGCTAATGTGGAGTCGAGGCCGCCAGAGATGCCCACCACTACGTTTTTGATGTGTGTGTGAGTGAGTCGTACGGCGAGTGCGGTCGATTGTATGTTGATGATTTCTTCGCAGCGGCTTTCCAGTGTTTTGCCTGTTGGTACGAAAGGTGTTGGGTCGATGTGTCGCGACAGTTCAAAATGCGATGTGTTTGTTTTAGCATCAACGATGCGATAGGAGGTGTTGGTGTTCAGTGGTTTAAGTCCTTCCATGAAGGCTTGGTTTTTGCATCTGTCGTGTCGGAGTCGTTCGATGTCTATTTCTGTTGTGATGAGTTGTTGTTGGAGCGTGAAACGTTGACTTTCAGCCAATATGGTGCCGTTTTCAGCGATTATGGCGCTACCAGCAAAGAGCAAGTCGGTGCTTGATTCTCCAAATCCGGCAGAGGCATAGACCATGGCAGCGTTGCAACGTGCCGTTTGTTGTGCGATGAGTTGTTTTCGGTAGTCGTTTTTGCCGATGATGGCGTTGGAGGCAGAGAGGTTGAGTATGAGTTCTGCACCCGCTAAGCAGTGTAGGCTGCTTGGTGGTATGGGTGTCCAGAGGTCTTCGCAGAGTTCTACGGCGATGTTGGTGCCATTGAAGTTTACGATGATGTCGGTGCCAAAGGGTACGCATTGACCGCATAGTTCTACTTCGTTGCGGTTGGCGTGGAATGCTGAGGCGAACCATCGTTGCTCGTAGAATTCGTTGTAGTTAGGTCGGAAGGTCTTGGGAATGAGTGCCAAGATGGTGCCTTCGAGAATTAGTGCCGCACAGTTGTATAGGTTGTTGTCGACGCGCAAAGGGAGTCCGACGCAAATAAGTATTGGTAGGTTGCGTGAGGCGTCAATAATGGTTTGCAGGGCTTTTTCTGCGTTTTCAAGCAGTAGATTGTTGTGGAACAGGTCGGCACAAGTGTATCCGGTGATGGTAAGTTCGGGGAAGCAAACGATTTGGTTGTTTGTTGTTTGAGCTTCCTGGATGAGTTGTATGATGTGTTGCGTGTTTTCGTTGCAGTTGGCAGGTTCGACCACAGGTACGGCGGCTGCTACTTTAATGAATCCGAATTGTTGCATGGTGTTGAGTTATTGGAAGTGTTTGATGATGGTGGATATGATGCCCCATGCACCGAATAGACAGAGCAGAGTGCCTGCTATTTTGTTGAGTATGATGATGCTTCGTTCGTTAAATCGGTCGCGAAATTTGTCGACGAAGTAGGAGACAGTGCCCCAGCAAATGGAGGCGCTGCAAAAGATGAGTATCAGTGTGAAGATGCTGATGTAGAATGGTTGATAGGCTTTGAACACTTCGAACTGTGCAAACAGTGCGATGAAAAAGACCGATATCATAGGGTTGGATATGCAAAGGCCAAATGCTGAGATGTAGTCTTTGAATAGGTTGTTGTAGTTTTTTGCGGTGTGTTTGTTTGGCGTAAACTGTTTGGGCTTTTTTAAGAAAGTGAGTACGCCGAAGAGTATGATGATGGAAAAACTGACGAGGCTGATGATGTTGGCATAGGTTTCAATTAATTCGAGCATATAGCTCATGCTGAATCCGATGATGGATGCGTAGATAAGGTCGGATGTAGCAGCACCGAGTCCGGTGACGAATCCGTGTTGTCGTCCTTTGTTGATGGTGCGTTGGATGCATACGATGCCAAGAGGTCCCATAGGGATGGAGGTCATGACGCCGATGATGAAGCATTTTATGATGAGGCTTAAGATCATGCTAGTTGTTTGTTTTGTTCGAGTTGTTGTAGGAGATAGGCGATGATTTCGTCTTTGTGTTCAGGATGAAACCACGCTATCTCGGTGTCGTGTTTAAACCATGTCATTTGTTTTTTGGCATAGTGTCGTGTGTTGCGTTTGATGAGGCGTATGGCTTCATCTTTTGTTATTTCGCCATCGAAGAATGAGAACAATTCTTTGTAGCCAACGGTGTCGAGTGCGTTGAGGTGTCTGTAGGGTAGCAGTTGTCGTGCTTCTGTTTCCAATCCAGCTTCAAACATTGCTTCTGTGCGTTGGTTGATGCGTTCGTACAGTTCTTCGCGTGGTCGTTCAAGTCCTATTTTAATGAAGTTGAACGCTCGTGTTTTTTTTGTATTTGTTCTTAACGAGGAATAGGGTTGTTCTGCTGTGAGGCAGATTTCGATGGCGTGTAGTATTCGCTTGGTGTTTCGTAGATCGGAGTTGAAATAGTGAACGGGGTCGAGTAGTTTGAGCCATTGTCTAACATCTTCTATCTCGTGTGTCCGATAGAACGAAAGTACCTCGTTTCTTATTTCGTCGGGGATGGATGGTATGTTGTCGATGCCTTTGCAGATGGCGTCGACATAGAGCATTGATCCTCCGGTGAATAAGGCGCACTGTTTGCTTCTTAGCTCGCTTTCGATGATGGGTAGTGCATCGATTTCGTATTGTCCGGCGTTGTAGTTGTCGTTGATGGAACGCGAGGCAATGAAGTAGTGTTTTACGGTG
The DNA here is from genome assembly GCA_030523485.1 of Bacteroidales bacterium. Lineage (GTDB taxonomy): Bacteria > Bacteroidota > Bacteroidia > Bacteroidales > Paludibacteraceae > HGM05398. Next base: position 22,953 of record JAUNIJ010000014.1, read on the forward strand.
TTGAGTTCTTGTGGCGTTGGTGCAGCGGTGCCGATGTGCATCTCTTTATAGATTTGTCGCGAGTCGCATGAGATGATGCTGCATCCGAGTTGTTTTGCAATTTGCAAACATAGTGCTGTTTTGCCTACGCCTGTTGGACCTACCACGGTGATGAGTGAGGTGTTTTTGAGGTCGTAGTTTGGTTGCTCAAGCGCCATTGTTTGTGTTAGATAGGTGTTGTGGAGATTGTTATTGTTCTTCTCCGTCGGTGAATTCAAATCCTTCAATGTCCAGTTCGTCTTCGTTGAATTCGTTGCTTCCGTAGAGGTCGTCGTCGCCGAACATGGTGGAGGTGTTGGTTGCTATTTCTTTGCTTAGTGTGGAGTGTTGTTGTGGTGCTTCACCTTTTTTCTTGGTGCATATGGGTTTGTCGATGTCTTCTCCAAAGAGTATTTCGGCTAATTCGACGTAGAAAGCGCGTTCGGTGAGTTGTTCGAACACGAAGACGAGTCGTTGGTGTTCTTCGTGAATGAATTCGTCGAGGTAGGTTTTGTCCATGACGTAGGAGTCGCGGTCGCTACTGAGTCCCATGTCCATGATTGTGATTTCTTCTTCTTGGTTCCATTCGAGCCACAGCTCGTAGTCTTCGTCTTTGTCGGTGACGGTGAAGAATGATGTGATTTCGTCGTGGGTGTATTTTACGGTATCAAGAATGGCATTGTTTAACTCGAGAAATGAAGCGGTGGAGTCGATGCGTATTTCTCTGAGGAACATGTCGTTTTCGCTGCTCTTTATGGTGAATCTGTAGGTCATGTGAGTTGTTTTTTGTGTTAGTATTGTTCGTTGTTGTTTGGGAAATCGTTGTTTTTTACGTCAGCGATGTAGTGTCCGACAGCATCGTGAATGATGCTGTTGAGGTCGGCGTAGCGGCGTAGGAATCGTGGCGAAAATCCTTGTGTCATGCCGAGCATGTCGTGAAGCACCAATACTTGTCCATCGACATATCTGCCAGCGCCGATGCCTATGATGGGTATTTCGAGTTTCTCTGCTACTTTCTTTCCTAGTTCTGCTGGAATTTTTTCCAGCACAATGGCAAAGCAACCAGCTTCTTGGAGTAACATGGCATCGTTGACGAGTTTGTCGGCTTCGTCTTTTTCTTTGGCTCTGACGTTGTAGGTGCCGTATTTGTTGATTGACTGTGGCATAAGTCCCAGATGTCCCATGACAGGTATGCCAGCGCAGAGTATGCGGTTGACTGATTCGAGAATTTCTTCGCCGCCTTCTAGTTTGATAGCGTCAGCGTGAGTCTCTTTCATGATGCGTATGGCGGAACTAAGTGCTTCTTTTGAGTTGCCTTGATAGGAGCCAAAAGGCATGTCGACAACAACTAATGCGCGTTCAACGGCTCTCACAACCGATTTGCCATGATAAATCATTTGGTCGAGTGTGATGGGGAGTGTGGTGACGTTGCCTGCCATTACGTTTGATGCGGAATCGCCTACCAATATGACGTCAATGCCTGATTTATCGACAATTCCAGCGGTGGTGTAGTCGTAGGCAGTGAGCATGCTGATGCGCTCGCCACGTTGCTTCATCTCAACGAGTCGTCGGGTTGTCACTTTTCTATTGTCTTCTGCTTTATGTATCGACATAATTTGCTTCTCTGTTAGATTAAACAAGAAATAATTTGCAAAGGTACGTTTTTTCTTTGTCTTATGGTGTTTTGATTGGGATTTATAGCGTTTGAATATGCAATTTGATGTATAGTAGGCAGTGTTCGGGGCAATGGCTTATGACGGTGAGTGTGTCTGAGATTGAGGTGAATAAATTGTATATTAGGGTGGTTTAGGTGATGGTTCGTAAATTTTAATGTTGAGGTGCAAAAAAAAAGTGTTGTGAATAGCATTGGTAAATAAAAAAGTGTTATATTTGCACCGGTAAATTTGCTTGTCAAAGAGCATCGAATAAAAAATATCAACAACATAAAATTTACGCGCTATGAAAAAATTTTTCGCATCATTTTTCAGTGTAGCAATGGTTGTATTGGCTGTTGTTGCATTTGCTGCTTGTAATGAACCTGGACCAGAGAATGGTCCTGATAACCCAAATGATCCAACCAAACCTTCACGTGAGGCATTGATTGGTAATTGGAAGGTTCTTTCAATGGAAGAGGTTATTGATACTTGTGTGACCGACTTGACCGATAATATGAAGGCATTGTATCCAAGTCTTTTCTCTAATGCAATCGTATCAATCACCGATTCACTCT
>JAUNIJ010000015.1 GCA_030523485.1 Bacteroidales bacterium
TGGTTTCGTGCATGCTGAAAATAATTTCTTGTGGGAAGTTTTGGTTTTGTGCACGCTGAAAATAATTTCACGTGAGGTGTTATAACGTGTTTTTTGTCGTTACGTACTTATTTTGAGTGTGTGTTTGTCAGTCATTAAACATAAAAAAGGAGAGCTGCCATTGGTTTAGCAGTTCTCCTTTTTATTGATGTGTTTGTGACGACAGTTTTTGTGTCGTTCACATTATTTTTTGACGTAGTTGATGAAGTAATAGTCGAGGTTGGCGTTGTCGTCGTGTTGCATTTCGCTTTGCTCTTCAATCGCCCATGTGTTATCGATTTCGGGGAAGAACGCGTCGCCGTTGAAATCATGCATCACCTGAGTAATGTAGAGTTTATCGGCGAGTGGCATCAGTTGTTTGTAGATTTCTTCTCCACCGATAACGAACACTTCGTTGTCGCCTGTTGCTTTGGCTTGTGCCAAAGCCTCGTCGATATTGCGTGCTGCTATGGTTCCGTCGAACGTTGCTGTGCGTGAAATCACGATGTTGGTTCTTCCTTTCAACGGTTTGAAGGGGAGCGATTCGTAGGTCTTTCTTCCCATCACCACGGTGTGTCCGCTTGTAAGCTGTTTGAATCGTTTGAGGTCGTTGGAGATGTGCCAGAGTAGTGTGTTATTACCTCCGATGACATGGTTGTTGGCTATGGCAACGATGATTGATAGCATTTGTTTGTTGTGTGAGATTGTTGTTTGTTTAGTCTCTGCTTCCAGCGAATCGTGAGATGTAGTAGAGCAGTGTTGCGAGTGATCCAAGTGCGGCAACGACATAGGTGTAGGCAGCGGCGCGTAGTGCTTTGACGGCGTATTCGTGATTGCTGACGTTGGTGATGCCTGCGTAGTCGAGCCAAGTGAGTGCGCGTGCGCTAGCGTTGATTTCAACTGGCAGGGTAACGAATGAGAACAACGTTGTGATGGCGAACAATGCTATTCCTGTGATAATGAGCGTTGTGCTACCCGTAAAGGTGGCTATTAATACTCCGATAATCATTACCCAGTTGAATGCCATCGATGCGAAGTTGGTAATAGGCACCAGTTTGCTTCGTAGTTGTAGCCATGCGTAGCCATTGGCATGTTGCACAGCGTGTCCGCATTCGTGTGCTGCTACTGCGGCAGCTGCTACGCTGTTTACGCCATAGACTGTTTGGCTGAGGTTGAGTGTTTTGTTTGTTGGGTTGTAGTGGTCGGTGAGCGAACCTTCAACACAGCAAACTGTCACGTCGTAGATGCCGTTGTCACGTAGCATTTTTTCTGCCACTTGGGCACCTGTCATTCCGTTGGTGAGTGGAATTTGTGAGTACTTTTTAAATTTCCGTTGTAGTGAGCTTTGTACGATAACGCTCACAACTGTGATGGCAATAAATAGGATAAGATACATGTTATTAAAGGGTTAGTGGTTGTTATTTATGATTGTTTATTTCTAATTCTTTTTGGCATTTCTTGCATAGTCCATAGATGTAGAAAGAGAAATATGATGGGCTGAATGCCGTAAAGTTTTTCTTTCTCAGTGTTCTGAGTAGTTTTTTATCGGAGAATTCTTTCACGCTACCGCAATTGCAACAGATACGATGGAAGTGTTGTGTGTGTGGCGTGAATTTTTCGTAGGTAGCAGCGCCGTTATTAAAGTGGTGGCACGCTATTAGTTGACATTTTGTAAGAAATTCCAGTATGTTGTAAACCGACATTCTGCTTACTCGGAATCCTGTTTCTGCGATGCCTTTCGTTATTTCGTCGGCTTCGAGGTGTCCGGTGTGTGTGTAGATGTATTTCAGCACTTCTTCTCGTTCTTTGGTGTAGTGTAGTTGGTTTTGTCGGATGTGTTCCGACAGTTTTTGGAGTGCTTGTTGTAGCTCTACTTCACTGTTTATGTCTGTGGTGAGCATTATTGGGGGTTGTATTCTGATTTTTCCAGAATATTTCTATAGTTGGTTTCTTGCATGAGTTGTAGTGGTGTTACGTTTTTATTTTTACTCATGTAGCTTTCGATGATTCTCCATCCGATGTATACTCCTCCTCGTCCAGGTGAGTTTTGTGTGAACGGAGTGGTGAATGGTGCGCTGTGTAGGTATTTCGACCTCATGACGCTTTCGTGTGTAAATAGGTGTCCTTCTTCTACCATTTTATCCCACATTGCGGGTTCGCTTTTTTGACACCATTCAAGTTGTTCGCTGTTGTATCCCATGAGTAGTGTGTCGTGTAGGTTTGGCAGTAGAATCGACGTGATATAAACGAGTTTTCCTTCGTAGAGCATGTCTTCGAGTAGTTCTCCTTCTTGTGGGTAGAACGGAAATTCTGCTTCAATCCAAGCGTGTACGATGTCGGGGAGAATCATTTCTCTGCGCATGTTTGGTAGTAGGTAGTCGTAGATTCGTCCTTGATAAACGGGGTAGTCGCTTCCCATGTAGTTGTCGATGCTAACACTGATATATCCGTCGCCAACACAGATGCTTTGGTTGAGTCCTGAGACGTGTGTGTAGCATTGTGGTGTTTCGGTTTCAGGAAAGAAGTATTTAGCTCGTTTGAATGCTTCGGTGAGTGCTTTTTCGATGTCGGTAATGTCGGCATAAGCATTCATGGCATCGGTGTAGAATGCTGTTACTGAGCTGTCGTTTAGGAATTTAGGAAGTATGTATAGTACTGATGAGTCGTTGTAGTGTCGTCCGATTTCGAGCACTCGGCATAGATAGTCGTCGGTCCAAACGGGATATTTCTCGTGTAGTGTTTCGAGGTTTTGTGCTATGTTGGCGGTGTCGTTTCGTAGTTGCCAGAAGTCTTGTTCGAAACGTTGGAATGTGATGTCTAGTTTTATGTTTTTTGTGTCGGCGTCTCTTTTTTCGTGGGTGCATGCGAGGCACAGACATGTGATGAGGGTTATGATGGCGTATTTTTTCATTGTGTGATCTGTTTTTTTATAGTGCTTCGTCGTCGGGTTTTTGTGGAGGTGTTACGTGTGTTGTTTTTTTGCCGAGATGTTTTTGTTTTCTGATCCACTCGGCTTTTCTTTTTTCGTAGTCCTCTTGTCGTTTTCCCAAGTAGTTGTCGGCCATTGTGTTGTGAGTGGTTTATTTGCGTAGGTCGAACATGTAGGCGAATGTGAGTTTGAAATTTCCGTCGCGCAGGTATTTGTTTTGTCCATCGCGCAGTCCGACGTACCAAAGGAATGATTGTTGTGTCATGTTGTTGATGCTGGCGTTGTAGCTTGCTCTCCACTCGAATGCTTTGTGTTTTACAGCCAGTCCTAATTCGCCTGAGAATTGTAGACGCATAAGTCGGTTGTCTTTACCAAAGAGTTCGTCTTTGTCGTATCCAACGGGTTTTTTCTGTTCTGTATTTTCCCAAGCGATGTCTTGTCCGTGTAGTCCAACGTTGATTGATGGTCCGAAAAAGAGCGACATTGTTGTGGCGTTTTTGAGTGGGAAATTGACATAGAGGTGTACGGGTATGTCAAGATAAAATAGTGTTCTTGCCATGTGTACGGTGGTGTCAGAATGTAGTTCGTAGTCGATGTCGAATGTGGTGTGTCGCATGTTATAGAGTGCGCCGACTTCGATTCCGAGACGGTGTGATACGTTTGCTTCGAAGAGTGCGCCAACAGTGAAGCCCGGACCAGGTTTTGCGTTGAAGTCGCATTTTCCTGCGAGTGCCCAAGCGTTGGTGAGTTGGAAACCTCCCATAAATCCTAATCGTTGTGCCGAAATGGTGAGTGTGGTAGCAATAAAGAGTATTACCAGAACAATTTTTTTCATAGGTGTAGGTATTATAGTGGTTTATTCTTCTTCTGGCAGTTGTTGCCAAACGTCGATGAGTTCAATTTCGAAGGTGAGTGCGGAGTAGGGCGGTATGCGGAATTGTTCGCTTGATTTGCTACCGTCGCTACCATAGCAAATTTCAGCAGGGGCATATATTTTGCAATGTGAGCCGGCATGTAGTGTTGGAAGAAATTCTTGCCATGCTGCTACGCAGTTGCTAAGTGTGAGTTCTACGTCTTCGCTACTTTGTACGAGTGTGCCATCGTAAAGCCAAAGTTTGTAGTTAACTTTGATTTTCGATGTTGATTTAGGCACTTTTCCGTAGCCATAGTGAAATACTTCGTATTGTAGACCAGTGTGTGTGATGCCGTAGCTGACGATGTCTGCGTCTTGTCCGAGTTGCGACTCGTGGTTTTTTATCCATGTCTCGTTGAGTTGTCGCCAATTGTCGAATTGGCTGTCGCAACTGACTAATGCCAATGTGGTAAGGCAGCAAATGAGAATGGGGATGATGTATTTTTTCATTTTCGTATGTTGTCGTTATGTTGTTGTTCTGTTAGAGATTGACGAGTATTTTGTGTGTGATGCTCTCCATGATGGCCGGAGTGATGATGATGGCGATGGAGTTGGTGAAAAAGAAAGAGTCTTTTGTTTGGTTGTTTATTTTAAGATATGAGTTGGCGGCAATCCATACCTCATAGAAAACGACGCCGAGCAAAAGATATAGGAAGAACCATGATGTGAGCAGACTATGCACTGTGTTTACTCCTAGTACAATAGTAAACGGAAAGAGAACTATTTTATTGCAAGTGTCGTCGTCGATATGTTCTTGTCGTGTGTTTCGTTCTTTTTTACATATGTAGACGCAGATGTGGTACGATGCAAGCATTAAACATCCTTCAACAATGCCCCAAATGATAGCGGCTTCGATGCGTTGCTCGGTGATGTATTTGCCTAAGGTTGTGCAAATCACACATATGATAATCATTGGAAACAACACTTTCTTTTTCAGTTCTGTTGTTGCTGTTGGGTGTGTTGTTTCGTTAGCCCAAGCATTTGGTGCGTCGAACCAAAATGATTTTAGTGTGGTGAAAAGTGTATGTCCTGGGATGTGAAATGATTTCATGAATTGCGGTGTGTGTGTTACAGTGTTTGTGCTTTCAGAAATGCTATTTCTTCTGCCCACAGTGTTTCGTCGGGTGTTTCTAATATCAATGGGATGTTGTTGAAGCGATTGTCGCGCATGATTTCTACGAATGCGTCTTTACCAATGGTGCCTTTGCCTATCGATTCGTGTCTGTCGACGCGTTTTGCCAACGGATTTTTCGAGTCGTTGAGGTGCATTCCTTTTAGGTATTTGAATCCGATGATGTTGTCGAAGGCTTTCCAACACGCTGTTCTTCCGGCTTCGGTGGCGAAGTCGTATCCTCCGGCAAAGGCGTGACAGGTGTCGATACATACGCCGACACGATTTTTATCGTCAACGAGTTCGATGATTCTTGCGAGATGTTCGAATCGGTAGCCTATGTTAGAGCCTTGTCCGGCGGTGTTTTCGATGACGGCAGTTACACCAGTGGTTTTTTGTAGCGCGAGGTTGATTGACTCTGCAACACGTTTCAGACAGTCGTCTTCGCTTATGAGTTTGAGGTGTGCGCCAGGATGGAAGTTGAGACGGTCGAGCCCGAGTTGTGCGCAACGGTTCAGTTCGTCAATGAATGAGTTTCTCGATTTCTCGAGTTTGTCGGCTTCAGGAGCACCAAGGTTGATGAGATAGCTGTCGTGTGGTAGTATTTGCGAAGGTGTGTATCCCAGTTCTTTGCATGTTTGTTTGAATGTGTTGATGCTCTTTTCAGTGAGTGGTGTTGCAAACCATTGTTTTTGGTTTTTTGTGAAGAGAGCGAAGGCGGTTGCACCAATGTCGTGTGCGTTTTTTGGGGCATTTTCTACGCCTCCAGCGCTACTGACGTGTGCACCAATGTATTTGTTGTTTGTGTTGTTTGCCATTTTTTGTTGGAAACGATATTACAAGCCACAAAGATACGCTATTTCTTTGAGAGTTGCAAACTTCTTAGTTGGCTTATTGAAATGTTATTTGTGCTGTAATTTTGAAGTTTGTGCCTGGCATTGGATAGTTTCTGACCACTTCGTATTGTTGGTTGAAGAGGTTGTTAATGTCGAGTGTTAAGTTCAGGTTGGCTTTTTGCCAATAAAATTGTTTCGAGAGTGAGAGGTCGTGAGTGTACCAGGGGAGAATGTAGTCTTCGATGCGGTTGGCTTGAGAGTCGTAGCGATGTCCGGTGTAGATGAAGCTGTAGTGTAGTTGCCACGATTTATATCCTAAATTGGCTGTTGCCGACATGCTGTGCCAAGGAATGTAGGGTATTTGTCCGCCGTAGAATGGGTCGTTGGGGTCAGTAAGGTCGCGTGCTGATTGGTAGGTGTAGGTTGCTCTTGCTTGTGCTGTGAAGCCTTTCCCCCAAGCAAAGTTTGCTTGTGCTGCTATGTCGATGCCAACAATTTCAACGTATCCGAGATTAAGCATGGTCCAGCGGAAAAAGTTTGAGGTTGGTATGGCTATGATTTTGTTTTTCACTTGATTGAAGTAGCCATCTACCTGTATGCTTACCAGTTCACACCATTTGTTCATTGGTTTGTTGAAGTGGATGCCGAGGTCGTATTGTGTGGTTGATTCGGGTTTTAAACTGCTGCTTCCGATGAATGTGTAGTAGAGGTCGTTGAATGTTGGCATTCTGACGGAGTTTTTAGCAAATGCGCGTAATGTAAGGTCGTGTCGTAGCCAAGGTCGGTACGATAAGAATAGCGATGGAGATGCTACCCAACGGTCGTCGGGTATGGAGTCGCTTGCGCGGAGGCGGTCGTGAACATAGTGTCCGAGAATGCCGATCTGTCCGCGGAAGTGAGGTATTTTAAATGCGGTAGATGCTGCCCCATAGCATGAGAGTCGTACGGGATAGACAAAGTCGAGTAAATCGGCGTTCATGGAATTCAGTTGTACGTCGGCACTAACAGCAACTTCCCACCAAGGTTTGATGTTGAAGTGGTTGATGAGGGATAGGTATGCTTCATGCTGTTGGTAGTGATTTTCTACGTACATGGTGCTGACATCGAGATTTGGGTCAGAGAGGTAGTGAAGGTAATCGTAGGCGTACTTTCCTTTTACGATGAGTGTGTAGAATTTCCATGTGTTTTGCCACTGGGCTTGAACGAATAAATTGTTGTCCCATTGGCGGTCTTGATGATAGAATTTGCCTCGCACTACAGCACCGGGATAGCCACGTTCTGACGAATAGAAGTATCCTTTTACACGCCATTGTCCGGCTGCTGTGGTGCCATAAAAGCCAAGTTCTGCTCGGAGTGCTTGTACGTCGCCGTTTTGACGCATGGCTGTGGTGTCGTAGCCATAAGGATTGGTGTAGGTAAAACGATAGCGTCCAGAGGTGTAGAGGTATTCTGCAGAGAGCGATAGCGACACTTTTTCGCTCACTTTTTGTTCCCATAGCAGTGAGGGGTTGAGGGTGAGAAATGAACCGCCTTTCATTGTAACGGAGACACGACTTTTGCTGCCAATAGCGAATCGTGGTGTGCGCGATTGTAGGTAGATGTTGCCAGCGCTTCCATAGTCTTTTGCTGATTGTAGCAGGTCGCTTTTTTGTCCGTTATAAAGTGCCACCGATTCCATGTTGTCTAACGAAAATTTACCGAGGTCGATGGTGCCATTTTGTGCGTTTCCTAGTTCAATGCCATCGTAGCAAACGCCAACGTGGTTGGTGCCCATGCTGCGGATGTTTACTGTTTTCAAACCGCCTGTTCCACCATAGTCTTTAATCTGAATGCCAGAGAAATAGCGCAGTGCATCTGCTACGGAGTAAGCTGCAAAACCTTTCAGCGCATCGCCTGTCAGCATTTGTACGGGGAATACTTCACGTTTTGTTTGGGCGTACGACCCTGTTACTGTAACGGTGGCAATGTCGTATTCTTTGATGCTGTCAGATGTGTTTTTTGCAATCGTATCTTGAATCTCACGTTGCATTACGACATTGTTCTGTGCTAACAATGCCGTTGATATACACATCAGTGCGATGGTGAAGATGATTCTAATTGATTGCATGTGAGCGTGATGCATTTGCTGCTACAATTTTTTGAATAGGTGTGCAAAGTTACTTTTTTTCGTGTAAATCGAAGTGGTGTCGCGATTAAACTTATGAGTGTTGTATTATGATTGTATATTGTTGTAACTTGCATCAATATAATATAGTATTGTGTTGTTATACTAGGAGCGTAAGGAAAAAAAACTCGGATATTCTTGTCGTCTTGACAATGAAAATCCGAGTTTTTCTAGTGGACCCAGTAGGGCTTGAACCTACGACCCCCTGATTATGAGTCAGGTGCTACTAACCAACTGAGCTATGGGTCCGAAATGAGTGTTGTCTCATTTGCGACTGCAAAGGTAGACGTTTTTTTTGACTATTCAAAGATATCGGCTGTATTTTTTCTTCTTTATTTCGGTGCTATCTAATTAACGTTGTAGTTAACGATGTCATCATAAGAAAGTTTTACGTAATTTTGCATCTCAAAAATAAGCATCGACTATGTTGAAAAAACTTGTGAATGTGAGCGTGCGATTGATGCAACGCTATCTTCCCGAACCGTTTATATTTGCCGGTATCCTCACGGTGTTAGCAATTTTGATAGCTATGCCTGTTTGCCATCAAACGCCATTAGAGGTGCTCACGCATTGGGGTAATGGTGTGTGGGGGTTGTTGGCTTTTTCTATGCAGATGGCGTTGGTGTTGGTGTGTGGCTCAACTTTAGCGGCAGCACCCTTGGTGAAGCGTTTTATCAATCGTTTAGCTTCGTTGCCCAAAACGCCAGCAAGTGCCATTGCTATTGTTACGGCGGTTACTTCTGTGGCATGTTGGCTTAATTGGGGTTTTGGTTTGATTGTTGGAGTGGTGTTTGCTAAAGCTATTGCGCGCAAACTGCCAAGAGTTGACTATAGGTTGTTAATTGCGTCGGCTTATAGTGGTTTTGTTGTGTGGCATGCTGGTCTCTCTGGTTCTATTCCTCTTACCATGGCTACTTCGGGGAGTGGGTTGGAAACCATCACAAGGGGTGCATTGGTAAATCCTGTCCCACTTTCTGCTACTATTTTTAGTCCTTATAATCTTGTTATGGTGCTTGTTTGCATTGTTGCTTTGGTTGTTGTGAATGCGTTGATGCATCCCAACAATGCAAATGAAGTGGTGACTGTTGATCCCTCGTTGCTCATAGAAGAAGATACATCGGTAGTTAAACCAGAATCGCCGAGTCCGGCAGAACGTTTGGAGCATAGTGCAGTGTTGAGTGTAGTGTTGTCGATTGTTGGTTTGACTTATGTGGTGGTGAAGCTTGTTGTGCTTCATGCTTCGTTGGATCTTGGGCTGGTTATCATGCTGTTTTTGTTTCTTGGTTTACTATTGCATGGTTCACCGCTTGCCTATGTGCGTGCTTTCAATCAGTCGGCAATAGGTGCTGCTGGCATCATGTTGCAGTTTCCATTCTATGCAGGCATTATGGGCATCATTATGGGTGTAGGTGAAAGTGGCATATGTTTAGGAACTGTAGTGAGTGATGCTTGCATCAGTTTCTCGACAGCTCGTACATTTCCGTTGTTCACTTTTCTGTGTGCTGCTATTCTCAATCTTTTTGTGCCGTCGGGTGGTGGTCATTGGGCCATCCAAGCACCTATTATGTTTTCGGCAGGAAAAGCTTTAGGTGTTGATCCTGGTTTAACTGGTATGGCTATCAGTTGGGGTGATGCGTGGACCAATTTGATTCAACCATTTTGGGCATTGCCAGCGTTGGCTATTGCAAAGTTGAATGCAAAAGATATTATGGGCTTTTGTCTCATCGATTTGTTTGTTACTGGTGCTGTTATATGTGCCGGTTTGCTGATTTGGGCTTAGTGTAATGATTTGGCTTATGCCAGTACAATGTTTGTGTTGGTGTGCCCGAAACGATAACTTCTGACACTAAAGTATTAGCTTAAAGTAACTCTTACAGAATAAAAAAAAGACAGGGCGTTGGTAGCTCTGTCTTTTTTGTTATGTTTGTGTTGTTGAGTTATTCTCCTTTGATGGCAGCAATGCCAGGAAGCACTTTTCCTTCGATGGCTTCCAACAGTGCTCCGCCACCTGTTGAGATATAGCTCACTTGTTCAGCCATGCCGAATTTGTTGATGCAAGCCACGGAGTCGCCTCCACCAATAAGGCTGAATGCGCCGTTGGCTGTTGCTGTGGCTATTGCTTCTGCGATGGCACGTGAGCCATCGGCAAAGCGGTCGAATTCGAACACGCCAGCGGGTCCGTTCCATAGCACTGTTTTGGCGTTTTCGATAGCTTCGGCAAAAGCTTTTCGAGTGTCGGGACCAGCGTCAAGACCCATCCATCCATCAGGTACGTTGTCAAATGGTACGATTTGTGTGTTGGCGTCGGCGGCAAAAGCATCGGCAGCAACACAATCAGTGCCTAAAATCAGATTAACACCTTTTTGTTTAGCTTGTTCGATAATGTCGAGCGCCAATTGCAATTTATCGTCTTCCACCAAACTGTTGCCTGTTTTGCCACCCATAGCTTTGGCAAAAGTGTAGACCATGCCGCCACAAAGAATGAGGTTGTCAACTTTGTTCATGAGGTTTTCGATGATGCCAATTTTTGTGCTTACTTTGGCGCCACCCATGATAGCGGTGAATGGACGTTGTATGTTTGATAGTACGTTGTCGACAGCCTTTACTTCTTGTTCCATCAATAGGCCAAGCATTTTGTGGTCGGCGTCGAAGTAGTCTGCTACAACAGCTGTTGATGCATGTTTGCGGTGAGCAGTTCCGAAAGCATCGTTAACATAGCAGTCGGCATAGCTTGCGAGATGTTTTGCGAACTCTTTTTGTTGGCTTTTCATGGCCTTTTTGGCATCGTCGTAGGCAGGGTCTTCCTTGTCGATTCCTACGGGTTTTCCTTCTTCTTCTGGATAAAATCGTAGGTTTTCCAACAGCAGTATTTCACCAGGTTTGAGGTTTTTAGCGGCTTCGTCGGCTTTCATGCAGTCGTCGATAAATTGCACTGGTGTGTTGAGGGCTTCGCTTACGGCATTGGTGATTTGTGAAAGCGAGAGTTTGTTGTCAACTTTGCCTTTTGCTTTACCCATATGTGACATCAGAATCAGTGCACCACCTTCGTTGAGTATGTGTTTGAGTGTAGGAAGTGCGCCTTTGATGCGTGTGTCGTCGGTGATTTGACCATCGGCGAGTGGCACGTTGAAGTCAACGCGAACCAATGCTCGCTGATTCTTGAAGTTGTAGTCGTTAAGTTGCATAGTGTTTGTTTTATCTTACCAGTCTACTTCGATGTCGCCTTCCTCGTTGTCGATGTCTTCGTTGGAGTCATCGCTGTTGAGGTGTTCAGCATCGAGTGGGCGTTCTGTTATGTTTTTTACGATGTTTGAAGGGTCATTGATGGTGTTCCAGAGCAGGTCTTTGAGTGCGTCGAGATTCCATCGTGAGACGGAGGAGAAGAAGATGTGTGGCACGTCGGCTGGCAGTAGTTTTTCCATTTGTGCCATCATGGTCTCGTCCATCATGTCGCATTTAGATATGGCGAGTATTTTGCGTTTGTCGGCAAGGTCGGGGTTGTACTGCACGAGTTCGTTAAGCAGAACTTCGTACTCGTGTTTAGGGTCTTCTGTGTCGGCTGGTACGAGGAATAGCAGTATACTATTTCGTTCGATGTGCCGTAGAAAACGTAGTCCCAATCCTTTGCCCTCTGATGCACCTTCGATGATGCCAGGGATGTCGGCCATGCAGAATGATTTGTTGTCGCGGTATTCTACGATGCCAAGGTTGGGAACTAAGGTGGTGAAGGGGTAGTCGGCTATTTCTGGTTTGGCTGCCGACACAACGGATAGGAGCGTTGATTTGCCTGCGTTAGGGAATCCAACGAGACCTACGTCGCCCAACACTTTTAGTTCGAGAATCACCTGACGTTCTATCATAGGTTCGCCGGGTTGTGCATAGCGTGGTGTTTGGTTGGTGGCTGTGCGAAAGTGCCAGTTGCCTAATCCACCGCGTCCTCCTTTAAGCAGAATAACTTCTTGTTTGTCTTCTGTGATGTCGCATAGGTATTCACCGGTGACGGCATCGTGAACTACTGTGCCACAAGGAACCTCGATGATACGGTCTTCGCCGTTTTTGCCTGTTGAGCGGTTTTCACTACCGTTGCCACCGTTACCAGCGAAGATGTGTCGTTCGTATTTGAGGTGAATGAGTGTCCAATAGTTTTTGTTGCCGCGGAGAATGATGTGTCCACCGCGTCCACCATCGCCGCCGTCAGGGCCTCCTTTGGGTACGTATTTTGCCCGATGAAGGTGGGCAGAGCCAGCGCCTCCTTTACCGCTTCGGCAAGTTATTTTTACATAGTCTACGAAATTGGTTTCGGCCATGGCTGTGGTGTCTGAGGTTATTTGTTTACTTTATCGATGGCATTGCAAACGCGTTGAAAGCATTCGTCGACGGTGGTGTCGTTGGATATAGCTGCAAAGATGCCTTTGGTTTTGTAGTATTCCATGACAGGTGCTGTTTGTTCGTTGTATATGTCGATGCGTTTGCGGATGGTGTCGATGTTGTCGTCGGCACGTCCTGATTGTGCTCCACGATTGAGTAGGCGTTTTACGAGTTCGTTGTGTTCGACGCTAAGTGCTAACATGATATTGACTTTTTCGTTGTGTTTTGCCAACATCGTGTCGAGTGCTTCGGCTTGCACTTGTGTGCGTGGGAATCCGTCGAAGATTACGCCTTTAGCGTCTTTGTGTCGTGCAATTTCTTGTTCGAGTAGTGCGATGATTAGTTCGTCGCTGACGAGATGTCCGTCAGCAATCACTGCTTCTACTTGTTTGCCTAATGCTGAGCCGTTTTTTATTTCAGCACGGAGTATGTCGCCTGTTGAGAGGTGTACGAGTCCGTAACGTTTTTCTATTAGTTCGCTCTGAGTGCCTTTGCCTGCACCCGGTGCGCCAAATATTACTATGTTTAACATATGTTTTGGGTGTGTTTAATTTGTTCGTTTGTTGGTTCTCTGTTGTTAGTCGCACAAGGTGTAGATGTGTGGCAAGTTGCGCCCGAAGCCATCGTAGTCGAGTCCGTAGCCTACGATAAATCGGTTGGGAATTTCGAAAGCGATGTAGTCGAGTGGCACTTCGTGTTTGCGTGCTTCGGGTTTCGACACAAGTGTAGCTATTTTGATGTCGCCTGCACCTAGTTCTTTCAGTTGTGCTATCATGTTCATCATAGTGAAACCGGTGTCAACGATGTCTTCTACAACCACGATGGTTCGACCTTTGATGTCTTGGTTCAGTCCAATGAGTTTTTTTATTTTCCCTGTTGTCGACATACCTTCGTACGATGACATCTTAACGAATGAGATTTCGGCAGGTATGTTTATCCGTTTCATGAGGTCGGACATAAACATGAATGAACCATTTAGAACACCGAGAAAAAGTGGTTGTTTGTCGCTCAGTTCAGTGTTGATGCGGTTGGCTATTTTTTGCACGGCATCGAGAATCTCTTTTTCGTGAATTGAGATTTTGAACTGTTTGTCTTTTACTTGTATCTTATCCATGTGTGTTGTTTTAGCTGTTTTTTACATGAGGCTTTGTGCCAACGCTTTGAAATAGTTGGCTGCAGGGTGATTTGGTTGTAGTGCTACGGGTATGCCGTTGTCGCCACCTTCGCGTATGCCTTGTACGAGTGGTATTTGTGCGAGTAGGCGTACACCGCATTCTTCTGCTAATGTTTTACCGCCATCTTTACCAAAGATGTAGTATTTGTTGTTTGGAAGTTCTTCTGGCGTGAACCATGCCATGTTTTCGACGATGCCAAGTACAGGTACATTGACATGTTCGTTGGTAAACATGTCGATGCCTTTTCGTGCATCAGCCAGTGCTACTGGTTGTGGTGTGGTTACAACGATAGCGCCAGTGAGTTTCAAAAGTTGAACGAGTGAAAGGTGTATGTCGCCTGTGCCTGGTGGCATGTCGACAATAAAGTAGTCGAGTTCGCCCCACAGCGTGTCGTTAATCAGTTGTTTTAGTGCGTTTACTGCCATTGCACCACGCCAAACTAAGGCTTTGTCGGGGTCAACGAAGAAGCCAATAGAGAGTACCTTCATGCCAAGACACTCGATGGGAAGGATGTAGTCTTTGCCGTCGATGTTCTCCCCTTCTGGACGTGCGTCTTCCAAGTTGAGCATTTTTGGTACTGAGGGCCCGTAGATGTCTGCATCGAGCAGTCCAACACGTTTGCCAGCTTGAGCTAGTGCTACTGCAAGATTAACAGCGATGCTACTTTTGCCTACACCTCCTTTTCCCGATGAAACAGCGATGATGTTCTTCACTCCTTTCATCGAATCGTCTTTTGGTGTTGGTGGTGGTGTTATGGTTTTGATGGCGATGTTTCCTTTGATGTCGGCTTCTTTGTCGACATAGGTAAGAATGGCTTGTTCGCATGCTTTTACCAACGATTTTGCAAAGGGGTCGTTGGTACGTTTGAAGATAAGTGAGAATGAGATTTTCTTGCCATCAATTCTGATGTCGTCTTCCAGCATGCCAGCTGAAACGATGTCTTCGCCGGTGCCGGGGTAGCGGACGTGCGACAGTGCTTCTTTTATGAGTTGTGGATAGTAGGTCATAGTGTGTTTGGCGTTGAAGTTAGTGCGTCATAGAAAGTTTTGTTCGATTCAATGCTTTTGCATGCAGCTTCGTAGCCTATTTTATAGATTATTTTTATTTTCGATTTATCGAATGTGGTGTAGTTGCGTGCTTTAATGGGTTCAATCATGAGGTCGCAGATGTGTTTCTCTATCACGGTGTTTGATTGTATCATAAGTGTGTAGATGCGTTCTGCAACGTCTTTGATGTTGTCGATGGTGCGTTGTGTCATGATTGGGTTGACGTGTATGCCGATGAGCGTGTTGCATCGTTCGCGGATAATGCTTGCAGGTAGGTTACAGAAAATACCACCATCGACATACATTTTTTCACCGATTACTGTGGGTGTCAGTGCGATGGGAAAACTCGACGATGCAACCACTTTGTCGACCAACGGGCCATGGTGAAAGTAGGTGTTTTTGCCTTCGTAGAGTTCGGTGGCGTTCACAACGAGTGGTATCTGCAGTTCTTCAAATGTGGTTGCTTTGAGAAAATTGCTGAGTAGGGTGTGCAGGTTGTTGTTGGAGGCAATGCCTAGTTTTTTGCCACGCAGTCCGAGGCTTACGTATTGAAAGTAGCTGGAGTCGTAAAGAAAGTCGCGGCATTCTTCTGGTGTGTGGCCATCGGCGTATAATGCTCCCACGATGGCACCAGCACTCACGCCAGAGATAATGTCGGGCTTGATGCCGATTTCTTCTAAGGCTTTGATGACGCCGAGATGTGCTACACCTTTTACGCCACCACCACTGAGAGCTAGTCCTAATGAGTGTTGCTTTATGTCGTTAGTTTGTGTCATTGGCTATGTAGTGCCTCGTTGACTAATACAATAATATATCCGATGTATATCAGTACGAAGATAATGCCTTCTAAACGACTGACTTTGTGATTTTTGTTATTGATGATGAATAGCAAAAGCAGGATTGTTGCACCAAGGGCAACGATGACGTCACGTAACAGATGTTCGTACGTTGGAAGTGGAAAGATTGATGAGGTGATGCCTAACACAAAGAGTGTGTTGAAGATGTTACTTCCAACAATGTTGCCGATGGCTAATTCTGTGTGTCCTTTTGTTGCGGCTATTATTGATGTAGCCAGTTCTGGTAATGATGTGCCAATGGCTACAATGGTGACGCCGATAATAGCTTCTGGAATGTGGTGACGGGTTGCAATGTCGACAGCACTATTTACGGTGAGCTGTCCACCTAATGCCAGTCCTCCCAGGCCTATTAATATGAGAAATAGTGTTTTGCCAATGGGCATTATGACAGTTCTGTGTTCTGTGTTGTCTGGCTCGTTGTGAGTTTCTTGTTTACCTTTTTTTAGTGTGTATATGATAAATAAGATGAAGCACACGCATAGAATAATTCCCTCGATGTTGCTAATATCACTTCCGAACGAGAAGATTAGAGTTAGTGCGGCTGAAACAATGCAAATCAGTACTTCGAAAATGGTTTGTTTGTTACATAGCACGGGGCAAACGCATGCTGTACAGCCGAGAATGAGTAATATGTTTGCGATGTTGCTTCCAAGTACATTGGTGATGGCAAGGTCTGTTTCGTGGTTGAAGGCTGATGTTAGGTTAACTACCAATTCGGGCATAGATGTTCCCATTGCTACGACGGTCAATCCAATCACAAGATCCGACATCTTAAATCGTTTCGCTAGGTTACTTGCACCATCGACGAGCCAATCGGCAGCAACAGTGAGTAACACAAAACCGATTATCAGAAATAGGATGTTGGCAAGTTCTGTGTTAAGAAATGTGTTGATTATGTCGGGTAGTTGAAGTGACATGATTATTGTTTAAATAGCTCAATGGCTTTTAATACTGTTTCGTCGGTTTTGTTGACGTAAATATAGTATTCGTTGTCGTCGAAGTAGTTGCGTATTATCTGTCCGATTACCATCGATACGATGAGGTCTTTATATATTTCGTAGTCTTTTTTATACAGAGGCAAGTCATTTTTATCGCAGTAGTCAAAGAATTCGTCCATGATATGATGCGATAATAAATATTTTTCCATTTCTGCACCATTCTTAAGTGTCTGGTATTCGTTACGATGTTGTGCGAGGTGTTGCCGACTGAATTTATAATGTAGGCTGTTGTTTAAGATTAAATGAGAGTATGGGGTGAATTTGGATGTGTCGCGTGGTACAAAAATGTCGGGCATAATGCCGCCACCACCGTACACGGTGCGACCACCAACGGTGTGGTATATTGTGCTGTCGTTTTGGTGGATGCTGTCAGCATGGAAAAATTCGCCGTGCATATATCTATTAAGAATGTCGGCAGCATAATCTTCACTTTTTCCCATAGTGTATGGTTTTTGTATGCAGCGTCCTGATGGTGTGTAGTAGCGAGCAATAGTCATTCGCACAGCAGAACCGTCGCGGAACGGAAATTCTGTTTGTACCAATCCTTTGCCAAATGAACGTCGTCCGACAATTAATCCACGGTCGTTATCTTGTATGGCTCCTGCGAATATTTCGCTCGCTGATGCCGAAAATTCATCAATCAGTACAATGAGTTTTGTGTTGATAGAAGAGCCTGAACCATTAGCAATCCATTCACGGCGTTTCGTTTTGTTGCCTTCCATGTAGA
Source organism: Bacteroidales bacterium (assembly GCA_030523485.1). Classification (GTDB taxonomy): domain Bacteria; phylum Bacteroidota; class Bacteroidia; order Bacteroidales; family Paludibacteraceae; genus HGM05398. The sequence goes on from JAUNIJ010000015.1 coordinate 17,143, forward strand.
CGAGCAGAGTGTTGTTGCGCACTAATTCGTTAAGCATGTTTACTGCAGGTTCCATATAGCCGCCACCGTTGCCACGAAGGTCGATAATCAGTTTTTTCATGCCAGCGCGTTTCAAACTTGCAAGTGAATGCAAGAATTCTTTGTAGGTGCTTTCGCTGAATTTGCTGATGTTGACGTAGCCTATAACATCGTCAATCATATAAGATGCGTCGATGCTTTTAGAAATAATGTCGTCGCGAGTTACGTTGATGTGTAGTAATGAATCAACATTTGGACGTTGTACGGTTAGGTGTGCTACTGTTCCTTTCTCGCCTTTAATATGGCTTTGTACAAAGTTGTTGGAACGCTTTTGTCCGGCAAGATTGAATGTGTCGACCATGAGAATCTTGTCGTCTGGTAAAAGTCCTGCTTTCTCGCTTGGTCCGCCTTTGATGATATTCACAATGTAAACTGTGTCGGTCATCATATTGTATTGTATGCCGATGCCAACAAAACTAGCACTTAATTCGTCGCTAACTGCTTGGATGTCTTGAGAAGAGATGTAGACGGAGTGCGGGTCTAGCTGTTGCATTATCAATGGAACAATGCTTTCTGCAATGCTGTCCATCTCGAGACTGTCGACGTAGGCTTCACTAAGAATTTCGAGTAATTCGGTTACTTTGTTTCCTGCGTCTTTGTGTGTTTGTTGGTTGAGCACAGTGTATGTTTGTGCGTTGTTTGTCATGAGATGCCCCAATAAAATGCCGATGGCTAAAGTGAGGGCTAGCGCAATGGGAAATATTGCTTTTTTCATGATTTATGTTTTTATTTGTCGGTGGGGATGTCTAATAATACAGTCTCGATGCCTGCACGTTTTAGAAGGTCTAAACCATCCATGATACGATAGTTCTCGCCATAGACTACGCGCTTAATGCCTGCTTGGATAATTAGTTTTGCGCATTCGATGCATGGCGATGCTGTTACGTATAGTGTGGCTCCGTTGCTACTGTTGTTCGAACGGGCCACTTTGGTGATAGCGTTGGCTTCTGCGTGTAAAACATAAGGCTTTGAAACGTTGTTTTCGTCTTCGCAAATGTTTTCAAAACCTGATGGTGTGCCGTTGTATCCGTCAGAAATAATCATTTGGTTGTTTACCAAAAGTGCACCAACTTTGCGACGTGTGCAGTAGGAGTTTTCTGCCCAAATACGAGCCATGCGCATATAACGACTGTCAAGCGCTATCTGTTTTGTCTCTTTTTCCATGAATGATTATCAGAAAGACTGTAGTGGCTTTGTGAGTGGTTTAGTGTTTCTTTTTCTTTTTGGTGTTGATGTTGCCACCTTTCATTACGATTTCGTTTAACTCGTAGTTGAGTTTGTCGACATAATCAATGTGTAACGTGTAGAGTTTTGCTCCTTCTGGATTGTCGATGCGGAATATGTCGATGTGTCCAAGACTTCTGGATGCGCGGTAGCGTTTGTCTTCGGGATATTTCTTTAGGTAAATAGAATAGTTTGGATGACCATTTTGCTCGCCTTCGTCGGCAAAACTGTTTCCGTTTTCATCGCGCATTTTTTCGACCATTTCAAGGTATAGTTTACCCATAGCTATGCTGTCGTATTCTTCAAACACTACTTTAGCTTGGTAAACTTTTTTGTTTTTGCTGTTGAAGTAGATAAATACGGTGGCATCGTGACCCATAAATTGTCCGTAGAAACGGTGTGCTGTGATTGTTTTCTGACTGTTGTAGTCGGTGTCAGCAACTAGTCCTTTAGCAATTATTTTCTTTTCAAAGGTGGTGGCGACGCCATTCATAGGAATTCCCATGAATTTTACATGTGGCTCTTGTACAGCTCCTACACTAAGGGTGAGAAGGAGTGCTGCAAGCAGAAATACTACTTTTTTCATTGTCATTGCGTATTTTGTAATGTTATTGTTTTGTTTTGTAAATGAGCAGTTTAAGCACTTTTCCCCTATGATTAAGAGGGATAAGGTACTTCTTAGCTACATTGGGCAAAAGTACTAATTTTCTTTGGATTTACAAGTGTAGAGCGCTCATTCTTTTTGGGTGCTGGCACAAAGAAGCCAGTCTCGGACGAGACTGGCTTCTTTTGTTTCGGTGTATTGCTAATTAGAATTTTTTTACAAGTCGTACAGAGTATCCGTTGATACGTGAGTTTGCATTGTTAGCGTTTATTTCACCGTTGCCTAAGTAAAGGTGATAGGCGCAGTGTGATCCTTCTGCTGTTGTGCTCCAATAGTAGCCGTACGAGCCAACATTCATGGTTTGTGTGGCGTGACGATAGCCAGCGGCAGGAAGGAATACGGCGCCATTAGCTTCCATATGTTCCCATTGTGCAGCGTCGTAAACATTTTTGCTTGCGGTGGTGCCTTTGGTAAATTCGCAGTCGTATGGAATGTCCCAGTCTTCTGGCAAGATAATGAGTCCTAGTAGGTTTTCTACTTTACCTATGCCAGTGGTGTGGTGTTTGATAAGGTACGCCCATTCTTCAGCAGTGAGTGTAAACCATTCGTTTTGTTCGTTTTCGTGTTGTTGGACGTAACTGTTTCCCCAGTCATAAAAGGAGTTTGTTATGTCGTCGCTGGTGCCGATATAGTCGCTGTAAATGGTGGAAGTGGTGTAGGGTTGAAGTCCTTCATTGCCTGATGTTCCCCATCCGAACAAATCTATCCATCCTTCGTTAGAGGATGAGATATTGTTGTTTTGTTCGCCGATAATGCCGTATTGTACGTCGGCAAATCTCCATGAATTTGTTGAGGCTTGATATTGAAGGTTGCCAGGAGAAAAGCGTACGTAGGTGTTTTCATTGATGGCGAACCGACCTGGTAGTTCTTTAAGTTCTTGGTTAGGGATTTTTTGGCCACAGGAGGTTAATAAAACCAACATGACCATTGTCAGGAGTGAAAGGTTTTTCTTCATAGTGTTTTTGGGGTTATTTACAATGCCTGCTGTTCCTTTGCTTATGGCGTTGTGTGCGCTATTATTTTTTGTGTTGGATAGGTTTAGATTAATTACCTAATCCACCTAATTTGTCAAGGATGCTGGAGAGTGTGTTCATTAAGCTGATAATACGTGAACCATCTTTGTATTCACCAGCATAGTAAACCTCAAGTGTGCCTTGTGCGCTGTTGCCATTGAAATCGATAGCACGAACATTTTCTTTGTTTGTGCTTACTATCACTTGACCAGCTTTGCCTTCATTCATGTTGAAAATGTTGGTGCTTCCGCTAGAGAGTATCGAGGAGAAGTTAAGGTCTTCTGTTAGATACATGTATTGAAAGGTCATTGCTCCGGAAGCAACATCGTAGGTGCCATCGGCAAGGGTTGCACTGTTAGTGGTGATGTTGATAATTTGTAGAATAGCAGGTGCCGAAATCGACATTGAAGCAATCGACAGTGGGTTAGAGGTCATGTCGGATAGTAGAGCTTCGAAATCAATGCTTGACACCATATAATTGTGTGTAAAGGTGCCGTCACCATTGTCTTTGCTGGCGTAGTATACGTGTTCTGGCTTTAATCCTGTGAAACCATGAACGCTGATACCGTTTTCTTTAACTTCTTCTGGTTTGTTGTTGTTACCACATGCAACAAATCCCAAAATGACTGTGAGTAGTGCAGTTGTAAGAATTAGTGCTTTTTTCATTGTAATGTTCTATTTATGAGTTGAATGATTATTGTCGTGAGACTTTTATCATATTTTCAAGTTGCAAAGGTATAAATTTTTTTTTGATTCTAATACTATTGCGCATAAAAATGAGTGGGTTGATTTACTGCTTATTCTATACAATATTTAAAAAATATAATTACCTTTGTGTGTTGTTTCCGATTGGAAACTCAACGATGCAATCTATTATAAAACAAACAACTACATATGGAAAAGAAACTTATTGAATGCGTTCCTAACTTTAGCGAGGGACGTGATCTTACAGTTATTAAGCAAATCACTGATGTGATAGAAGCTGTAGAAGGTGTAAAACTTCTTGACGTGGATCCAGGTGAGGCCACCAACCGCACGGTTGTTACCTTTGTTGGCGAACCAGAACCTGTAATGGAAGCTGCTTTCTTAGCAGTAAGAAAAGCATCAGAACTGATTGATATGAGCAAACACCATGGTGCTCACCCACGTATGGGCGCTACCGATGTTTGTCCGCTTGTGCCTGTGGCAAATATCACACTTGAAGAGTGCGCTGAATTAGCACGTACACTTGGCAAACGCATTGGCGACGAACTCGGCATCCCTGTTTATGCCTACGAAGCTGCTGCCTTTACGCCCGAACGACGCAATTTGGCTGTTTGTCGTCAAGGTGAATACGAAGCACTCTCAAAACGCTTCGGAGAAGAAGGACAAAAACCTGACTTTGGACCTTCTGTCTGGAACGAATTCACCTCGCGTTCTGGTGCTACTGCTGTTGGTGCTCGCGATTTCTTGATTGCTGTAAACTACAACCTCAACTCAACCTCAACACGTCGTGCCAACGCCATCGCATTTGACGTACGTGAAAAAGGTAGACCAAAACGTGAGGGTGGAAAACCTAACGGCAAACCAATGAAAGACGAAAATGGTGAAGTAATCATGTTGCCTGGTACATTGAAAGGTACAAAAGCCATTGGATGGTATATCGACGAATATGGTATCGCTCAAGTTTCAATGAACATCACCAACATTCGTGAAACACCGCTTCATGTCGCTTTCGACGAAGTATGTCGTTGTGCCGCTAATCGCGGACTTCGTGTGACTGGCACCGAAATCGTAGGTTTGATACCTAAAAGCACACTCATCGATGCCGGCAAATACTTCCTACGCAAACAACAACGTTCAGTTGGTATCCACGAAAGCGAAATCATCAAAATCGCTATTAAATCGATGGGACTCGACGACCTCAAACCATTCGATCCAAGCGAGAAGGTAATCGAATACATGTTAGAAGACAAAAACAAGAAACGCCTCATCGACCTCACGTGTAAAGGCTTTGCTGAAGAAACAGCAAGCGAATCACCAGCACCAGGTGGTGGCTCTATCTCTGCCTACATGGGTTCGTTAGCTGCGGCTCTTGGCACTATGGTAGGTAACCTCTCGAGTCATAAACCAGGTTGGGACGACCGTTGGGAATTCTTCTCAAATTGGGCAGAACAGGGTCAAGAACTGATGAGCAAACTTTTGCATCTTGTTGATGAAGACACTGAAGCATTCAACAAAATCATGGCTGTGTTTGCTATGCCTAAATCAACAGACGAAGAAAAAGCAGCTCGCTCGAAAGCATTGCAAGAGGCTACTCTCTACGCAACTCAAGTGCCACTTGAAACTATGAAAGCATCGTTCGCTACTTTCCCATTAGTAAAGATGATGGCAGAAGAAGGCAATCCTAACTCTGTGTCCGATGCTGGTGTTGGTGCATTGGCTGCACGTGCTGCTGTGCTTGGCGCTCACTTGAATGTAAAAATCAACGCTGCTGGCTTAAAAGATCGTGCTGTGGCAGACGCATTAGTGGCTGAGGCTGACAAAATAGCTGCTGAGGCTTGCCAACTTGAACAAGAAATACTTGCCATCGTAAACACAAAAATCAACGGTTAAATCATCACTCTCTTATGACACTTCAAGAATTTCAGGCTGACATTCTCGGTGGCATCCCAACAAAGCTACCTGCGCTAAAGCCTTACGATACGAAAATCAATCACGCACCAAAGCGTAAAGATATTCTCACGCCAGAAGAAAAGAAACTGGCGCTGAAGAATGCGTTGCGTTACTTCCCAGAAGAACTGCACGCACAACTTGCACCAGAATTTGCAGAAGAACTGCGCACATATGGACGCATCTATATGTATCGCTTCCGTCCTGACTACGATATGTATGCTCGTCCAATCAGCGATTATCCTGCAAAATGTCAACAGGCTGCTGCCATCATGCTCATGATTCAAAACAACCTCGACCCTGCAGTAGCACAACATCCTCACGAACTCATCACCTATGGCGGCAATGGCGCAGTGTTTCAAAACTGGGCACAATATCGTCTGGTAATGCAATATTTAGCCAACATGACCGATGAACAAACATTGGTAATGTACTCCGGACACCCACTTGGACTCTTCCCATCGCACAAAGATGCACCACGCGTCATCGTTACCAATGGCATGGTGATTCCTAATTATTCCAGCCCCGACCATTGGGAACGCTTCAACGCACTCGGCGTATCGCAGTACGGACAAATGACAGCAGGATCGTACATGTACATCGGACCACAAGGCATTGTGCACGGCACAACCATCACCGTACTAAATGCTGCAAGAAAACAAGGTGGCGACACCGCTGGTAAACTCTTCATCACTGCTGGTCTTGGTGGCATGTCGGGAGCTCAGCCTAAAGCGGGTAATATCGCTGGCGTAGTCTCAATTACTGCTGAAATCAACCCTGCTGCTACACAAAAACGTTATGCACAAGGTTGGGTCGACGAAGTACACGACAATCTCGACGAACTCTTTGTACATGTCAACGCTTCCATAGCGAAGAAAGAAGCACGCTCATATGCTTATCAAGGTAACGTGGTAGACCTCTGGGAGTATTGCGCTGAAAAAAATATTCATGTTGACCTCGGTTCCGACCAAACTTCACTTCATAACCCATGGGCTGGTGGCTACTATCCTGTAGGTGTAACGTTTGAAGACGCAAAAGACATGATGGCAAATCGTCCAGAACTCTTCAAAGAGAAAGTCGAAGAATCGCTACGTCGTCAGGTAGCCGCCATCAACAAACTTTCTGCCAAAGGCATGTACTTCTTCGACTATGGCAATGCGTTCCTCTTGCAAAGCTCGCGTGCTGGTGCCGACATCATGGCTGCTGACGGCAAAAAATTCCGCTATCCTTCTTATGTGCAAGACATTATGGGACCAATGTATTTCGACTATGGCTTCGGACCATTCCGTTGGGTCTGCACTTCTGGCAAACCAGAAGACCTTGCCATTACCGACGAGATAGCATGCAAGGTGTTGGAAGAAAACGCCTCTGTTGCACCGGCAGAAATACGTCAGCAAATGCACGACAATATTCAATGGATTAAAGGTGCTCGTGCCAACAAGCTTGTGGTTGGTAGTCAAGCTCGTATCCTTTATGCCGATTGCGAAGGCCGCACAAAGATTGCTGCTGAGTTCAACCGTGCCATTGCCGACGGTCGTTTAAGCGCACCTGTTGTGCTTGGTCGCGACCACCACGACGTGTCGGGTACCGACTCGCCATTCCGTGAGACTTCAAACATCTACGATGGCTCATCGTTCTGCGCCGATATGGCTGTGCATAATGTCATCGGCGACTCATTCCGCGGTGCTACTTGGGTAAGTATCCACAATGGTGGTGGCGTTGGTTGGGGCGAAGTGATGAATGGCGGTTTCGGTATGGTTATCGATGGTAGCGAAGATTCGCATCGTCATCTCACAGAAATGTTGCTTTGGGACGTTAACAATGGCATCGCACGCCGTTCGTGGGCACGCAACGAAGGTGCTATGTTTGCCATCAAACGTGAAATGGAGCGTACACCTGGCTTGAAGGTAACGATTCCAAACATCGCTTCTGACGAACTTATCGAGCAGACACTAAAATAATTACAATACAATGATTGGGTGCTCAACCGTTAGCATCCGAATATAAAACAGTAAAAACAATCGACAGACTCCAAGACTCTCTTGGGGTCTGTCGTGTTTTTGAGACTATGTTGTAAAGTGTGATTCCTATTTTTATTGTGTGTTACGATTGCCAATGAATTAATTTGTGTTGGCGCAAAGCAATGTGTTATTTCCTATGCAAATATTGTTTCCGTAAAAATTACTTTGTTACTCTCCACGATAATTTCTTGTGGGAAATCTCAGTTTCGTGAGCGCTGAAAATAATT
>JAUNIJ010000139.1 GCA_030523485.1 Bacteroidales bacterium
GCATTACTACGTACTTAACACTGTGACGGAAGGATTATATATGCCAACAAACAAGTGGTTTAGAATCAGGAAAACGAGTAAAAGTAAAGCTGCGCTTTCGCCTATTTTACTCCTCTTTTTTATTTCGCTCTCTGTAGGCATATTATTAGAATATTATTTTTGCATCCAACCTCTAATTATAGGAATAACTGGCATCGCATCATTTGCTATGCTGTTATTCCTATTTTTCTTCGTCCACAAAGACAATAATTTTTACGATTATCTCACAATAATAATACTTTGCACCGTCATGGCGGCTATTGGTGCATGGATACAACGCGACTATTTTACAAAGCACAACGATGTATCGCTATTTTATTGTGACGACGATAATTCTGCCACAACCACATTTAAAGGTTATGTGATTGGAGAACAAAACATTGGCAATAAAATTGTGAATGTAAAAGTGGAAATAGTCTCTTGTTACCAGCAAGATAGCATTATTACTTTGCCTGGCACTTGGGTAATGGTTTCTTTACCTATCAATCAGAAAAGCAAAGATTTGAGATTCGGTGATGAAATTATTTTCCGTGGCAATATAACAACCTCTAAACCACACAACGATATTTTCCGATTTGATTATGATAAATATCTCCATCAGCATGCAATAGCAGGAACCATGTTTGTACATAATGAAGAATGGCAAACTACTGGCAATCATCGTTTTCCTATACGACGTTTGGCACAAACTATTCGCAACGCTATTTTCAGTAAATATCAAAAAATCGGCATCGATGGCGAGGAATTAGCACTTATCGCGTCGCTGACATTAGGCAAGCGAGAACTTATTTCAAACACATTACGACAAGAATACAGCAGGGTAGGGGCTGCGCATATTTTAGCTGTGAGTGGTATGCACGTTGGGATAATTTACCTGATAATAAGTACGTTACTATTTCCATTAAGACGAAATAGAAAGACAAAACGCCTCATTCCTTTTATTATTCTTCCTACTATTTGGTGCTATGCTTTTATCATTGGATTGCCAATTTCTGCCATTAGAGCATGTGCCATGATGACATTGCTTCAAATCAATGAATTATGGAATCGTGGACAATATTCGCTGAACATACTTTTCTTTGTGGCTTGGCTTAATCTATTATTTAATCCAATGGCACTGTTCGACTTAAGTTTTCAATTAAGTTATAGCGCAGTACTTGCTATATTAATTATATTACCTACAGTGAATGGAAGGATTTCGATTCGAAAAAAATGGCTTCGTTGGATTCACCAATGCATATGGATGAGCATTGCTGCACAAATAGCAACAGCCCCATTGGTAGCCTATTACTTCCACACGCTTCCAAATGTATTCTTATTAAGCAGTTTGATTGTAATCCCGTTGGCTTATATTATTATATTTGCAGCATTATTACTATTGCTTTTGTCCACAATGAACAAAGGTATTAAATTCCTTGCCGATTTGCCACACGCATCAACCGAGATATGGGTATCGACGTTGCAAGCAATTATCTGGGGAATGGCTGTAGTTGCTCTATTAATTACTATTTTCCGCTTTACTCATAAACGTTTGATATTGACACTGCTTTTGGCTTGTGCCTCATTCTTACCATCCACAATAAGAGCTTATCGAAATCTATCGTTTTCAGAAAGCAGGCTGTACATTACAGGCAATAGCGTCGTGCTAAATATCATTGACAACAATAAACGAATTAATCGAGTATACACCACACAATCTACAGCATTAGACAATGTAATTGGAAGCAAATGGCTATGTTACCATTGTGCAGATCCAGAGGTTGTTGAGATTGACAACCAGAGTGCATTAACTACCGTGAAACTTCCCAACAACCAAACAATAGGGTTTTTAAATCAAAAGGCATGGAAAATAAAAAACAAGCCTACTTGTGATTGGCTTGTTTTAGCATATGACGCACGAATTGACACTACATCAATTAATGAAATGAGTTGTAGGTATTTAGTTACTAATGGTTACCTATCAACTAAGAAGAAAAACACACTCATAGACATTGCCGCAAAGACACGCTGTGTGTTTCTATACAATGAAGATTGGTTTGGAAAATCTATTTCTATTCATTAACAGAATAGATGCTGTCGACAACATACTGTTGCATACCACGCCAAGGTAGTGTGCCCTTATACTCCTTGTAGTGCAACTCAACCATTTTGCCCGTACAACGCATTAAAGAGTCGGCAATGGATTGGTTGGCTACGGAAAACTCAAACTCATAGTTTTGTATCCCTTTTTCTAACCCCTTACTTTTAAATCCATCTTGTATCAGTTTTCCCTCGTTGGTTTTAAAGATGTAACCTTTATGAACCACATAGTTCAACTGACCGGCTTTAACACCTTCGCCAAAAACGAAATAGAATTTGAAATAGCCCCAACCTAACAGTATCACAACCAAACAAACGGCTATAATAGAAATGATTTTAGCTTTACTCATGATAAATATTTTATATTTCTGATTGTGTCTTTTCTTCTCCATTATCATTGTATTCCTTACGTTTGCCTGTAGGTAATCCTTCAAGAACAATTTTTACAACGCAAGTACGAAAAAGGCTACGCGCAATGGCATTGTCGAATGATTGAATATGCGATGGCAAAAAACGCATACAGATAGCTTTCAACGCCATGATTTTCTCTTGCTCATCGGTTACAATTTCAGCCATTCCTTTAGCAACAGCACTTCGAAACTGTAACGTAAACGAATCATCTTTGGGTCCTACGGTTGGTTTACACTTTGTGACAGCAGAAAGGCACACTCTGTTCTGATACTTAATACAATCGAGCTTTTCACCTTCCATGGCACAATGAAAATAAAACGTTTTTTCATCGGTACGAACCAAAGACAACGGCAAACAATAAGGCGTGCCATCTGGTTTTGTCATGCCGACAGTAATGTAGGGTGCTTTATCAAAAACTTCCAATGCCCACTCTGCTGGCATTTCCCGTTTTGCTTTTCTCATATTTTTAGCGGTGCTTTATTTATTTGTTATACAAAGAGATAATAGGGTTTCACGAGGTTACGATATGACTCCGACATTTGCTTTTCATCAAGAAATAACACAATTTCATTGTGATGTAAAACTTGAATTGACGAACGAATGAAGGCCATCATTCGACGACTAGCTTTTTCTGTTGTCAATGTGGTTTTTATCGTAATATCTTGCTGTAAATAAAACTCATGTGCTTTTGCCTTTTCGATAAATAATAGGCTTTCATCATAAGGCAGTATCACACACATAATGCCTGTTGGTTTTAACAACTTCACGGAAGATAATATCAAGTCGTCATAAGAAAGAGAATCGGTGTGTCTCGCCATCATACGACATTTATTCGGATTTTTGAGCGAGTTGTTGAAATAGGGAGGATTGCTTACTACAACATCATATCTCACGCCAACATCAAAATGTTGTACATCGCTCTCAAAAACTTCAATCTGATGATTCCATGGAGAATAAGACACATTCTCTTTTGCTTGCTCGACTGCTGAAGCATCAATATCTACAGCATGAATCAGTGCTCCACCACGTTGTGCAACCATCAAGGCTATTAAACCTGTGCCAGTTCCAATGTCCAAGACGACATCATTTTTTTTTACTGGACACCATGCGCCAAGTAAGACACCATCGGTGCCCACTTTCATAGCACATTTATCTTGTCTTATTGTAAACTGCTTGAATTGAAAATAGCTATTGCTCATCGTTTTTGACGGAAAAAGGTCTTCATTAAATCAGCACATTCTTCCGACAAGATGCCACTATCAACAATGGTTTTAGGATGTAATGCTTTAGGAGCAAGTTTTTGGAAACCACGTTTTTCATCGTTAGCACCATATACAACACGAGCCATTTGAGCCCATCCGATTGCACCTGCACACATCACACATGGTTCTACAGTGACATATAATGTGCATTGTGGAAGATATTTGCTACCTAAGTAGTTTTCGGCTGCTGTAATGGCTTGAATCTCGGCATGGGCGGTGACATCATTAAGTGT
>JAUNIJ010000140.1 GCA_030523485.1 Bacteroidales bacterium
TATCTAACACTCAATAATACGGCAAAACACATCGTATGTTTTATCCATTTTACTCACCGATATATTAGATGTAAATTCCTAACAATTATTTCATCATACTCGGCAACATTCCTGCCGCTTTGGTCTGTTTTCAGACCATCATTCGGCCTGATGTCATAGTGTATGAACTTATCTTTATAAACACGTTTTAACGACTTATCAGCGTCAATCTGTTTATCTTCTTGCTCAAGCACAGGGCGATATCCAAGCAACAACTCTTCCACCATCCACCTGTTATGTTCCATCTCCGACAAAAAAGCAAGCTGCCCACTATTTGTAAGCGGCCATGAGAGGTTCTCCACACAACGGTATTTTATAGGAATTGTTACGGCAGAATAGATGTTCGACCACCGTTTGTGTATCGGAACTTCCTCCCAAAGTTTATCGGCCTCGGCTTCATCAATGTCTTTTGCGTCGACATGATTATACAAGTAGTTGATGCGTTTGCCGCAATCTATTAAGCGCATTAATTTGGGCTCAAAATCCATCTCTTCCATTCCAAAAGCACGAAGCATTTCATAACGGTCATACTTTTTGTCGGTATTTTTTCCGCGCAAAGCATCCACTGCAGCATCTGTCATACTCTGATGAACCAACACCGGAATCTTAGACTCATACACTTCATTGGGCAACGTCATCGCAGAATGAAGCGACGCCTCCATTTCATTGATACAAATGGCTATTGTTGGAACGGCGTTGGCATCCGTTACCGACTCAGCAATATAATTAGCCACAAAGGCACTCGCATCAGAACCATTAATGAATGTCCACTCGCTATCAATAAAACACCGGTCTTGTTTATTTGTAATAAGATGCTGATATTTGTTCGAGATATCCGACACCCTATCATTTGCTCTGTCATGTGTGTCGATGTAGTGCCATTTAGCAAGAGAGAAGAACTCCCCACATTTATGTATAAAAGATTCCATCTCATGCTCCATATGCTTGTCGATGATGGTAATCTTTGTCTTGTGCTTCTTGCAGTTTGGGAAATGTGCCGTTCGAGCTACTTCCATGGCAAGTGCTTCGCCCAATTGAGTCAATCCGATAATGATAAGATGTACATAAGATTCCGACTCCGTACTTGTAATCGGTTTATAATCCATATGAAAGTAGTCGTCGCCATCAACCAACACCTCGCGGGCCCACATTTCATTATGATTGAATGGCACAAACTGAATGGTATTCACGACTACATCAGGCAAATTAGCATATTGAAAAACATGATACGTAGAAAATTGTTCAAATGAGACACAGCACGGGAGACTGCTTCGTGGATTTACGTGGCATTTTGCTATGGTCTCCATACATTTAATATTTTGAGCATCATGTATCGACCCCACGCCGATGCGTATTGTAATCCACACTCTGTGCATAAGGAGGTTAAAGCCTTATCACACAGAGCTTGGTATATATACACCTCATGGGCATCTACCGCTACTTCATTCTCGACAATGATTGAAATTTTCCAGATTTCGAAGCGTCAAGAACAAAGCGTTAAGTAAACGCCATTATGTCTGCTAAACCCCACCCTCAGTTTATGGTGCGACACCGCTTTCGGCGTGGGTGTTTAACGCCACAAAGATACTCTTTTTTTTTTGCCTCTGCAATACTCTATTGTATTTTTTTATACTATGCCACGTGTGACATTTAAGTAAATAAGTCTAAACACCGACAAAACAAGAAGCCAATGACATGGTCACTGGCTTCTTCTTGTGGTAGCTTTGTGCGGTGCTATCTTATCGAGTTTTATTTTCTCAGCAAATTGATTCGTGGGCGGGTGTAGCAAGGCTTACGCTAAATAGCGTCCGAGCCAACAAGCTATCAAGCCGGCTATGAGGCTGGAGAGCACGTATAGAAGCGACGAAAGGGGGTGATGGGTTTGGAGGAGCAAGAAATTCTCATTAACGAAAGTGCTGAATGTGGTGAATCCGCCACAGAAACCAGCAACGAGCAATAAGGTGAGTGGTTCGTGTTGATGACAGTGTTTCACGAGTAATCCGGAGAGCAGTCCGACCAGGAAACAACCGAGCACATTGACAAGAAACGTGCCGATGGGGCGTGTGCCGTTGAGCCACGACGAGAGTAGCCAGCGCAGTGAACCTCCGAGTCCTGCGCCAAGAAACACGAGCAATAGTTTGTAGAATATGTTCATGGTATGTGACGAAAAGAAATACAAATAGGCAGTAAACAGGGATGTTTACTGCCTATTTTGTGCCTAAAGAAACTTCTTAGCCTTTAGCGCATGAGCAAGAAACGGTCAGTCTCTTTCTGCCTTTAGCACGACGAGCTGCCAATACGCGACGTCCGTTGGCTGTAGCCATTCTTTGACGGAAACCGTGTTTGTTTCTGCGCTTTCTATTCGAAGGTTGAAATGTCCTTTTCATTGTGAATCAATATTATAGTGTTTATTTTTTCTGTTCTTTAGCCCGCACAATTGCGGAGTGCAAAGATACTACAATAATTTATATATGCAATAGCTTTTGCAAAAAACTTCGCATTGAGTGTATAACACGCTTATTTTCAAGCAAAATCAGCGGTATCTGATGCGTTGTCCGATGCTTAGAATGGAGTTTTGACTGATGTGATTGAGTTTGCAAAGCTTGGCAACAGTGGTGCCGTAGCGTCGTGCGATGCTCGAGAGTGTGTCGTTTTGTTTCACTCTGTAGTAGGCTGTTGACGACGAGGTGGCTGTTGTCGACGAAGGTTTTGCGTTCAGTCCAGGTGTTGAGATTACCTGGTGTTTCACGTGGCTGTAGGTTTCGTTGTGTGTCACTTCGTAGCAGCCAGTGATGATGCATTTATTTTCGAAGTCGATAAGTTTCGTTGGATTGAATGCGTTTCCCATCATGCGCATTTCGTAGTGTAGGTGCGGTCCGGTGGAGTGTCCGGTGTTGCCGCCGAGTCCGATAGGGTCGCCAGCTTTCACTTCTTGGTTTTCTTTCACGAGCACTTTCGAGAGGTGTGCCGAGACGGTTTCGAGTCCGTTGTCGTGACGTATAACGACGTAGCGTCCGTAGCCTTTTGCTTCATAATCGACGATACGAATTTTTCCACTGAATGTTGCTTTCACGGTGTCGCCTGTTTGTAGTCCGATGTCGACGCCGTAGTGGTAACGATAGCGACGGAATCCGAAGGTAGATGTGACGCGGTTGCTTTTTGTTGGGAAGACAAAGTCGCACACGTCGATTTCGATGGAGTCTGGCATGCTGTCGACTACGACACGATAGGGGTTGAGACGTTCGGATGTCCAGATGTATTTATAGAGTTCGCCTGCTGGCGAGGTGCTGTCGACGCTGAATGATTCTAATTGTGCTGCTGGTACGTTGGTTTGCGCCGCCACGAAGAGAACGCTTGAGAAAAATACCAACAATAATATGAGTCGTTTAAACTTCATTATACTTCGATTTTTTTAGTGGATTTGTTGATGTTGTTTTGTTTGGAGGGCATGTTTGATATGCCACGCACAACAGTTTCTCGCAGAGTAGCGAAAAACACATTTGCAAAAGTACATTTTTCTGACGAGAAAAACAAGTTTTTAGAGTCGATTTTAGCACTAAGTCAACCCACTTTTTCCACACCACATTTCACTATTGCACTCACAAACAATATTTTATAAGCAACGATTTCAAAATCACTTATAAATTTTTTACGCGGCATTTTTCCGATTTTATCGACAACGTAGAATGGAACAACGAGATGCGAAAAGACGACCATAGAAACTACTATTTTTCAAGCAAAGCACAGCGATTAGTTTTATTTTTCCATAATTATAGTTTCATACACCGAGTTGCACGATAGATTGTAACGAAACAATGGTGCGCAACACACATTAGAAAATGCTTTTTACAAATTTCTTGTGGCGAGATTTTTTTTTCGTCATGCTGAAAATAATTTCTTGTGGAGAGTTTCAGTTTC
>JAUNIJ010000141.1 GCA_030523485.1 Bacteroidales bacterium
ATCATACGGTTGATTGCTTTGGGCTAACAAGCTAACAACACAAATTAAAAAAGCAACAACAAAAAAGTTTCGTTTCATAGTTTCTTATTTATCTATCTTATTCAACGCATTAAGTGCGCTTCTAATTTTTTCTGTTGTTTTGATTGTTGTAGGTACTAATGGCAAGCGCAACACATTTTCTATCAATCCCATTTCACTCATCAAACGTTTTACTCCGGCAGGATTGCCATCTACAAATAACAAATCCATCATCTCTACAAATCGATAGTGAATAGCTCTCGACTCTTCCAACTCACCGCTAAGCGCCAAACGCACCATTCTGCCAAACTCTTTTGGAAAAGCGTTGCCGACTACCGAAATCACGCCAACAGCACCTAAAGTAATTAATGGGAATGTGATGGCATCGTCGCCAGAAATAACCATAAAATGCTTTGGTTTCTTTTTGATTATCTCATCAATCTGTCGGAAGTTACCAGAAGCTTCTTTTACAGCAATAATGTTTTGAAATTCGTGTGCTAAGCGAAGTGTTGTTTCCGCACTCATGTTTGTTCCCGTACGACCAGGCACATTGTAAAGAATGACGGGTTTACGGGTATTTTGAGCTATGGCACGATAGTGTTGGTAAATACCTTCTTGAGAGGGTTTATTATAGTAAGGTACAACAGACAATATGGCACTAATACCATCTAAGTTTGTGTTTCTAATTGTCTCAACAGTTTGTTGGGTATTATTTCCACCGATACCCATTACAATAGGGATACGTCCAGCCACTTGCTTTACTACTGCACTAGTAATTACAGCACGTTCTTCCGATGTTAAGGTGGGAGATTCGGCTGTTGTGCCAAAAATCACCAAATAATTTGTTTTTGCTTGAACTTGATACTCAACAAGTTTCAGCAATGTAGGGATATCTACCGTTCCATCGGATTGAAAAGGGGTGATTAAAGCCACACCTAAACCTTTAAATATTGTAGTGTCTATTGTTGCCATAATGTCTAAGAGGAGTTATTTGAATGATTTTAAGTAGTGGTGAATATGTTTAAATAGTTCTGTGGCCATTTCTTCTTCTGTCGGTTCGGGGACATCCTCCGCAACGGCTTGCATTTTACTACCGAGGTCAATCTTAAGGTCATAAAAACTATCCTTTTCACCTTTTATTCCGCATCGTGTAGAGGCGTTGGCATGAAGCAACACATAACGCATCGGACGACATGCGAATTTTGTCAGATCAATTAAAATATCGTAGTGAGTCTCTTCTAATTGTGCTATAGTCAAAGGATCAGGCCGTCCAAAGAAGTTAACATGCTCTAAGTCTATCACAATACGTTGAGGCAAAGTGGTAGTAATGGCTTGTTTTTTTGCAACGTACATACAATAAATCACACGTTTGCCATCAGCCTCTAATGCTTTTCCCATGGCAATGATGTGAGCATTTTGCTCGCTCCACTCACTCTCAAACATCAGTAGAACATTATTGACATCACGATAACTTATGAATTGTGGACTACGTATTTCATTCAATTCATCAAGATTCTGATGTTTATCCCAGCGAAAGCCAAGGTCTTTTATATACTCAATGATGTTCATTCTATTTATTTCTTTTTATTTAATCATTGCCAGAAATTCATCTTCATTGACAATTCGCACACCCAACGCCTCAGCTTTTTCACGTTTGGATGGACCCATATTTTCACCGGCAAGAATCATCGATGTTTGTTTCGATACCGACGATACCACCTTGCCGCCATTTTGTTCAATTATTGCCTTGTATTCATCGCGACTGTGTTGTGAAAAGACGCCAGATACAACGACACTTTTTCCGGCAAGGATATCTGACGTTGGCTCTTGCGACGTTGTCGTTTCCATAGTTAATCCATGACTACGTAAACGTTCTAAGAGTCTAATGTTTTCGATATCATCGAAATAATTGATAATATTTTGAGCCAAGACGACACCGATGTCGTTGATATGAGTTAACTGTTCCATCGAAGCATTGGCTATAGCGTCAATGTTTTTAAATTGTCGCGCAAGAATTTTTGCCACTTGTTCGCCACAACCCGGTATGCCTAAAGCAAATAAGACACGCTCAAAAGGCACTTTACGTGATTCAACAATCGATGCCATAAGGTTATTCACCGATTTTTCGCCTAATCCTTCAATCGTAGTTAACTGCATCGGTTTCAAATCGTACAAGTCGGCAATGTCACGTATCAATCCTAAATCATAAAGTGTAGCAATGGTTTCAGTGCCAAGCCCATCTATATTCATTGCTTTACGACTAACAAAGTGTTCTATACGACCTTTAATCTGTGGTGGGCACAAACGATTGGGACAGATCGTGGCGGCTTCGTCGTCGATACGTTCCAAAACAGCGCCACATTCTGGACATGTTTTTGGGTAGATTATCGGTTGTGCCATAGCTTGCCGTTCCGACATCACTACACCAGTTATTTTTGGAATAATTTCACCGCCTTTTTCTACGCTCACAACATCGCCTTCAAACAATCCTAACTGACTGATAAAGTCAGCATTGTGCAAAGTTGCACGACGTACAACCGTACCAGATAATTGTACTGGTTCCAAGTTAGCAACAGGAGTGACAACACCTGTTCGTCCTACTTGAAACGATACACTTAATAAACGAGAATGAGCTTGTTCTGGTTGAAATTTATAAGCAATAGCCCAACGAGGGCATTTCGCTGTGCTACCTAGTCGCTTTTGTTGTTGTAAATTATTAACTTTCAAAACCATGCCATCAGTAGCGACAGGTAAGGTGTGTCGTTTTTCATCCCAAGTAGCAATAAAATCAAGCACTTCTTGAAGGCTGTGACATACTTGTGTGTGTTCTGAGATTTGAAATCCCCAAGTATGTGCTTTCTGTAGACTATCGTAGTGCGTATCACACACTTGTTCGTCGGTTAACAAGTAATAAAGTATTACATCGAGTTTTCGGCGTGCTACTTCTTTCGAGTCTAACAGTTTCAACGTGCCAGCAGCAGCATTTCTTGGATTGGCGAATGGGGTTTCTAGATTAGCACAACGTTCGTTATTAAGTCGGTTAAACTCTTGCCACGGGAGCAGTACTTCACCACGCATTTCCAATCGCGAGGGGAAATCACCTTGCAATTGTAATGGTACGGTATTGACTGTGCGGATGTTATCGGTCACAACATCACCCATGTTACCATCGCCACGTGTTACTGCCGATTGTAAGGCACCATCTTCATAAATCAACGAGATGGATGTTCCGTCAAACTTTAGTTCACAAACGATTTCAAAGTCACCTTGCAATCCTTTTTCTACTCGATGGTAGAAATCCTCCACTTCAGCAAAAGAATAGGTGTTGGCTAACGACAACATCGGACGTTCATGACGTTGTTGGCGGAAGCCATTAGCAGCGAGGTCTGAGCCAACGCGTTGAGTAGGTGAGTTGGGGTCGAAGAGTTCTGGATGACGTTGTTCTAACTCTTGTAAATGACGCAACTGTTGGTCGAACTCATAGTCGCTAATTTCTGGATTTGCTAGAACATAGTAACTATAGTTGTAGCGATGCAACAATTGTCGAAGTTGCACTATCTCTTGTTGTTCGGAAGTTGTCGACATTAGTTTCTTACAAAAAACTTTTTTACGGCTACAAAGATACGTCTTTATCAGCAAAGTAAAAAATCATAACCACAGAATATTTGATATTTATATCATCGATTTTTTTCTTGCCAACAAGATAAATTTCTTTTGTAGCGACAAGACCTTCTCCTGAGTGAGTTTGTTTTCAGTCAACCTTACACAATTTGTTTGTAGAGAGCAATATTATCTGCCACACTCAGAAGTTTTTCTCTACAATGGGGAGATTTTTTATTGGTGCCACAAGAATTTATTGTCAAGAGAAAATTTCTTTTTCATGCCCACAAGAATTTATTTTCGGTGTGAA
>JAUNIJ010000142.1 GCA_030523485.1 Bacteroidales bacterium
CATTTTGAAACCAATCGTTACTGAAAAGATGACTACGATGACAGAAAAGTCGGGTCGCGTAGCGTTTCGTGTAGCTGCTGGTGCAAACAAAGTTGAAATCAAAAAAGAAGTTGAAAGACTTTATAATGTAACAGTGGTTGCAGTTAATACAATCAATGTTCACGGTAAAAGAAAAAGTCGCTATACAAAAGCAGGGTTAATTGAGGGTCGCATGCCTTCATACAAAAAGGCCATCATAACCCTGAAAGAAGGCGATACTATCGATTTTTATAGTAATATTTAAGCTCTCATAAGTAAATGGGTGTACGTAAATTTAGTCCCTCAACACCGGGACAAAGGCACAAGATTATTGGTACATTTGAAGAGATTACCACGAATGTACCAGAGAAATCTCTCGTGGCAGGCTTTGGCAAGACTGGTGGTCGTAACAACACCGGTAAAATGACAATGCGCTACATTGGTGGCGGTCACAAGAGAAGATTTAGGGTAATAGATTTTAAAAGAGCTAAAGTTGGCGTTCCTGCCGTCGTAAAAAGCATTGAGTATGATCCTAACCGTTCGGCTAGAATCGCATTACTCTATTATGTAGACGGTGAGAAGAGCTATATCCTCGCTCCGAACGGCTTACAGGTTGGACAAACAGTAGTGTCTGGCGCTGATGTTGCTCCTGAAGTTGGTAACGCATTGCCAATGGAAAATATTCCACTTGGTACCTATGTTCACAACATGGAGCTTCACCCAGGACAAGGTGCTACCTTGGTTCGTTCTGCTGGTGTTTTCGCTCAAATTACTTCAAGAGATGGCAAGTATGTCATCGTGAAATTACCTTCCGGTGAAACACGCAAGATTCTTGGTACTTGCATGGCAACTGTTGGTGTGGTTGGTAATGCTGACCACTCGCTTGAGAAATCAGGTAAGGCAGGTCGTTCACGTTGGTTGGGCCGTAGACCACGTAACCGTGGTGTTGCAATGAACCCTGTTGATCACCCGATGGGTGGTGGTGAAGGTCGTGCATCTGGCGGACATCCACGTTCACGTAAAGGCTTGTTGGCAAAAGGTAAGAAAACCCGTACGCCAAAGAAGCCGTCAAATCAATATATTATTGAGAGAAGAAGTAAATAATTAAAGAGTAGAAATTAATATGAGTCGTTCATTAAAAAAAGGCCCGTACATCAACTTGAAATTGGAAAAGAAGGTTCTGGCCATGAATGAAAGCGGTAAGAAAGTCGCTATCAAAACTTGGGCTCGTGCTTCTATGATATCTCCAGATTTTGTGGGACATACTATCGCAGTGCATAACGGCAACAAGTTTATCCCTGTATATATCACAGAAAATATGGTAGGTCATAAACTTGGCGAATTCTCGCCCACTCGCATGTTCCGCGGTCACGCTGGCAACAAAAAGTAATGTGAGGTGTCTGTTTGTTTAATGTAGAAAATAAGAATAAACATGGGTAAGAGAAAAACAGAGTACGCCAACCAAATGAAAGAGGCGCGCAAACATGTATATTTTGCAAAAATGAATGATGTACCCACCTCTCCTCGTAAAATGCGTCTCGTTGCGGATATGATTCGCGGCGTTGAGGTTAACAAGGCATTGGGTATGTTGAGATATTCAAAGAAAGAAGCTTCCAGAAATATGGAAAAACTCCTCAGAAGTGCTATCGCTAACTGGGAAGTAAAGAACGAAAAGAAAGTCGGTGAAGAAACACTTTATGTAACTAAAGTATTTGTTGACTGTGGCCGTACACTTAAACGTCTTCGTCCTGCTCCACAAGGTCGTGGCTATCGTGTACGTAAACGTTCTAACCATATTACAATCTTCGTAGACACTAAAGCAGAAGTTGTAAAACCAGAAGCTAACGTAAAAACCGATAACGAATAGTAAGATGGGACAGAAAATTAATCCAATAAGCAATCGTCTTGGTATCATCCGTGGTTGGGATTCTAACTGGTATGGTGGCAAGAATTATGGTGATACTTTGCTTGAAGACAGCAAGATCAGAAAATATCTGAATACTCGTCTTGCTAAAGTTAGCCTTTCAAGAATTATCATCGAAAGAACTCTTAAGCTCGTTACAATCACAGTATGCACATCTCGTCCGGGCCTTATCATTGGTAAGGGTGGTTCAGAAGTTGACAAACTGAAAGAAGAGCTCAAGAAAATTACAGACAAGGAAGTACAAATCAATATTTACGAGATTAAACATCCTGACCTTGATGCAAACATTGTTGGTAATAATGTTGCAAAACAAGTAGAGGGCAAAATCGCCTACCGCAGAGCTGTTAAAAAAGCAATCGCTGACACAATGAGAAGTGGTGCCGAAGGTATCAAAATTCAATTGAGCGGTCGCTTGAATGGCGCTGAGATAGCCCGTTCAGAGATGTTTAAAGAAGGACGTACTCCACTTCACACATTCCGCGCTGACATTGACTACTGCGCTACCGAAGCACTTACAAAAGTAGGTTTGATTGGTATCAAAGTTTGGATTTGTCGTGGTGAAGTTTATGGCAAACGTGACCTCTCTCCACAATTCTTAACAGAACAAGGAAAGGGTCATCAAAAACGCCAAGAACGTAAAGAACGTTCAGGTCGTGGTCCTAGAGGTAAAAAGAGAAATAACTAATGTTTGAATTTTAGACTATGCTACAACCTAAGAAAACCAAATTCAGAAGACAGCAGAAAGGTCGTGCTAAAGGCGTTGCACAACGTGGCAACCAATTAGCATTCGGCTCATTTGGCATCAAGTCTCTTCAGACAAAATGGATAACAGGCCGTCAAATTGAAGCAGCTCGTGTTGCTGTAACTCGTTATATGCAACGTCAAGGTCAGATTTGGATAAGAATCTTCCCTGATAAACCAATCACCAAAAAGCCTCTAGACGTACGTATGGGTAAAGGTAAAGGTAACCCAGAAGGATTCGTTGCCCCTGTTACACCTGGTCGTATGTTGATTGAAGTAGAAGGCGTATCTTTTGAGATTGCAAAAGAGGCACTTCGTTTGGCAGCTCAAAAATTACCTGTTACAACAAAATTTGTTGTAAGACGTGATTACGATCCTAATAATACTATAGCGTAAGAGATATGAAAAGTAAAGAGATTAAAGAGTTAACTAACTCAGAGTTGCTCGAACGTTTGGATTCAGAAAGAGCTCAACTTACGCAAATGAAGTTGAATCATGCAATTACACCTATAGAAAACTCTTCTCTGATTAAAGAGTCGCGCAGAACAATTGCTCGTATTCTTACAGAAATCCGTCATCGTGAACTCAACTAAAACCAATGTACAATGGAAGCAAGAAATCTTAGAAAAGAAAGAGTAGGTGTAGTTTCAAGCAACAAAATGGACAAGACCATTACAGTTGCTGTGAAATGGAAAGAAAAGCATCCTATGTACGGAAAATTCGTCAACAAAACAAAGAAATATCATGCTCACGATGAAAAGAATGAGTGTAACATTGGCGATACCGTACGTATTATGGAAACCCGTCCTTTGAGTAAAACAAAGAGATGGAGAGTAGTAGAAATTATTGAGAGAGCTAAATAATTATGGTACAGCAAGAAACAAGACTCAGAGTAGCAGATAATAGCGGCGCTAAAGAAGTTCTTTGTATTCGCGTTCTCGGTGGTACAGGCAAACGTTATGCAACAATTGGTGACGTAATTGTCGTAGCCGTAAAAAGCGCAATACCTTCTGGCGAAGTAAAGAAAGGCTCAGTTTCAAAAGCTATCATCGTCCGCACTAAAAAGGAAATTCGCCGTCAAGATGGTTCATACATCCGCTTCGACGACAATGCTTGTGTGCTGATTAATAACGCTGGCGAAATGCGCGGTAGCCGTATTTTTGGTCCTGTTGCACGTGAATTACGTGCTTCTAACATGAAGATTATCTCATTGGCACCAG
>JAUNIJ010000143.1 GCA_030523485.1 Bacteroidales bacterium
ATATGAGATTGAGTACGACCGCCACACCTACGACGGACATAACTGGCTTTACGTTAACCTTCCGATAGAAGACATTAAAGAGGCTGCTATTGCTAGCATCAAAGACAATAAAGCTATGTATATCAGTTGTGATGTTGGCAAATTCTATAATCGTAGCACAGCATGGTTGGATATTAACAACTACGACTATGCATCACTTTTTGGCACAACTTTCGGCATGGACAAAAAACAACGTATCGAAACATTTGCTAGTGGTTCAAGTCATGCAATGACTCTTGTAGCAGTCGATCTCGACCCCAAAACCCAGAAACCAATCAAATGGATGGTAGAAAACAGTTGGGGTGCCGATCGTGGCTATAAAGGACATCTAATTATGACCGATGAGTGGTTTAATGAGTACATGTTCCGCGTTGTTGTGAATAAAAAATATGCCAGTAAAAAAATCCTCGACTGTTTAAAGCAACAGCCCATTCTTTTGCCAGCTTGGGACCCTATGTTTGCTGAAGATAACGATTAACATCCTCTTATGCGCATTCACTTGTTCCCCGTTTTCGTCGTTCTTGCCATCGTTGTTGTGCTAACAGCGTGTGGCAAGCCTTCTTCGTCTCCAACAGAGACAGAGAACCCCACCATCGACTTAAACGAAATCTTAGAGCGTGGTGAACTGCGCGTGGCAACAATTGTTGGGGCGGAGTCATATTACACGCGTATTAGTCACGACCGTGGACGCGATTATTTAATGGCGATGAATTTCGCCGACTACATCGACGTTTCTCTCAAGTGGGTCGTCGCTCCTGATGTCGAAGCAATGAAAGACTCGTTGCAACATGGTGTGGCTGACTTTGCAGCTTATAACGTTATTCGTACAAATAAAAATCAGGAGAATTTCCTCTATGTCGATTGGAACGTGGTGTCGCAACCAGTTTTGGTTCAGCGCAAAACAAAACATGGCATGATAACATCGACCACACAAATGGTGGGAAAAACAATCTATGTGAAGTCGCACAGTAAACATCTTCGTCGCATGAAACACCTGAATTGGGAAATTGGCGGGGGTGTCGTTATTGAAGAGGCAGCCGATTCGTTGTCGATGGAAGACTTGATTTGGATGGTGTCGGTTGGCAATATTGATTATGCCGTTGCCGACAACGACCTTGCCATCTTATCGCAACAACGGCTGCGTAACATCGATTGTTCGCTACCATTAGGAACACACACCTCGAAGACATGGATTGTGCGTGCCGATGCACCACTGCTTCGTGAGAAACTGAACGAGTGGTATGCTCATCCCGACAATAGCGCATTCTTTGCGAAATTAAAAAAAAGTCAATCCGTTACATCACGTAATGGTGGCTATGAACGCACTGTAAAAGTGCCGCCATTAACACCGCAAGGCGACATCTCACCTTACGACTCATTATTAAAAGAGAACGCCGCACGATTGGGCTGGGATTGGCGTCTGTTGGCTGCGTTAATCTACACTGAGTCGAAATTTAATTGCAACGTCATCTCACGACAAGGTGCGTTGGGGTTGATGCAGATGATGCCATCAACAGCACGACGCTATGGATTAACAACTCAAACGGCACTTGATCCCGTTGCCAATATGCACGCTGGAACCAACTATTTAATGGGTCTATGCAACTCATTCTCACACATCAAAAACAAAAACGAACAAGCAAAATTTGTGCTTGCAAGCTACAACGCCGGCTACGGACATGTGCAAGATGCTGTGCGGCTGGCTAAAAAATATGGTGCTAATCCTGAAGTGTGGGATGGTAATGTCGAAAAGTTCCTGCTCCTAAAATCGGAACCACAGTACTACAACGATGAAGTTTGCCGATGTGGCTACTTTTCTGCCGGTCATACCATACGATATATCGAGCGCATATTCTCTATTTATGAACGTTATAAAAAAAATACAACAACACAAACTGAATAAACTATGACAATAAAATTTTGTGGTGCTGCTGGCGAAGTAACTGGCAGTAAACATTTAATAACAACAACCGAAGGAAAACGCATTCTTCTTGATTGTGGCATGTTCCAAGGTAAAGGCATGGAAACTGATGCCATGAACCGTAATCTTGGATTTGATCCCACCACCATCGACTATCTTTTCCTTTCACATGCACATATCGACCATGCTGGACTGATTCCTTACCTCTATAAAAATGGTTTTAGAGGCTCAGTCTTTTGTACCAATTCCACACGCGACCTCTGTGCACTAATGTTGCAAGACAGTGCTTTCATTCAAGAATTGGATATCGTGTGGTTCAACAAAAAACGGAAAAAAGAAGGATTACCTCCTGTTGAACCTATCTACACCACCAAAGATGCCACCAAATGCATGGAACTCTTTGTCGGCCTTCCTACCAACAAACGCATCTTTATCGACGAGCACATCAGTGTTATGTTTACACAAACCTGTCACATGCTTGGAGGTGGCGCTGTCAATCTCGAAATTGTTGAAAATGGTACAAAGAAACGTATTTGCTTTACAGGCGACATCGGACGGTCGAAAAGTAAAATCCTTCGTCCTGCTATGCCTATTCCACAATGCGACTACCTCATCATGGAGTCGACCTATGGCGACCGTCTTCACGACGCCGACTCTGAAATATCTCAGGCCCTCTATCAGGTTATCTACAACACTTGCGTAAAGAAAAAAGGAAAACTCATCATTCCTTCTTTCTCTGTTGGACGTACACAAGAGATAGTCTACGAATTAAACAATTTCTATAATCAAGGAATGCTTCCGAAAATCGAAGTCTTTGTCGATAGCCCACTCGCCGTCAATGCCACAGAAGTGTTTAAAATGCACACCGACGTGATGAACGACGATGTGCACTACACAATGTTATACGATGCCGATCCATTCGGATTCTATTCCTTACATTATGTACGCACAAAAGAGGAGTCGCAGATGCTCAACTCCTACAATCGCCCGTGCATCGTACTCTCGTCGTCGGGCATGGCTGAGGCAGGACGTGTAAAACATCATATTGCCAACTCTATTCATGATGCTCGTAACACCATACTCTTTGTAGGTTACTGTGCACCAACAACTCTTGGTGCACGACTGCAACAACCTAACATCAAAGAGATTTCTATCTTTGGCGAACCACATAAAGTGAAGGCAGATATCTGTAAAATTGAAGGTTTCTCCGGACATGCCGACCGCAAAGAACTGTTGGAATACGTGAAACCACTCAATCGCGATGAAGTGAAAACAGTCTTCGTGGTGCATGGCGAGCAAGAGGTGGCTAATAAATTCCGTGAATCGTTGCACAACGTTGGTTTTAACCATGTTGAGGTGCCGCGTCAATTCGAGAGTTTCAAACTGTAGAAAGTTGTCCTATGGAAGCATTTGAAAAATTGGTGCAAACCGACCTTCATCAATATCTGCAGATGATGCATGAGATGGACGCTGTGCTACCCGATGCTGTCGATATCGAGAATAAATGGCAAGACATTGCACCAACCTATTTAAACGATGGCATCCGTGAGTTTGCCAACTACCCAACGGCTGCTTTAGGCTGGATGATGTATGTAGGCATGGCTGTTGCACAATTTTGGGATCGCAACTGGCAACACTATCAGCAAATCGATATCTATCGCACGCTTCGCTCACCACGTGGCTTCGATGCCTTGGATGAGTATGTGATGGAGGAGGTGTTGGAACTTAACAACTTCGATGCCACCGAAGCATTGGTCTCTGAGTGTGCCGCACGCACATTGAGCAATCTACGCCGACAACGCATTGAACCAGCTACACCAGAAGCCTATAGAGCCTTCGTTGCGGCTTTGCACCAACTTTATCTTATGGGGGCTTTTGTACAACTACACCGTTTAGGTTATCATATGGAACGGATGGGATAAAACACTATTAAGAATATT
>JAUNIJ010000016.1 GCA_030523485.1 Bacteroidales bacterium
TTTAGTTTCGTGAGCGCTGAAAATAATTTTACGTGGGAAGTTTTAGTTTTGTGCACGCCGAAAATAATTTCTTGTGGCGATGCACGAAAAATTTCATGCTGAAAATAATTTATTGTGGAGAGTAATGAAAGGAAAAATTTGTGCTGACAAATCAAATGTTTCTCTGATTATCAGGGACAATCACTCGTAATTGATGCATCAAAAGATTTACTTGAATATGGTCGGATGCGACAAAACTATCGCCATCACGATGAATCGGACCACTTGCATCACGTATAATGTCGACATTCTGTCCGCTGAAGCAATGCACTTTTTTACACGAACGTACCTTACCAGCAAAGAGGGCAAGAACCATTGCGGGTGCTTGCCACAAGCGAAATGGAGAGACAACAACCACATCGAGTCGACCATCAGCCACCGATGCACCCGCAGCAATTAAAGCACGATTTCCCCACTGATTTGCATTGCACACCGACACGATGGCCGCGTCACCGTCCCAAACGACTTTACCATCCACTCGAATGATGTAATGCTCTGGCAGAAAAGTTCGCCATGCTTTAAAAGCCTCCACGACATAAGTCGAAAGTCCACGTTTCGCAGCATTAGCAAAACGATGACTCACAACAGCATCAAGCCCCATGCCACAAGTGCAAAAGTAAGGGTGATGATCGCAGAGAGCATAATCGATGATTGCTACACGCCCGTCAAGAATGGTTTGTAACGCCTTTTTCGGATTTCGACTAATACCTAAATGAAGTGCCAAACCATCGCCACTACCACAAGGAAGAATGCCCAATGTTTTGTTGGTTCCGACTAATGCTCGCGCCACCTCGTTAACGGTGCCATCGCCGCCAACAGCCACAACGACATCGGCATCACTATCTGTAGCAAGTTGCTCTGCATGACCAGCATAAGCCGTCTCCAACAACTTATAATTTCTGCTATCTGAGCGAACAAGGCTGCGAATCATCGCCACGATCTGTCGCTTATTTTTTGTGCCTGCAATAGGGTTAACTATGAATGAAATTTTTCGACTCATTGACATTGCAAAATTATCGTTTTATTACCAAAAACACAAACTAACATTCACAATAAAAATTTTATAACTCATCGACACGAAATTTCAATTAATTTACTAACTTTGCCACGAAAAATCTCCTACATTTGTTTATGAAATACAGATTATTTCTTTTTACATTTCTTTTATTTGCTGTATCTCAAGCAAATAGCACCATCCACTATGTCTATCCTGGTGGGCGAGGCCTTTGCGATGGAACATCATGGAACAATGCTGCGCCAGACATTCAGTTCCTCTTAACCCCATCAAATTTCCCGATTGCCCTAGGTAATACAGTCAATCCCAATTACCCGAATAACGACGACACTATTTTCGTAGCTGGTGGTACCTACGATAAGGTTTGGATGCACTGTGTAGGATGTACATACGGTAACGACTCATTACAAGGTTGTGCAGTTTGCCGTCTACATTTCTATGGTGGATTCAATGGTAACGAGACCTCGTTAGACCAACGCCCCAATTGGCTCAACAACCCTTCGATTATCGATGCACAAGGCGACCGAGCTGTTTGGTTTGAAGATTCAATACCTTGTGCTGGTAACGTTGTGTTCGATGGTTTTATCGTAACAGGAGCAGGCAGAAGAAAAGAAGCTTTTCGTATTGTCAACACCAATGCATGGATTTCACATGTCATTGTAAAAGATAACATCGGCCTACCATTCTTCATTGAACATCTGCCCTTTTACCCTAACCACGATATCTATTCTACGGCAACTTTAACCGACGTTGCTGTATACAACAACAAAGGAAAAGGTTGGCCAGCATCTGCCGTCGTCTCTGCCACATCGCAATTTAAGATGTTCAACACAACCTTTACCAACAACTCTTGCGATAGCATTTGGAATGGTCACCCACTCTCACTATTTTATTTTTACGCAGGAAAATCTGTTTTCTACATCTACAACTCCATACTGTGGAAAAACGATTTTGGCGATATCATCGTAGATGCAACCATCAACAATCCTCCGACAATATATCATAAAACATCCATCATACAACAATGCTTCGACAACACATCCGATTGGACTGTCTACGGAAATCATCTCGGCAGTTCTGCCGACACAAGTCCTCAGTTCACAGCCGATTATCACCTCGCATTATCAAGTCCTGCTATCGGTATGGCAAATATTACTGACTACCCTTTTTATCAGACAGTTACACTCTATTACTTGAGACATCTTTTCGCCTTCTACTTCCACGACGTAAACGGAAAAATGCGCTTTGGATGGGACAATCAACAAGGGATGCCAACATTAGATGCAGGTGCAGAACAAATAAATAGAATAGATGAAGAAGATTTTCAAGACATCGAATACTGGATTAATGACAAGTGGTTACCTGGCGGTAACATTACTCTTTCACAACAACAACAAATTTCACAAAAAGAAAATCAGGAAAGTCCCATGATTTTTCCAACACAATTAACGCCTTTACAACCGATAAATATCTGTGGAATAGATGGTCATTATTTGGTATCGGTATTCGATGCACAAGGACATCTTGTGATTAATCAACAATGCCAATACAATGATATGATTTTTTCACCAACGAACCAAGGCATCTATCTGCTTGTTATTACTAAAGACGGCAAACCAACAAACAAAGAAATAATCATCGTAAAATAAAGAAAGGAGATAAACTATGAAGACAAAACACATCTTTAAACTAACAATCATACTGAGCTTTGTACTACTGTGCAGTTGCAAACAAAAACACAACAACGACATTTACGCCGGTCCCCCCTCCGCAACAGAATTCTACTATACTTTTTATGATGGCATGCGTCTTTTTAACGGAGAATACAAAGCATTTACATCTTACATTACCGACACCATAGGAGACACAATTTATCAAGACTTCTATACTATTGGCGACTACTATCGTAACAATAAAGACGAATATTGTATTGGTGAACATGTCATTCGAAAAAGACCTGTAATTGGAACCGATGCCCCAATGTGGTTAGATACGATTTCCATTAAATACTATATCAAAGTCAATAGCTCCATCAAAGAACTTGAATTTCCTCAACTTCTTCAAGGAGCAGCCATTGTTCCAGATGGAAAAGACATGTACTATATATTCGTGAAAACATCACCTGAATATCTATCATTTAAGTATTACAAAGAAAGCTACTATGTATCAAAAAATTGTGGTGAGCTTAGTTTTTTAACATCTATTACCGACATGAGCTTTGCTTGTTTAAAAATCAAGAAAGTAGGTGACAACTTTTATTTTTTAGGACAAAATGACGAAGAGTGTCCAGCTTGCCATGTAGCAGGAGAACAAACATATGCTTTTTCACAAATGCCATATTCAGGAGAAATATTTGATGTTTTGAATATAGATGGTAAAGAGTATCTTTATGGATGTAAGAGTGGTTATCGCAACGACCAATCGACAGACTTCATTAGACAACCTGTTGTATGGATTAACGGTGTTATCGACACCATATCAATGCCTAATAACGCAAAAAGTGGCTGTATAAATTGTGCTGTTAAACGTGGTGATGACATCTATCTTGGGGGAAACATCGACGGCATTCCAGCTATATGGAAAAACAACGAAGTAATTGGAACATTTAACTATTTCCCACAACATGGTTTAAAATGGCGTGTAAAATTTTGCGGTGAAACAGATGTCTATTTAACTTCATCAACTATTACAGAAATGGCAATAACCAACGATAAGATATATTCTTGTGCAATGGCATACACAACTTGCCAATATTTTGCTTATCCATATGAAATTACCTGGGACATCACGCTCAATCCAGCAAAATATAAATATAATTATGACTTTGTTGAGTTAGTAAACGACGGAACCATTGAGACTGACGAAAACTTCTACGACTATGCTACAATGGATGGAGCAGTATTATGGGGTACATTTCTTCGTGATAATAGAGCACCTTGGAAAACACATCGCTCACGTGCACGAGTCAATCTTGTATACGAATAAAACATACAATATCTAAACGTTGCTCGTCAACCTATCGAACAACATCTATCGCTCAAATACTCACCTGTATTTGAGCGATATTTTTTTAGATAGAGAAAGAAACACACCACAACCATACAACTAAAAATAATAAAGACCCATCAAAAACAGCCCCACCGACACGGAAAAATTCCCCACACACAGCAACACAAGCTGTTATCATTTTGTATTACAACACTTTATCAACAAAGATAGGCGCACAGCAAACAAAATAACGCTGTTGAAAAGAGGTGTAAAAGAGCGTGGAAAAACATAGGAAAAGAATTGTAATAAAAAAAGTGGGGGAAAGTGGGGGAATCTCAAGAAAAGACATTAATTTTACATCGCAAAAAATTCACTTTCATGTTGATAGGAAAATCAGACGCTAAAACCGATGCCAAAGGACGGGTTTTCGTACCTGCCACTATGCGTCGCGAACTTACAAAGGGAGACGAAAACGCAACCGTTGTGTTGCGTCGCGACCCTAATCGTCCGTGTTTAATCGTCGAGCCTATCGACATTTTCGAGCAAAGAGTGCAACAAATGATGGAACGTCTTGACGTTGAATGGAACCCCGACGACCAACAACTCCTTATGGAATTTACTGCCGACGTGGAACAAACCACGCTTGACAATCAAGGTCGCCTGTTACTCAACAAAACACACCTTGACTTCCTTAACGCAAAAAACACACTTACATTCGTAGGAATGATGACACACCTCGTTATATGGGATGCTGAGACATTCGTAAAACAACGTATGGATGCTGACACCTTCGCACAAACACTCAACAACAAAATGGCTCGAAAAGCACAGCCATAAACATGCCACGCCATGACCACCGAACCAACAACATACCACGTGCCAGTGATGCTCAACGAGACATTGGATGCGCTCGACATCAAGCCCGAAGGCACATATGTTGACGTCACCTTTGGTGGCGGTGGACACTCTAAAGCCATACTACAACGATTGGGTCAGAGAGGACGACTTTTCAGTTTCGACCAAGACACCGACGTGTGCAACCACCTACCCAACGACCCTCGTTTCACATTTGTGCACGGCAACTTTCGTTTCGTACGCAATTTTTTACGTTATTATGGAGTAGAACACATCGATGGACTACTGGCCGACCTTGGCGTATCCAGTCACCATTTCGACGAGGAAGAGCGCGGTTTCTCGTTCCGCTTTGACGGCCCACTCGACATGCGCATGAATCAATGGGCGACGCAAACAGCAGCAACAGTGGTGAACAACTACACACAAGAAGCACTCGCTATGCTTTTCCGCAACTACGGGGAACTGTCACAAGCCAATCGAATAGCGCAGAAACTTGTGGCGGCACGTAGCACACAACCCATTGAAACTATCGGACAATTGTTAGAGACAGTACGTCCACTCGTGTCGGCAAAACATGAGAAAAAGGAATTGGCACAAATCTTCCAGGCATTACGCATCGAAGTAAATCACGAACTCACCGCATTAGAAGAACTGCTTCACGCACTACCAACCATACTTAACCCCGATGGTAAAGCAGTATTCTTAACCTATCACTCGTTGGAAGATCGCATGGTGAAAAACTTTTTCAAAAGCGGCAACATCGATGGTAAAGTAGAAAAAGACTTTTTTGGTAATGTGGTAGCACCACTCAAAACCATAGGCAAACAACTCGTAGCATCGGACAACGAACAAGCACAAAACCCACGCTCACGTTCCGCACGACTACGCACAGCAACACTTAACAACAACACTAACAAATAAAAAAACACCACAATGAGCCTATTTAAAAGACGTGATACAACAACAGCAACAGGCGACACACAACCAAAGAAAAAGTTTAAGGTCAGCAGTTTGTTTGATGGGCAGATGCTTATTTCCGACGGCATGCGCGAAAAACTGCCATATATCTTCTTTATCTTCTTTTTGATTATGGCATACATCAACAACAGCTACACCTACGAACAACGCATCAACGAACGACAACGACTACAAAAGCAAGCCACCGACATGAAATATCGTTCGACCGACATCAAAACAAAACTAACAACAAAAGGACAACGCACCCAACTACTCAAACATCTTGAAGAAGTTGGAAGCGAAGTGACTAACGCACAAACACAACCCATTGTTATTGAAAAATAGCGCCCTCCACAATTCAAACAATTATCATTAACATCAAAACACACAACACACCATGAGAAAAGGATTTTTACCTCTTGTATTTGTAGTTATTGTCATCACTTTCATCGCTTGTGTCGGCAAAATCCTCTATATCGAATATGCCGAATATCACGAATGGAAAGAGGCAGGCAAACGTTATATCGCGACGTGTAAAGAGCTACCAGCACAACGTGGCGACATCATCTCTGCCGACGGACAAATCCTCGCCACATCAATGCCTCACTACAAACTCAAGATGGACATGCGCACGGATTACTTGAACGAAAAAAACGGCAAACACTTTTTCGACAACGTTGACTCGCTCGCCATCTGTCTCTCTAAATTCTTCCACGACCGCTCAGTAGCAGAATATCGGCAATACCTTGTAGCAGGCTTCAACAACAAAAAAGCAGAATTGCCACTGTCGAACCGCGCCGTGAGCTACATCGAGATGAAAGAGGTAAAAACCTGGCCTTTGTTCCGATTGCCAAGCTATCAAAGCGGATTACTCACAAAAGAAATTAACATACGCATCAATCCTTTTAATCCACTGGCAAAACGCACCATCGGCACCATGTACAAAGACATGGAAAAGGGCGGCTCAGCTGGCGTAGAACTAGCATTCGACTCGCTTCTATGCGGCAAACCGGGAATGATGCATGCCAATAAGATGATAGCCTATCACCCACAAAAAGGCGTGGACGTTGTGATGACTCTTGACATGAGTATTCAAGAGTATGCATCGCAAGCACTAAGAGACGGTATGATAGAAGCTGGAGCCGACAAAGGTTGCCTAGTGCTTATGGAGACTGCTACTGGCGACATCAAAGCTTGCGCTAATCTGACCCGTATTAACGACAGCCTCATCGAATCGCAAAACATCGCACTTACAGAATTAATGCCACCTGGTTCGACTTTCAAAACCGTTTCGATGTTGGTAGCATTAGAAGATGGCGCCGTACATCCCAACGACGTAGTCAACACAGGTATGGGCTCCTATAATCTTCATGGACACACCATTCGCGACTCACACGCCGTGGGTGAAGTAACAGCGGAAGAAGTGATTGCCACATCGTCGAATGTTGGCACTGCCATACTCATAGACAATGCCTACCACGATAGACCAGGATATTACGTTGAACTCATACGTAAGACAAAGCTACAAGAACCAATGGTTAACATTGGCATCAATGGTGTTGGCAAAGTGGACATACGCAGTCCTAAAGACCCAAACGACAAACGCTACTGGTCGAATTTTTCACTTGGTGTCATGTCGTTCGGCTACGAAACCACCGTGCCACCAATCTATATGCTACGTTTTTACAATGCCATCGCCAACAACGGCGTAATGGTTGACCCAAAATTTGTGAAAGAACTACGACGCGAAGGAAAAACCATCAAGACATTCGAAACCAATGTCGTTAATCCTGCCATCTGCTCCGAACAAACATTGCAACAGATAACGAAAATGTTGAAAATGGTGGTTAACGACAAACACGGCACCGGCTATGGACTTGTACGCTCACCGTATGTTGAAATAGCAGGAAAGACAGGCACTGCCACCGACCAACGCAAAGGCTACACGGGCAACTACGCATCGTTCTGCGGATTCTTCCCTGCCGACAAACCCCAATATACCATGTATGTCATGATGCATGGTGGAAGAATCTTTGGTAACCAAAGCGGTAAAGTTTTCCGACAAGTTGCAGAGAATGTATATGCTGAACATGGTGGACACAAACACATCAGCCAGGTGCACGACACCATCCACTCCTCTACACCCAATGTAAAAGGAGGTTTGTATCTATCAACAAGAAATGTGCTAAAAGAACTTGACATCAACAACAACCAAGACTCAATCAAAGAGAACCAAGCATGGACAAAGGCGCGCACCGACTCAACGGGACTACAACTCTACAGCTACGATTGGCAAGACGACCTCGTGCCGAATGTTGTTGGAATGACGGCTAAAGATGCTGTATACATGCTCGAAAACAGTGGCATGCGCGTAGTAATCAACGGTTTTGGCTCCGTTGCAACACAAAGCATCAGCGCTGGCACAAAAATTAAACAAGGAGAAACAATCTCCTTAACACTAAAGAACAAATCATAAAGCAAAATACTCCGTAAGCTATGAAATTGGATTCGCTCCTCATCGGCATCAACACAAGGCAAATAAGCCACACCGATGTTGAAATCAGCAACATACAATTCGACTCAAGAAAAGTAACGACAGGCTCACTCTTCGTGGCAGAAAAAGGTGTTAGTGTCGACGGACACACCTTTATTCCTAAAGCCATCGAACAAGGTGCTGTGGCCATCGTTTGCGAACATGCACCAGAACAAATGCCCGACAACGCGGCTCTTGTTATTGTCGAAAACTCTGCTGAAGCCCTTGGACGAATTGCTGCCAATTTCTACAACAACCCATCACGACAACTACAACTTGTGGGTGTGACTGGCACCAACGGAAAAACCACCATAGCCACACTGCTTTACAAATTAGTACGCACATTAGGCATCAAGGCAGGACTGCTTTCAACAGTATGCAACTATGTCGACACAAAACAAGTGGCAGCCACACACACCACTCCCGACGCCATTGCACTCAACGCCTTGCTTCGCGACATGGTAGACTGTGGTTGCGAATATGCTTTCATGGAAGTCAGTTCACACGCTGCCGACCAACATCGTATCGACGGACTCTATTTTACTGGCGGCATCTTCACAAATCTTACACGCGATCACCTCGACTATCACCTCACGGTCGACAATTACTTAAAAGCCAAAAAACGCTTTTTCGACATACTCCCCTCCGAAGCATTTGCCTTAACCAATGCTGACGACCGCAATGGTATGGTGATGCTTCAAAACACCAAAGCAAACAAACACACCTACGCCATAGCCACAATGGCAGACTTCAGAGCAAACATTCTCGACAGCACGTTCGAAGGCATGCAACTCAACATTAGCGGCAACGAGGTGTTTGTTCCATTAGTTGGCAGATTCAATGCCTCCAACTTAATGGCTATTTATGGTGCGGCACTCTTGCTTGGTTTTAAGAAAGAAGAGGTGTTAGTGGCATTATCAACACTGCAACCTGTTGTAGGACGATTCTCAACACTGCAAGCACCACAAGGCTACACTGCCATTGTTGACTACGCTCATACACCCGACGCTGTGGTTAACGTCATCAACACCATCAATGACATACGCTCCATCGACAGCCGACTCATTACCGTTGTAGGATGCGGCGGCAACCGCGATAAAGGCAAACGCCCTATCATGGCGAAAGAAGCGATGAAAGGATCAGACCAACTCATTCTCACTAGCGATAACCCACGCGACGAAGAACCGGAAGACATTCTCAACGACATGATGGCAGGTCTAACTGCAGCAGAACAACAACGTGCACTATGCATCGTCTCACGACGCGATGCCATCAAGACAGCATGCTCAATGGCAAAACCTGGCGACGTGATTCTTGTGGCTGGCAAAGGACACGAAGATTATCAAATCGTGAAAGGTGTAAAACACCACTTCGACGACCGTGAAGAACTCCAAAAAGCAATGGGATTACAATAAAACGACATACACACATCATAAGCTATGTTCTACTACCTTTTTTCTTTCCTTGAAGATCTCAACTTCCCTGGGGCACGACTGTTTCAATACATCTCGTTCCGTTCGGGAATGGCATTTATCACCGCACTCTTCTTCTCTACATGGATAGGAAAGCACATCATACAAAAACTACAAGCACTACAAATTGGTGAAACCATACGCGACCTCGACCTCGAAGGACAAATGGCAAAAAAAGGTACACCAACCATGGGCGGTATTATCATCCTCCTCTCCATCATTGTGCCATGTTTGCTTTTTGGCATCCTACACAATATATATATGTTACTAATGCTCATCACCACTATTTGGTTGGGAGCACTCGGATTTCTTGACGACTATATCAAGGTGTTCAAGAAAAATAAAGACGGACTACACGGACGCTTCAAAATTATCGGTCAAGTGTCGATTGGACTTATCGTAGGACTAATGCTCTACTTCAGTCCACAAGCCGTGATTGTAGAAAACATCAACTCATACACCGACACCACCACACAAACTGAGGTAGTAGAATACGCTGATGCGGCACACAGTTCGACAAAAACCACCATCCCCTTTGTGAAAAACCACAACGCTGATTATGCCGGACTTTTCAATTGGGCAGGAAAACACAAACAAACACTTGGTTGGATTTTCTTTGTGCTGATGGTGATATTTATTGTAACAGCCGTTAGTAATGGTGCCAACCTCACCGATGGACTCGACGGATTGGCGGCAGGTTCATGCGCAATTCAAGGCATGTCATTAGGCATATTGGCTTATTTATCGAGTAACGTGAAATACGCAAGCTACCTCAACATCATGTTCATACCTAATGCAGGTGAACTCGTAATTTTTGCCGCCGCATTTATCGGTGCCACCATCGGTTTCCTATGGTTCAACTCCTACCCAGCACAAGTGTTTATGGGCGACACCGGCAGCCTGGCTCTTGGCGGCATTATCGCTGTGTTTGCCATTGCCATACACAAAGAATTATTGTTACCAATGCTCTCAGGCATCTTCTTGGTAGAGAGTCTATCGGTGATTCTACAAACCAGCTATTTCAAATACACAAAAAAGAAAACAGGCGTGGGTAAACGAGTCTTCAAAATGTCGCCACTGCACCACCATTTCCAAAAACCTGCAGGGTCAGTCGATGCACTCATACAAGGCTCAAAACAAGCACTGCCTGAGTCGAAAATCACCGTACGCTTTTGGATTATAGGCATCATACTGGCAGCACTTACAATCATAACATTGAAAATACGATAACACAACAACAATAAAAACATCAAACCTACATTCTGGCAAGGTGACAAACTTGCCAGAATTTTAAACAACAAGAAAATAATAAAACTATGAGTCGTTTAGTCGTTTTGGGCGCTGGAGAGAGTGGCGTCGGCACAGCTATCTTGGCAATGAAACAAGGATTCGAAGTATTCGTTTCTGATAAAGGTAGCATCAAACCACAATATCGCGAAGAAATGGAACGCCGTGGCATTCCTTTTGAAGAGGGACAACACACAGAAGCACAGATTCTCTCTGCCAACGAAATAGTAAAAAGCCCTGGCATTCCAGAAAAAGCACCTATCATTAAACAACTGCGTGCACAAGGCACACCGATTATTTCAGAAATCGAATTTGCCTCACGCTATACCAATGCTAAAAAGATATGCATCACTGGTTCTAATGGTAAGACCACGACAACCATGCTCACCTACTTCATTCTCAAAAACGAAGGATTGAACGTCGGTCTTGCAGGCAACGTCGGCAAAAGTTTCGCATGGCAAGTAGCGGAATGCAACTACGACTACTACGTCTTGGAACTTAGCTCATTCCAACTCGATGGCATGTACGACTTCCGTGCCGACGTGTCGGTAATTCTCAACATCACACCCGACCACCTCGACCGCTACGACTACAAATTCCAAAACTATATCGACTCGAAATTCCGCATCCTACAAAACCAAACACCAGAAGACGCTTTCATCTATTGGAACGACGACCCCGTGTTGAAAGCAGAGATTGAACGACGCAACATCAAAGCACAACTACTCCCATTTGCCTTAGAGAAGAAAAACGAAGAACATGCCTTTGTGACAGACCAACAACTGACCATCGAAGACAACTTCGCAATGCCAACGGAAGAACTCTCGTTACAAGGCACACACAATCTCTACAACTCAATGGCTGCTGGCTTGGCTGCCACCCTCATGCAAGTAAAGAAAGAGACGATACGCAAATCATTGGCCACCTTTGAAGGTGTCGAACACCGTTTGGAATACGTGGCTACCGTTCGTGGCGTACGTTATGTCAACGACTCAAAAGCCACCAACGTTAACTCATGCTGGTACGCACTACAAAGCATGAAATGTCCAACCGTACTCATTCTCGGAGGCACCGACAAAGGTAATGATTACACCGAAATAGAAGCATTGGTGCGTCAGAAAGTCACAAAACTCATCTTCCTCGGGGTCGACAACGAGAAACTACGCCAATTCTTCTCCATCCATAGTCAATGCCCAATCTACGAAGCTAAATCGATGCAAGAGTGTATCGATATAGCCTATCGTATTGCCGAAAAAGACGAAACCGTGCTTTTGTCGCCTTGTTGCGCAAGCTTCGACCTCTTCAAAAGTTACGAAGACCGTGGACAACAGTTCAAAGAATGTGTTAGAAAACTCTAACCCTTACCTCATACCAAAAACATCGAAAAACAAGCATATAATATTTTAACCCCACAAACAACACACAACTATGGATTTTCTAAAACGCTACTTTAAAGGAGACCTCGTTGTCTGGATGGTTTATTTCCTCCTCGTACTCATCTCGATAATTTGTATGTACAGCGCCTCCTACCGTCTAACACAACACAGCAGCACGTTTGGCCCAATCCTCAAACACATCATCATGCTTGGAGCTGGTTTCATCGTGATGTATGTCACACAATTTGCAACACGACAAATCACTCGCATCAGCGGATGGGCACTGCTCTTCATCTCTTGGGTTCTGCTGATTGCAACACTTGTATTTGGACAGTCGGGCGGCGATGCTCACCGGAGCCTACAATTAGGCGGCATCAGCATACAACCCTCCGAATTCGCCCGTCTTGCCATCCTCATCGTCATTGCCGACATCATACACCGCTTTCACGAACACCGTGAAAACGAAAAAGGGTACTACTACACTATCCTCGGACTATTTGCCGTGACCGTCATCCTGATTATTACTCAAGCATTGTCAACCTCGCTGCTACTCTGCTTAACACTCGTGGCAACAATCATCTACGCTGGTTTCAGCTGGAAACTATTGTTGAAAAGTGGTGCAGTGGTAGGAGCATTGATAGCAATATTGTCACTTTCATGTGTCGCCAGCTACAATGCAGGACACTACAACAACGACTACATCAGTCAGACCAATGCTATACACGCGGGATTCCTAAAAGCAACAAAACGTAGCGAGACATGGATTGCACGCTTCAAAAACTTCGGTGCACAGTCAGACGAAGAAAACAAATACATCATCACCGACAAAAACATACAGGAAAGTAACGCTGCCATAGCCATTGCTTTAGGACGACACCCTGCCGGACCAGGCAACAGTCAGCAACGCCGCGTGCTACCTAATGCCGACAACGACTTCATCTTTGCCATTATAGTTGAAGAATTCGGCGTTTTTGGGGCAGTCGTCATCATGATGCTCTACATCTTCCTTCTCTACCGTTGTTTCCGCATAGCCAACCAGTCAACCAACACCTTCGACTCAACTATGGTA
The DNA here is from genome assembly GCA_030523485.1 of Bacteroidales bacterium. GTDB lineage: Bacteria > Bacteroidota > Bacteroidia > Bacteroidales > Paludibacteraceae > HGM05398. The sequence goes on from JAUNIJ010000016.1 coordinate 13,592, forward strand.
ATGAGTCTATCGCTCATCATACTACTGCAAGCACTCCTACACATCGCTATTAGCGTTGGCTTCGTACCCGTCACCGGACAGTCGTTACCACTCATCGGTCGTGGTGGTTCGTCAATCGTCATCATCAGCGCCTACATTGGATTATCGCTCAGTGTAGCAGAACGCAACAACAGACGATTGAACAACGAACAAGATCAAACAGAAGAAGAACAAAGCACACCATCACTTTCATCCAACACCGAACTTGTAAACCAATAGATACACCAACAGAAACACCATGGAACCCTATCGTTTTCTAATCAGTGGCGGCGGCACTGGCGGACACATCTTTCCTGCTGTAAGCATCGCCAATGCACTCAAAGAACGTTATCCCGACTGTCAAATCCTTTTCGTTGGCGCCGAAGGACGTATGGAAATGGAGCGTGTGCCAAAAGCCGGTTACGAAATCAAAGGGTTACCAGTTCAAGGTTTCTACCGTACACACATGTGGCGTAACATAGGCGTGGCCTTCAACAATCTACGTGGATTGATACGTGCCCGCAACATCGTAAAAACGTTTCGTCCACACGTCGCCATCGGTGTCGGAGGTTACGCAAGCGGTGCAGCAATGAAAGCCGCAGCACTACAACACGTGCCACTACTACTGCAAGAGCAAAACGGCTTTGCAGGCGTTACCAACAAAATGCTTGCCAACGATGCCTCCACCATCTGCGTTGCTTACGAAAACATGGAGCGATTCTTTCCAAAAGAAAAACTCGTGATGACAGGCAACCCCGTACGTCAAAATCTACAATCGGGCACAGCAACAGAAGCATATGCACACTTCCACCTCTATGACAACAAAAAAACACTATTAGTGATAGGAGGTAGCCTCGGAGCAAAAACCATCAACGACAGCATCCTCACACACCTTGACAAAATAGCCTCAGACAACGACATACAACTGCTTTGGCAAACAGGCAAGGGGTACATCGATGCCATACGCAAGGCAACAGCCGACAAAACATTGCCAAACGTTATTATCACCGATTTCATCGACCGTATGGATCTCGCCTATGCAATGGCTGATGTAGTGGTGTCGCGCGCTGGTGCCAGCTCCATCTCCGAACTATGTCTTTTAGGCAAAGCAGCTATACTCGTACCTTCTCCCAACGTAGCTGAAGACCATCAAACACACAATGCAGTAGCACTTGTTGACCACGATGCCGCACTTATGGTACGTGATGCCGATGCCATCGACACACTGGCAGACATCGCCATACAACTACTCCACAATCACACACGTCAACACACTCTACAACAAAATATCGTTAAATTAGCACAACGAAACTCTGCTTCACGCATTGCTGACGAAGTAGAAAAACTACTCAAAAAATAATAAACACACCACTCCATAATTACAAAAGAACCGCTCAACACATGAGACGGTTCTTTTTTACATCTAATCATTAACCGTAACCACCTAAAGAACAACTCGTCGCAACAAAACAAATTCAAAGAAAAAAGTGTGAAAAGAAACAGCGAAAACCTATGCAAAATCCACACAAAAGAAATTCACACACTACATTTTACCACAAGTCTAGTAGGAGAGAAACGAAACAAATTTCACTGAGATAAAAATTGCACAACGTATAACCAAACAATAACACGAAACCTTCAACCACAAAAAATAACAAAAAAGAAATTGCAGAAACACCCGCTTTTTTCGACGGCCTATACTATTTGTTTTTCCAAACGAAAATGTTATCTTTGCAACTCGTAAAATAGTGTCGTAAAATGGCAAAACAACCTCACATAACACACAGCATAAAACATTGTGAGACACACAACAACATAAGACAAAAAACTAAACAACAATAAGATACAACAATGGACAAGAAATTTTCACGCCGCCATATCGGCATCACCGACAAAGATCTGCCAAAGATGTTGGATGTCGTTGGCGTAAAATCAGTTGATGAACTCATCGACCAAACCATCCCAACAAACATTCGACTCAAAGAAACTCTGCCACTCGGCGAAGCAATGACCGAAGCAGAATTCTTCAACCACATCCACGCTCTCGCTCAAAAGAACGTGATTGCCGACAATTACATCGGCATGGGCTTCTACGGTTGCGAAACACCTGCTGTCATTCTACGCAACATCTTCGAGAACCCTGTATGGTACACCTCTTACACCCCATACCAAGCTGAAATCTCACAAGGCCGTCTCGAAGCACTTCTCAACTACCAAACTATGATTTGCGACATCACAGGCATGCCGCTCTCCAACTGCTCACTACTCGACGAAGGCACCGCTGCCGCTGAAGCCGTAACCATGATGATGGCTCTCCGTAGCCGCGACATGGTGAAAGCTGGCGTTAACACCCTCTTCGTCGACGAAAATATCTTCCGCACCACACTCGACGTAATCCGCACGCGTGCACACTTCCAAGGCATCAACGTCATGGTAGGAAACTTCGAAACCTTCGACTTCTCAACCCCAATCTTTGGCGCCTTAGTACAATATCCAGCAGGCGATGGTAGCATTTGTTGCTACAAAGCATTTGCTGAAAAATGTCACGAACACGGAGCACTACTCACCGCCGACGCCGACCTCCTAGCTCAAACCATTCTCACCCCAGCAGGAACATGGGGCGCCGACATCGTGATGGGCTCAACCCAACGTATGGGCATGCCTATGTACTACGGTGGTCCATCAGCAGGCTACCTTGCTTGCCGCGACGAATACAAACGTCAAATCCCTGGACGTATCATCGGCATCTCAAAAGACGCAAACGGTAAAAAAACATACCGCCTCGCATTACAATCACGCGAGCAACACATCAAACGCGAAAAAGCACTCTCTAACGTCTGCACCGCACAAGCACTCACCGCAGTCATGACGGGTTTCTACGCAGCCTACCATGGCAACGACGGCATACAAGCCATCGCACGCGATGTAAACCGCAAAGCCACTTACATCGAAAAAGTATTGGTAGCCATGGGTTGCCGACAACTAAACAAAGCATACTTCGACACACTACACATCGAACTACCTGCCGGCATTAAAACAGAAACACTACGCGAAGAACTTGAGAAAAACCTCATCAACATCCGTTACTTCGCCGACGGCACCATCGGCATCTCTACCGATGAATGCACCAACTGTCAAGGCGTAACAAAAATGCTCGAAGCATTCGGACGCGTGCTCGGTAAAACAGTACCTGAAATCTGCTGCTGCAGCATCGAAAGCACACTACCAAAAGAAGCATTACGTCAAGACAAAGCCTTGAAACACGAAATCTTTGAGAAATACCACACTGAGACCGAAATGATGCGCTACATCAAATGGCTCGACCGCAAAGACATCTCTCTCACACAATCAATGATTTCGTTGGGTTCCTGCACTATGAAACTCAATGCTGCCGTTGAAATGCTACCACTCAGCTGGCCAGAATTCCAAAACATTCACCCATACGCACCAAAATGCCAAGTAAAAGGCTACACCGAGATGATAGAAAACCTCTCACGTCAACTCATGATCATCTCTGGCTTCGACGCATGTTGCTTGCAAGGCCTCTCTGGCGCAGCTGGTGAATATGCAGGCCTGCTCACCATCCGCCGCTATCAAGAAAACAACGGCAACGCACAACGCAACATCATACTCATCCCATCGTCAGCACACGGCACCAACCCTGCATCGGCAATGCAAGCTGGCTTAACACCTGTAATCACACGCTGCGACGAAAATGGTAACGTCGATGTTGAAGACATCCGTGCTAAAGCAGAACAATACAAAGACACCCTCTGCGGCTTGATGATCACATACCCATCAACACACGGCATCTTTGAACCTGCCATCCGCGAAATCTGCGAAATAATCCATGCTAACGGTGGACTCGTATTTATGGATGGTGCTAACATGAACGGACAAATAGGTCTGACATCACCAGGCTTTATCGGTGCCGACGTATGCCACCTCAACCTCCACAAATCGTTCGCAAGCCCACACGCTGGCGGTGGTCCTGGCGTAGGCCCAATCTGCTGCAATAAGAAACTTGCCGCTTACATCCCAAGCCACAGCCAAATCGACCCAGAGTCGAAATTCACCGCTATATCATCAGCACCTTATGGCAATGCCGGCTTGCTCCCAATCACCTACGCCTACATCTCAATGATGGGTGGCGAAGGACTGGCTGAAGCAACCAAAGCTGCCATCCTAAGCGCTAACTACCTAACCAAGAAACTCGAAAAGAGCTACGGCATCGTCTACACAGGCGTAACAGGACGCGTTGGTCACGAAATGATCCTCGACTGTCGCCACTTCAAAGCAGAATACGGCGTAACAGAAGCCGACATCGCAAAACGTATGATGGACTACGGCTACCATGCACCAACCCTCTCATTCCCTGTTCACGGCACTTTGATGATTGAACCAACAGAGAGTGAAAGCCTCGCCGAACTCGACCGCTTCGTAGAAATGATGGCTAACATCCGTTGCGAAATCGAAGAAATCAAAACAGGCGCAGCCGATGCTAAAGACAACGTACTCGTAAACGCTCCACACCCAGAATATGTGGTTTGCACCGACAACTGGGAACACGCTTACGGACGCGAAAAAGCAGCTTACCCACTCGAATGGGTTCGTGAAAACAAATTCTGGGTTAACGTTGCTCGTGTCGACGACGGCTGGGGCGACCGCAACCTCATCACAGTAACTCAAGACTAACAACAAAATAGTCGAACAACAAAACCTCTGGACCAACCAACGTCCAGAGGTTTTTTTTTGCCACAACAACATCAACCAACACACAAAAACAGCCAACACACACATTATAATTCGCAAAAAACAAAATGCAGCACCACTATTTCTAAGCAAAAAAAATCAACACACCATTACCAACATTTTCAACACCCTTCAACAACCCGAACCTAACCCAATGAAAAGCAAACCGTTTAACCAAGAGCAAAACGATAACACACTTGATTTCAGTGCATTATTTATAAGCGTTTGGTTTTCAGTATAGAAAACTTTTCTTAAGAAACACTTCAAATATTGACACATAAAACTTACCTTTGCGCTCAATAAACCCAAACAAAAACATACACACCAGAAAAGCAATATGATACAAACAGTAGTAAAACGTGACGGACGCATCGTAGGCTTCAACGAACAAAAAATCGTTGCCGCTATCAGAAAAGCCATGATGCACACCGACGAAGGAGAAGATCCCGAACTCATACAACTCATAGCAGACCACATCAGCGAACGCGGAAAAACGCAAATGACGGTGGAAGAAATCCAAGACGCCGTCGAAATGGAACTGATGAAAAGTAAACGTAAAGACGTAGCAAAAGTCTATATCGCCTACCGTAACACACGTTCCGTTGCACGCAAAGCAAAAACCCGTTCGATGTTCCTCGAAATCATCAACGTAAAATCGAACGACATCACACGCGAAAACGCTAACATGAATGCTGACACACCTGCCGGCATGATGATGAAATTCTCGAGCGAAAGCACAAAACCCTTCGTCGACGACTATCTATTGAGCGAAAACGTAAAAGAGGCAGTAAGAAACAACTACCTACACATACACGACAAAGACTACTACCCAACAAAAAGTTTGACTTGCGTACAACACCCATTGGACAACATCCTTACCAACGGCATGTCGGCAGGACACGGTGAAAGTCGCCCTGCAAAACGCATCGAGACAGCAAGCATGCTTGCTTGTATCAGCCTTGAAACAGCACAAAACGAAATGCACGGTGGTCAAGCCATTCCCGCTTTCGACTACTACCTCGCACCTTTCGTACGCAAATCATTTATCGAGGAAATCAAACGCCTGGAAGAAGTGATGGACGTAGACCTTAAACACCTCTACAACACACCGATTGACGACTATATCGCCAAACCACTCGACGGCATGGACGGCGAAGTGCGCTTGCTACAACACGCCATCAACAAAACAGTAAGTCGCGTACACCAAGCCATGGAAGCATTCATACACAACATGAATACCATACACTCGCGTGGCGGCAACCAAGTCGTATTCTCCAGCATCAACTACGGCACCGACACATCGGCAGAAGGACGTTGCATCATACGCGAAATATTAAAATGCACCTACGAAGGCGTTGGTAGCGGCGAAACAGCCATCTTCCCAATCCAAATATGGAAAAAGAAACGCGGCATCAACTACCTACCCGACGACCGCAACTACGACCTCTACAACCTCGCCTGCAAAGTAACAGCACGACGCTTCTTCCCTAACTTCCTCAACCTCGATGCTACGTTCAACCATAACGAACAATGGCGCGAAGACGACCCAAAACGCTACATGTGGGAAACAGCAACCATGGGATGTCGCACACGCGTATTCGAAAATCGCTTCGGTCCAAAAACTAGCGTCGGACGCGGCAACCTCTCCTTCTCAACAATCAACATCGTGGCACTCGCCATCGAATGCATGAACATTGAGAACGAAGAAGAACGTATCAACGCCTTCTTCGCACGCCTCGACGAAATGCTCGAAATCACAGCACAACAATTGGAAGAACGCTTCAAATTCCAACGCACCGCATTGGTAAAACAATTCCCATACGTCATGAAATCGTTGTGGATTGACGCAGACAAACTCGACCCACAAGGCACCATCGACCCCGTAATCAACCAAGGCACACTCGGCATCGGATTCATCGGATTGGCAGAATGTTTGGTAGCACTCGTTGGCAAACACCACGGCGAAAGCGAAAAAGCACAACAACTTGGCTTGAAAATCGTAACCTACATGCGCGACCGTGCTAACGAATTCTCAACACGATACCAACACAACTACAGCGTTCTTGCAACACCAGCAGAAGGACTCTCAGGCCGCTTTACACGCTTCGACAAAAAACGCTACGGCATCCTACCTGGCATCACCGACCGAGAATACTACACCAACTCCAACCACGTACCTGTCTACTATCACTGCTCCGCACTACACAAAGCACAAATCGAAGCACCATATCACGACTTAACACGCGGTGGACACATCTTCTACGTTGAAATCGACGGCGACGCAACACACAACCCAGAAGCCATTATGAGCGTAGTCGACATGATGGACAAATACAACATGGGATATGGCAGCGTCAACCACACACGCAACCGTTGCATGGACTGTGGATTTGAAAGCGCACACGACATCAACACATGCCCAAAATGCGGCAGCAACAACATCGACCGTCTGCAACGCATCACCGGATATCTCGTTGGAACCACCGACCGTTGGAATCGTGCAAAACTCGCGGAACTCAACGACCGCGTAATACACGAATAACATGACAATAAGAATTATCGACATCCTTCACGACACCACAGTAGACGGACCAGGATTTCGCACCTCCATCTATGCCGCCGGATGCAAACACGCTTGCGTGGGCTGTCACAACCCACAATCGTGGCCCATGGACGCCGGACGCGACTATACACTCGACGAGGTAATGGAAGAAATAAAATCCGACAACTTTGCCAACGTAACATTCACTGGAGGCGACCCCTTCTACCAACAAGAAGCCTTCACCGAACTGGCAAAACGCATTCGGAAAGAAACCAACAAAACCATATGGGCATACACCGGATTCCTATTCGAAGAACTGCTCGACTCGCCACTACTACCCCTGCTCGATGCCATCGTTGACGGACCATTCGTACTCGCTGAACGCGACACCGAACTTCTTTTCAAAGGAAGCAAAAACCAACGCATCGTCGACGTAAAAGCATCGTTAGAAAGTGGAAAAACCGTGATCTGGACAAGATAAAACAAACAACAACACAAACAACACAAAGCTGCAGCACACAACTGCAGCTTTTTTTGTTGCCTAATCACAACAAAACAAAACAAATATCGTTTTAAAACAAACAGAACAGCACACAACAACACAACATGCCACAAAAAAACGTATCTTTGTAGCCTAAAAACAACAACACAAAAAATGCAAAAAACATACACCATCAAAGAACTCATACCACAACGTGAGCCCATGCTAATGGTCGACAACCTCGACCACTGCGAAGGTCCGATAGCACAATCGCACCTCGAAATCAAAGCCGACAACATCTTCGTCGACAACGGCGAATTTCGTGAGTCGGGCATCATGGAACACATCGCACAAACCGCCGCTGCACAAGCTGGCTACAACGAACTGATAGCCGGAAACCCCGTCGTGCTTGGATTCATCGGGTCAATCGATAAAATGAAAATAACACGACTACCTAAAGTAGGTGAAACACTACACACAACCATCGAAATAGGCACACAAATCGACACCATCACCATGGTACACGCCAACACCACAACCGACAACGGAGAAGTGGCTGAATGCAGCATGAAAATATTCCTAAAGAAATAAACACACCACGACACCACAACAATTATGACAACAAACCCCAACATCAGAGAAACACTCAGAAACCAAATACGACAACAACTCAGCGCAAGCAAACTGTTTAAACTCATCGTTACCAACGTCGCCATCTTTTTGATTGTGAAAATCGTGGCATCCTTCGCTGTGCTGTTCAACATCTCACCAACAGAAGTCACAAGCTGGTTAGCCGTACCTGCCAGCCTAACAACACTACTACACCGCCCGTGGACAACACTCACCTACATGTTCATGCACGAAGGACTCATGCACCTATTCATGAACATGCTATGCCTCTACTGGTTCGGACAAATACTATTACAACTCTACCCCTTCCGTCGACTTCTCGCCCTCTACATCCTCGGAGGCCTCGTTGGTGCCGCCTTCTACATCGGCGCCTACAACATCTTCCCATACTTCGAAAACCAACTGCCACTGTCGATGATGCTGGGAGCATCCGGCGCCATCATGGCCATCATGACAGCTGTCATCGTTGAAATGCCACACTATCGCGTACGACTCCTCTTTCTTGGCGACGTGCCACTCATCTACCTCGTCGTTGGCATGATACTCATCAGTATGCTAAGCATCTCAGGAAGCAACGCAGGAGGTGAATTCTGCCACATTGGCGGCGCTTGCGTCGGACTACTTTATGCCCTTTGCCGTAAACATGGGTTCGACTTCCTAAAACCCTTCGACACAACACACACAAAACGGCAACGACACAAAAAACACGAAGATACCAACACCACACAAACACACTACCACTACGCAAAAAGCGACATCGGTGAAGCAGAAATCGAAGACGACGAAGAAGAAAACATCGAAGAAATACTCACCAAACTACGCCGCTCCGGACCCTCAAGCCTAACCGACAGAGAAAGAGAAATCATCTACTCACCTAAAAAGCCGAAATGAAACCATTCATAAAAAAAATAGGGTCGGCAACACACTACCTCACACACCACACACTCGTGCTTATTAACGCCCTCGTAACACTCTTCATGTTACTCGGAGCACTCTCCACCGTAGTGCCTGTCGGACGACCATGCATACTTCCCTATTTCGGACTCTTCTACCCCTTTTGGATCGTTCTCACCGTCTGCTTCCTATGCTACTGGACCATTCGACGCAAACGACTACTTTTACTACCGCTTGCCACACTGTTACTCTGCTTCGGATGCCTACGATGCACCTTCACACTACCCATCGGACGCGACAATGCCAACGACACCAACATCACCCTACTCACCTACAACATCTTTGGGCTAAAATCAAGAAAACAACTGGAAAAAGTACGCACACTGGTGTTTGAACAAGATGCCGACATCGTATGTCTACAAGAGTTTGGCGGCGAAACCAACGGCGTGAACCTCAACAACATCATCAGCAAATTCGAAGACAAATACCCCTATCACCACATTTGGTATAAAACACAAAACGAACACTTCTGGTTGGGCAACGCCACATTCTCAAAATACCCCATCGTAAACAAAACAACCATCGACTACGAATCAAAATACAACCTATCCATCGCCAGCGACATCGTGGTGGACAACGACACCCTGCGCATCATCAACAACCACCTCGAATCGTTTAAATTCACACCCAACGAACTCGCACAGTTCAAAGACGCACTAAACAACCAAGACAGCACACTGAAACACTCGACAGCAACACTATGGAGAAAAATGAACGCAGCCTACCGACTACGCACACCACAAGCCGAACAAGTGGCTAAAGCTGTGAAAAACTCACCCTATCCTGTCGTAGTGTGCGGCGACTTCAACGACGTGCCACAATCGTACGCCTACCGAAAAATACAACGACAAAACCTCATCGACATAGCCAACAAAGCTGGCAGCGGCTACCAATACACCTACAACAAACACTCTATGTTGGTGAAAATAGACCACATACTCGTCGACAAACAATTTGCTCCCACAGCATTCAAAGTCATACACAACGACATTTCCGACCACTACCCCACCATCGGATCATTCAACATAAAAAAGTAACATATAGACATTCTACTCAACAACGCTCCAAACAGCAACACCCCAACAACACAACCATTACCAACAAAAAGAAAAGCCGCTCCAGAATTCTGGAACGGCTCTCTTTGTTGCGGAGACAGGACTCGAACCTGCGACCTCCGGGTTATGAGCCCGACGAGCTACCAACTGCTCTACTCCGC
>JAUNIJ010000144.1 GCA_030523485.1 Bacteroidales bacterium
GGCGTGGACACTTCGTTAGTTACCAATTGGACTAAGCAAGCCAATCTTTCGCGTGTTGAAGGTGTTGATGCTAATTTGGCTTTCTTGCTAGTGTCGATTGGTGTGCGAAATATTTCCGATTTGTCGCGTTTGAACATCGTTGTTGCCATACAATTAATGGAGCGTATTGTTATTATTGACAATACATGTAGCTTGCCTGATGAATCGATGTTAAAAGATTGTGTCGAAAATGCAAAGATATTGGCACAACTCATTAACACTGGTAGCACCACTAACCCTGCCATCGATATCGAAGTGAGTGATGAGAAAGAGCCATCCTATCTCCTCAATGAAGGTTATGACGTTGATGAAATTATCAACCAAAATGGTGATATTATTCAAGAAGGACTCGGTTTCCTTGATGATGTGGAGTATGCCCTACCATTGCCACATATTGTGAGAGGTACCGTTTACAAATTGTCGTCGGCAGACGATAAGAGCGAGAAAAAGCCTTTTGTTGGTGCTAAAGTAGAGCTTATTGGTGTTTCCAATCCTGCTGAGGATAAAAATTCTACAACAGAAAATCCGTACTGTTACACCGATGCTCTTGGTGTTTTTGCCATCACGATGCCAGAAAATTATAACCTACAAGAGGCGATAAAAGTAAAGGTGTCGCAAGGTTCTAATAGTCAAACTTTCACTAAGTCTGCTACTGATATTAAAAATGGTGTGCCAGAGCAAGCAACGTTGAATCTATTTCTTTATCTTGATGAATTGGGCGACCGTATCGATCTCTATCAATCGGAGTTAAATGACCTCGACAAAAAGAGTGCTAATATCAGAGCAGTGATTAGTCAGATTGATAGGCAAATTCAAGCAGAGGGTAATTCAAAATCAAATGATTCAACGACAAATGCTAATTATATGCGAGAGCAAGATATTGCAAAACTCGAAGCGTCGTTGAATAAAGTCGAGGCACGTAAAGAGCAACTTCGAGGACTTATTGGTGAACTTAATAATCAGTATAATACCACGCAAGCATCGTTACCAAAGAGCTACAGAGATTTGTCGATGGATGTTGCTTTTGAGAAATTTACCTCGAGCATAGATGTTGTTGTCTCGACGATTGAGGGTGCAAATCTCGACAATGAAGTTGATGAAGGTTTTGTGGTTTACATGGATGCTTTCTGTAATGTTGAGTTAACCAGTAGTGCATTGCCAAGCGTAAAACTGATGGGCGAAGGTACTAAAGCTGTGCACCTGCCAACCGATACATGCCCTTCACGTGTCTTCCGTTATAGTTTGTTACAGCGTTTGGTGGAACCACAATTAATAAGATTTGATAAAGAAGATAAACGCAAAAAATTGGATCGTCCAATTGACGTAATGGATTTCCGTCAAACTATGGCAAGAAATCCAGATCAATACGCACAAATGGGTTCGTTGGGTATTGGTTATGTGCTCAATGTGCATCAGGCATGGGTTCCTGATGGCTATGCTTTGGGCGACTTACTTTATTCCACTATTTTGGCACCAGGTGAGGAACAACGCATGGTAGTGCGCGAGAAAAATCAGTCGTACACCATTCTTGATACCGCTGATGCTACCGATGTAACAAGTGAGGAATATCAGGCATCGCAGACTGATGACTCTTCGGCAGCTTTGCAACAAGCCATTGAATCGCTTGCTACAGGACATGCTGATTCGCAGTATAAAACATCAAACTCTACTGTCGGTTTTGGACTTTCTGGAGGATATGGTGGTGTTATTGGTGGTGGATTGTCGATAGGACATTCAACATCGAAGGGTAGTGCAAGTGCTAACTCGCGTCAAAGCAATAGTTATAACGATGCATCATCGGCAGCACAGCAGTTCCAACACAGTATACAATCGGCTTCTAGTAAAATATCGCAAGCAAAACGTATCAGTATGAGTGCCGCTACAGCAGACGAGTCTGACTCGGTGGCTACGCGTATTGTGGCTAACAACAACCACTCGCATGCAATGACACTACAATATTGGGAAGTGATGCGTCATTATCGCCTAGAAACTTGTCTTGAAGGTGTCGACCTTGTGCTTTATGTACCACTCAAACTTGTACAATTCTTACCTGAGGGTCAGTCATATACGCTTGACACTTCTAAGATGAGTCCATCGAGTTTTAAAAAGCGTTATGACATTTTCCTACGTTATGCCGACACTCTTCGTGCACGACTACCTTATAAATATCGTTCGGGCGTCGACCTCATCAAAAAATATGCTGCTACACCAGATTGGGAACTGGAACCGACCGATGCACACAGCGTTACAGCAACATTGTCGCTCGAAGCGTTCTTCCTGCCTTTCGACGATATCACCGTTGTAGCTGTGCTCAAAAATGGTCGTCGCATTGTTGGCAAACCACAAGACTCCTATAGAACAGACATCTTACCTACAGGTTGCACCACCCATAAAGCGTTCCGTGCTGAATTGCGTGAAATGCGTAATGCTATGGGTAGTTACAAGAGCTCTTATTCTGTTGCTTGTGTTTTCGAACAAACTCATAATTGGGAGTTTGTTCTGCCAGAAAATACATTAGAGGCTGATATCTCTTACTTCCAAATTCGACACTCATTCGACACGTTCGATTATACATTGAGACCGAGTGAGTCGTTGCTCAATGAATATCAATTTGAGGCTTACAAAAACTACTTGGGTAAGTACGAAGATTTTGTTCAAGACGATGATTCTTCTGACAAAGATAAGCGCCGTATGAAACATTACGCTGAGGCTATACCAGAAGCATTCATATCTCCAAACGGTACACTTTCTATTAGCCAACTCAACCAAATTGGACGCCCTGTAATTCATTCTTGTACCTTAAAATTTGGTGATGAGAATGTCACTGCATCAATGTCTACTGAAACACTCGGTTCAAACACTACAGTGAATATTTATTCAACTAAGAAATATCTGCGCAATTCTGAGGTTCGCACTATCGAAGAGATGGTTCACCATGTAACTGCAGAGGTGTTGCGCTATTCACAATGTGTTTGGTCGGCACTTTCTGATGACGAACGTGCTATGTTGCTCGAACCTTATACTATCGAGATGAATTATGACAATATGGTGGCATTGAGCGAATCAACCAACGTGAGTGTGGGCGAAACGGAACGAATCAATATTCCATTGCTCAACTGTGTAAATGTGAAAAAAATGCTCGGCTTCTATGGCAACTGCATGTTGTTACCTTTCACCTATCCGCAGCAACTTGCTGTGAAATTAGGTAAGACTGCCGCAGAAATTCAAGATGCACTCTATCGTTATCATTCAAGCAACTTCCGTGTTCCTACGACTGTCATTTCGTTACCTACTAATGGTATGATTGGCGAGGCTGTGCTTGGAGAAACCAATGTGAGCGAAAAAATCGATATTACACGTTTCTGGAATTGGAGTGATTCACCAATTGAAAAGATGCAAATTACAAAAGACTATCTTAATGGTGAAGATTATCTCAAGGATAAGAAAACACAATCTGTGTCGGCACTTAACCTCGCATCTGCATCGGCACCAGATGCTGTGTCGGCGCCAAATCTCCTGACGGCTTTAGCAAGCAAACAAGCAACTAATTTTGACAATATCACTGGTCTTAATGGTCTCAATACACTCCTCACACAAGCTAATTCGTCGACCACACAAGCCAGTACGCAGGCCATGTCGCAATCAGCTTCGCTTGCTTCTGAGGCTCTGAAGTCATCGGCTGATGTGAAGAAAACCGAGATGAATCAAGCTCATGAAAAAGAAATGAAAGAACTTGAATATGCACATGATGAACGCGTTAGAGCAATGGGA
>JAUNIJ010000017.1 GCA_030523485.1 Bacteroidales bacterium
AGCGTGCACGAAACAATGAGCGCCAACACAAAAGGTATAAAAGCACTGACAGAGAAGCAATAAACAAAAAAGTCCTCCATAAACGAGGACTTTTTTTTGTCGATTCTTATTATTCCTTTCTCACCAACTATCGACAGGATATCATCGGCAAGATGTGCTCATACACGATTTATTTCAATGCGTCGAACAACAACTCAACGGGGTGTTTTGCGCATCGTTGTGTGCCTTGCATAATTTGTTCGCGGCAACTGGTGCCAGGCGCCGCAATCAAAGCATCTTTTTCGCTGGCCCTAACAGCAGGAAACAACGTCTGCTCCCCTATCTTCATCGACAGTTCGTAGTGTCGCTTTTCGTAACCAAACGCACCAGCCATGCCGCAACATCCTGATGGTATGACTTTTACCGTATAGTTTTTAGGCAAGTCGAGCATACGCCGCGACGGTTCCACCGATGCCAACGACTTCTGATGACAATGGCCATGCAAATAAACTGTTTGAGGAGCATCGGTGAAATGATTAGCCGTTATCACACCCTCGTCTATCAACTTGCAAATGAACTCGTCGTAAAGAAACACATTGTTCGACAACGTCTTAGCTCTTTCCTGCTGTTTGCCACGCAACAGCACGGGATATTCATCGCGAAACGAGAGAATAGCAGAAGGTTCGAGTCCGACCAATGGCGTTTCTTCACTCACCACATCAGCCAATAACGCCACATTCTTTGCTGCCACCTTCTGCGCTTTTTTCAACATACCTTTTGAAAGGAACGTGCGCCCGCTCTCCACATGATTCGGCACCACCACGTTGAAACCAAAATGCCAAAGCAACTGCACGAAAGCCTTGCCAACCTCCACATCAGTTAAATTGGTAAACTCGTCGGCAAAGAGGTATACCACTCTGCCACTGCGCTTTGGTTGTTTTTTCAGCCACGCTGTCAACGAATCACCCGCCAGTTTGGGCAAGGGTCGTTCGGAAGTGAAATGGACCGTGCTACGAATCAACGACGAGGTGAGCGTATTGGTAACGGCAAAGTTGTAGAGAAATGGCGCCACACTCACCATTTTTTGTAGCGTAGGTAGATTGCCTATCAACCATGTAGACAATGGTGTGCCGCACTTATCGAAATGATGTTGTAGATATTCTGCTTTTAATTTGGTGATATTTACTCCTGAAGGACATTCGCGGCGACATGCTTTGCAGAGCAAACAATCGTCTAACACTTCGAGAATTTCGGGATGGTTGAACTCGCCAGCAATGTCTTCGATTAACAATTCTCGCATCACGTTGGCACGTGCTCGTGTCGACTGTGTCTCGTTGTGCGTAGCTCTGAACACCGGACACATCACTTCGCCAAACAACTGCGAGCGTCGGCAGTCGCCGGCACCGGTACACAACTCGACAGCCCTCATCCAACCCATTCTATCGGAGAAGTCGAAATAGGTGGCAACATCAGCCAGTCGACGTGTCTCACGGTATCGTAGCAGCGAGTCCATGGGTGGCGTATTTACTATTTTTCCTTTGTTAAAGAGGTTGTTAGGGTCGAACCAACGTTTCACATCACACAATATATTATATACATCGCTACCAAGCATCAGTGGGATGAACTCTCCACGAAGTCTTCCATCGCCATGTTCGCCACTTAGCGAGCCACGATATTTTTTCACCAGTTCTGCAGTGCGTTGTGCCACTTGTCGAAAGGCTTTCACACCATCGTCCGACTTCATGTTAAGCACAGGTCGCAGATGCAGTTCGCCCGTACCGATATGTGCGTAGTAGACACACTCCAAGTGCAGTTCGCGAAGCATTTGTTGGAAATCAGCCATGTAGGCAGGGAGATATTTCGGTGCCACAGCGGTGTCTTCGATGACAGGTGTTGGCTTTGCGTCGCCCACCATGTTGCCTAAGATGCCAAGACCTGCTTTGCGCAAAGCCCACACGCGACTAACGTCGGCGCCAAACACCCGTGGAAAAGCGTAGCCAATGTGGCATTGTCGGAAGTGTTGCTCCATGTCGTTGGCTGTGGCATGCAGTTGTTCTTTCGTTTCTGCCACCAGTTCAGCGATAAGAATAGCTTTTGGATGTCCTTCAACAAAAAAACGATTGGCACGTTGTGCAGGACTTTTTTCGCTCAGTTCCAGAATTTTGTCGTCCATCAGTTCGACAGCCACCGGGCTATGTTGTAGCGCAACGAGATTACCCTCAAATGCCTCTTCCAACGTATTGCAGTGCACACACAACACCATACGTTCTTTAGGTGGTAGCGGCTCGAGGTTAAGTTTCAGTTCTGTCACAAATGCTAATGTTCCCTCGCTGCCAGCCAAGAGTTTACATAGATTAAATGACTGATTGTAAGACGGGTCGAAAAAACTGTTATACATCAGCAAGTCGAGCGCATAACCATTGTTGCGTCGCGTGAGTTCTGGTGTTGGGTAGTTGTTGCGAAGTAGTTCGCGTGTCGATTCGTTTGCTAAGAGTGTTGTCAGCTGTCGATAAATCTCACCCTCTAAATTGTTTTGTTGGCATTTTTCCGACACTTGCTGTGGCGTGAGCGGTTCGAACACCGTTTCGGTGCCGTCGGACAAGATAACGTTGGCGCTAATGAGGTGTTCGCGTGTGCTGCCATAGCGTAACGAGTGTGTGCCGCATGAGTTGTTACCGACCATGCCACCGACGCAACAACGGTTTGACGTCGAAGTCTCCGGTGCGAAAAATAATCCATAGGGTTTCATGGCCATGTTCAGCTCGTCGCGCACCACGCCTGGCTGTAGACGCACCCAATGCTCTTGTTGATTTACTTCCAAGATTTTGTTCATGTACTTGGATATGTCGACCACGATTCCATTGCCTACCACCTGTCCGGCCAACGAGGTGCCAGCGGCGCGTGGTATGATGGTGATGTTGTGCTGGTTGGCAAATCGTATGATTTGCTTTAAATCGTCGACATCCAATGGCAACGCCACTGCCATAGGCATTTCGCGATAGGCGGAAGCATCGGTAGCATAGGCTATCTTATGCAGTGAGTCGGTGTAGAGTTCACCTTTTATATTAAGCAGTGAGAAGTCGGGTTCTTTCATTGTTTTTTTGAGCGGAATTGTGAGTATAGCATCTGTTTCAGTTGCGTAAAGACTTCGATTTTAAACACTATCATAAGCACGGCAATGAGCACAATGGCCACAACACCTTGCACCACTACCATCAGCCAATGTGAGTGGATTGGAAGAAGTCGCAATGTAGCAACAAGCAAAGCAACCGTGACAGCAAAGGCAAGGGGAGCCGCCATGTCTTTTATCTGTGCTCCTATGCCATAGTTCACCAAACGTTTCGAATACCATGCGTTGATAGGAAATCCGAGCCAAAGATGAATGACAAATGCGACGATGAGCACTTTGATGCCGAAGCGGATGCCGAGAAAAATGACGGGAATAAAGAGAAGGTATTTGACAATTTCGGTACGAAGGAAATAGTTAGAACACCCTTTTACGTTCATAATCAATTGATTGGTGATGTGCATAACAATGGCAGCATAACCCACAGAAATCATACCAAAATAGTAGGACGAAGGTTGCCACACGTCGCCAAGCAACGCAGGTATGAGGTCGTGCGACGTGGCAACTAAAACAGCAAAGACAGTGAACACCACATAATAGAATGGTTGCATCATGCGTCGAAGAGCATCGACAAAGAGTTGATTGTCGTCTTGTTTCTCCGACAGCGAGTTATAGCCCACTTTGTTGAGCATGGTGGTGAAGATGTTGGTCAAGACGCTTGTGAGCACATCGGCGCGGTCGTAGTAGCCTAACTCTTTCTGCGAGTAACACTTAGCGATGACGTGCTTATAGACATTCGAGAAGAGTGTTGACAGTGTGTTTACGACCATCAACCTTGAACCAAAGCCAAACAAAGCCTTGAAATGAGACCAGGAAAACGACATCACAGGACGCCATTTACCCACTATCCAATAACCCACAGAGATGACGACTTGGATGAGCACTTGCTTACAAACGATGCTCCATACACCATAGCCTTTTAATGCCATGACCAATGCAACCACAAAACCAAGCGTGACAGCTACGAAGTTGACAATGGTTTGAATGCGAAACTGATATTGTTTGACTAAGATTGTTCGCTGAATGATGGAGATTGAAGCAATAGGCAACACGAGCATGAGCACTCGCAACACACGACATAGCTCTGGTTGACTATAGAACGTAGCAATGGTAGGAGCTGCCCAAAAGAGCAAGAGATAAAGCAAGAGGCTCAGCGCGAGGTTGAAAAAGAAGACGGTGCTATAGTCGTCTTGCGTGCAGTCTTGTTTTCGAATTAATGCTTGAGTGAAACCGCCATCAATAAGGACTTGTGAGACGGCGACAAAGATGGAGCAAGTGGCAATGAGTCCAAACTGCTCAGGCAGCAAGAGATGCGACAGCACCAACATGGAAACGAGGTTGACAATCTGTGTTGACAGAATCTCAACCAAATTCCAAAAAAAACTTTTTACCAGTTTGCCACTCATCACTTAGTTTTCACGAAATCAGCCACAAAAAGGATAACCCTTTTGCAGCTGAAGTATTTTCGTATTGTAGTTATCACTGATTACAAACGTCCGTCAACCACAGTGCGATCGACAAAATTTTTCACGTCGAACACGACAGCGCCTTGGGATTGATAGCGAGCGAAATCGATGTCGGCAAATTCCTTATGTGCTACACAGAGAATAACAGCATCGTAAGGTGTGGAACTGTTGTAGTTGATAAGATCGATGCCATATTCATGTTTTACAACAGACGGATTGGCCCAAGGATCGCAGACATCAACAACACAACCAAAGTCGACCAACTCACGATAGATATCTATCACTTTGGTATTACGGCAATCGGGACAGTTTTCTTTGAATGTTACACCCAAGAGGAGTATGCGTGCACCTTTGATTTTCTTGTCTTTTTTTATCATCAGTTTCAACACCTTTTGAGCGATAAAGACGGACACATGGTTGTTGACACGGCGTCCGGAAAGTATTACTTCGGGGTTGTATCCCAACGATTTTGCTTTGTGTGCAAGATAATATGGGTCGACGCTGATGCAGTGTCCGCCAACCAATCCGGGACGGTATTTAAGGAAGTTCCATTTTGTGCCAGCGGCTTCGATGACATCGTTGGTGTCGATGCCAATGCGATCGCAAATCAGCGCCAATTCGTTCATGAAGGAGATGTTGACGTCGCGCTGTGCATTTTCAACAGCTTTAGCGGCTTCTGCTACTTTCATGTTTGGTGCGCGATGTGTGCCATTCAGCAAGATGGAGTTATAGAGAGCATCGACTAAATCGGCAATCTCAGGTGTCGAACCAGATGTGATTTTTTTTATTTTTAAGAGGGTGTTTTCTTTATCGCCAGGATTGATGCGTTCGGGAGAGTAACCACAGAAAAAATCTTGGTTGAACTTAAGTTTCGACTCACGTTCCAACACAGGCACACAGTCTTCTTCGGTGCATCCAGGATAGACGGTAGACTCGTAAATCACCAGGTCGCCCTTCTTCAACACTCTTCCCAACATAGCAGAAGCGCTGAGAATGGGGTGTAAATCGGGGTTGTTGAATCTGTCGATTGGAGTAGGCACGGTCACAATATAGGTGTTACATTGTCGCAATGTTTCAGGATCGGAAGAGAATGAGAGTCCTATTTTTCCTGTTTGTTGATAGAGTTCCGTAGCTTGTCGCATGCCTTCAAGATCAGCTTCCAAAGTGCTATCCTTACCACTTTTTAATTCGTTAACTCTATTCGGATTGATGTCAAATCCGACAACACGGTATTTCTTTCCGTATTCGATAGCTAAAGGCAAACCTACATATCCTAATCCAATTACAGCAATTGAACGCGAGGTGAGCAATGCAAAATCCATAATTCACGCTTATTATTTATGTTATTTTTTCTGTTGATTATCGGTAGTTCGAACCGACAAAAAGGTAAGCCCTTTGTCGGCTTTGAAACGAATAGGCAAAAGTAACGATTTTCTTTTATAATCAACATATTATTTTTGAGAAAAAACGTGTAAAGAATCGTTTGTTCAATTCAATGAAAAAACGTAACTTTGCAAGGTTGTTTACCATCTCACACTTAGATAAGTGGACAACGAATAAATCCCTTTTGAATAACAACTTAACAAATAAGAGATAATGAAATTCTTCATCGACACAGCCAATCTTGACCAAATCAGAGAGGCAAATGAACTAGGCATCCTCGATGGTGTCACCACCAACCCTTCGCTCATGGCAAAAGAAGGAGTGAAAGGTAAAGAGCAAATATTCAACCACTATCGCACCATTTGCGACATTGTGAAAGAAGGAAGTGTAAGTGCAGAAGTGTTTGCCACCGACTACGAAGGCATGATTAAAGAAGGCGAAGAATTGGCAAAAATCAATCCGTTGATTACAGTAAAACTTCCTTGCACCAAAGAAGGCATTAAAGCCGTGAAATATTTCTCACAGAAAGGCATTGCTACCAACTGCACATTGGTATTTTCGGTTGGTCAAGCACTGTTGGCAGCAAAAGCAGGAGCCACCTATGTGTCGCCATTCGTAGGTCGTCTTGACGACATCTCTTCCGACGGCATCTCACTCGTTGCTGATATTGTTGACGTCTATCGTCGCTACGGCTACAAAACCCAAGTATTGGCAGCATCAATCCGTCACACACAACACATCATCCAATGTCTTCAAGTGGGTGCCGACGTAGCTACTTGTCCACTCAGCGCCATTCTTGGACTGCTTAAACACCCATTGACCGACAGCGGCTTGGCAACCTTTGTTAAAGCAGCAGAAAGCATGAAATAACCTCGGGAACGTCAAACACAGCAGCCATTTTTTTGACGCAAAACAAACCAACATCAACTCTCATAGTCTAAAAGCAAGAAACAGGTTAACCTGGTAAACGCTACAACCAACATGAAAAAAAGTATCATCATTACCGTATTACTTCTTGCGTGCACTACCCTATTTGCACAAGAGAAGAAGATTATGGAGTTTAAAGAACGCAACCACGACTTTGGCGTTGTTCAAGAAGAGATTGGCAAAGTGACCTATATCTTCCGCTTCATCAACACAAGTTTATCGCCACTAACGTTGAAAAACGTGAAAGCATCGTGCGGTTGCACCACCCCAGTTTGGAGCAAAGCACCTGTTGGTCCAGGCGAGATGGGCGAAATAACCGTGACCTACAACACCAAAGGACGTCCGGGAACATTCCAAAAAAGCATCACCATTATTGGCGATGCGGGCAACGGCGAGTTTGTCGACAAAATCTTTATTCGTGGTCAAGTGATGCCCGCCTCTGACACAGAATTAGTTCCCATAAAAACAACCTATAAAACAAAAAACAACTAGCGATATGAAAAAAATTATGCTTATGACAATGGCAACGCTCTTTAGCCTTGCACTTGTCGCACAAAACGCAGTAAGCGTACAATTTGATGAAAAGTCACACGACTTTGGTACGCTTAAAGAAGAACAAGGAAAAGCAACCACCGTATTTACCTTCGTAAACACAAGTAGTATCCCAGTATCACTAAAAAACGTAAGAGCATCTTGCGGATGCACCACCCCTAACTGGAGCAAAGCCCCTGTTGCACCAGGAGCAAAAGGCGAAATAACCGTAACATACAACACCACAGGACGTCCAGGTAGTTTCTCAAAAAGCATCACCGTAACAGTTGGTACCGACGACGAGACAATCACAGAATCACTTCGTATCACAGGTAAAGTAACACCACGCCCAAAAACACCAGAAGAAACCTATCCTCATAAATATGGTGAGCTTCGTGCACGCGAAGACGTTGTTGACTACGGCTCAATGTTTAAAGGAAACTCACAAGAACGTGCTTGGGAAATCTACAACACAACAGGTAAAGCACACACCATTACGTTTACAAACGTTCCTGCTCACATTACAGTAGTAACACCAAAAGTAACAGCAAAACCAAACGAAGCAAGCAAAGTAGTATTCAAATACAACAGCGCAAAATCAAAAAACTACTACAAAATAAGCGACAAAATCACAGTATTGGTTGACGGCAAAGCAGCTGGCACACTCACCATCAGTGCTACACTAAAAGAAAACTTCAGCACACTTACTGATGCAGAACGTCAAAAAGCACCTATCTGTGTAATCAAACCAACCAACGTAAACTTCCCTGAAATAAAACGCGGTGAAGTAAAAACCACCGAGTTCGAAATTAAAAACGATGGTCAAACACCAATGTCTATCCGTGCCATCAGCAGCGAAGACAACACACACATGAAAGCAACAACAGCAAAAACCACCGTTCATCCAGGTAAGAGCATAACTGTAACTGTAGAACTCGACTCTAAGAGTTACAAAGCAGCACACTACAACAGAAAAATACACGTCATCACCAACGACCCTGTACACTCTGACATCACCGTCACCATGGAATTTACGGTAGTAGAATAGAGAAACAAAATCAACAATCAACTCTCTATATAGAAAGGAGCGATGGATATTACCATCACTCCTTTTTGTTTTTACCCACAACACACTAAACAAAAAAAGAGACAAGAAGAGAGCAAGAGAAACAAAATAAAAGTGTACCTTTGCACATAATAATGCATTATCGACACATGTCAGAATCAGTCAAGAAATATCTCTCCCAGACAGGCTTTAAGTCGTTGGACCTCAAAGCTGTTTTCTTTGATATGGATGGCATACTATTCAACTCTATGCCACAACACGCTGCCGCATGGACACGTGTAATGCATGAACACGGCATCACCTCTTTCAAAGAAGAAGATGCCTTTCTTCATGAAGGGCGCACAGGTAGCGCCATTGTCGACATCTTTTTCGACAACGCCACCAGCATGACAGAAGAAGAAAAGCAAAACGTCTACAAAAAGAAAACAGAATACTTCCTCGCTTCTGGCCCCGTACAACCTGTTGCTAACGTCAAAGACGTGCTAGAATATATTCAACCTCAAGGACTAGACATCTACGTTGTCACAGGCTCTGGCACAAAAACAATGTTTGAACGCCTCAACACCTATTTCCCCGGTATCTTCGACACACAAAAAATGGTAACTGCATTTGACGTAAAACATGGTAAGCCAAACCCAGAGCCCTACTTAAAAGGCCTAGAAAAAGCAGGCATCGAACCTTGGCAAGGCATTGTAGTCGAAAACGCACCACTTGGCGTAAGAGCCGCTGTAGCAGCAAACATATTCACCGTAGCCATCAACACAGGCCCAATACCAGCATCAACACTTCAAGATGAAGGCGCCAACCTACTCTATCCCGACATGGCTACATTCCTCGAAGATTGGAAACACGGAGAATTACCAACACTCAAATAGACAACAAACAAAAAACGACATAAAAATACATTATTATGTATCAAGATTTTCAAAAGCATCTCTCACAACAAATCGCTGACATCAAATCAGCAGGTTTGTACAAGGACGAGCGTTTAATCTGCTCTCCACAAGGCGCTGACATATTAGTAAAAGGCCAGCACGTATTAAACTTCTGTGCAAACAACTATTTAGGACTAGCCAACCACCCAGCCCTTATCAATGCTGCTAAAAAGGCATTAGACGAGAGAGGCTATGGCATGTCATCCGTACGCTTCATCTGCGGCACACAAGACCGTCACAAAGAACTCGAAGCAGCCATTGCAAAATTCTTCGGAACAGAAGACACCATTCTTTACGCAGCTTGCTTCGATGCAAACGGCGGCGTATTTGAGCCACTGCTCACTGAAGAAGATGCCATTATCTCCGACTCACTCAACCACGCTTCCATCATCGATGGCGTACGCCTCTGCAAAGCAAAACGCTTCCGCTATGCTAACGCTGACATGGAAGACCTCGAGAAACAACTGATTGCCGCTAAAGACTGCCGTTTCAGACTCATTGCTACCGATGGCGTATTCTCAATGGATGGTAACGTATGTCCACTCGACAAAATCTACGAACTAGCCAACAAATACAACGCTATGGTAATGGTCGACGAAAGCCACTCTGCTGGTGTAGTAGGTAAAACAGGTCGTGGTGTAACAGAACAATACAACCTTCGTGGCAAAATCGAAATCCTCACAGGCACACTCGGTAAGGCATTCGGTGGCGCTGTTGGCGGATTCACCACAGGTAAAAAAGAAATCATCGACATCCTCCGTCAACGCTCACGCCCTTACCTCTTCTCCAACTCACTTCCTCCAATGGTAGTAGCAGCAGGTATTGAAATGTTCGCAATGATGGATCGCACCAACGAACTACAAGACAAACTACACGCAAACACCAAATACTTCGTTGACAAAATGGTTGCTGCCGGTTTCGACTGCAAACCAACACAATCAGCCATCTGCGCAGTAATGCTCTACGATGCAAAACTCTCACAAGTAATGGCAGCACGCCTCCAAGAAGAAGGTATCTACGTAACCGGCTTCTACTATCCAGTCGTTCCACAAGGCCAAGCACGTATCCGCGTACAACTCTCAGCAGCACACGAAACCGAACACCTTGACAAATGTATCGCCGCATTCACCAAAATCGGCAAAGAACTGGGCGTACTTAAATAACCAACAACAATGAAAAAAATACTTATCATAGGTGCAGGCGGACAAATTGGTTCCGAACTCACCGCTCGCCTTCGCGATGTCTATGGTAACGACAACGTTATCTGCTCAGACCTCCGCCCACTCTCAGGTCCAATCTACGAACGTGGACCTATCGAACGCGTCGACTCAACACAAATCATGCAGATTGCTGCCGTTGTGAAAAAATATAACATCGACACCATCTACAACCTCGCAGCCATTCTTTCTGCTACCGCAGAATTAAACCCAATGTTAGGTTGGAACGTCGGCATTGGTAGCTTGGTAAACTCATTGGAAGTGGCTCGTTTGTTCGGTTGCGCAGTATTCACACCATCATCAATCGGTGCTTTTGGCCCTTCAACACCACTCGACGGCACGCCACAAGACACCATACAACGTCCAGGCACAATCTACGGCGTAACAAAAGTAACAGGCGAACTACTCAGCGACTACTACTTCAAACGTTTCGGCGTTGACACACGTTCCGTACGTTTCCCTGGTTTGATTTCCAACGTCACACTTCCTGGCGGTGGCACCACCGACTACGCCGTAGAAATCTACTACGCAGCAGCAAAAGGCGAAAAATTCATCTGCCCACTCGGCAAAGACACCATGCTCGACATGATGTACATGCCAGACGCACTTAACGCTGCCATCGACCTCATGGAAGCCGACCCATCGAAACTCATCCACCGCAACTCATTCAACGTAGCTGCTATGCACTTCACACCAGAAGAAATCTACGCTGAAATAAAAAAACACAAACCTGACTTTGTGATGGAATACAACGTTGATCCAATCAAACAATCCATCGCCGACTCATGGCCAAACTGGATGGACGACAGTTGCGCACGCAACGAATGGGGATTCAAACCAAAATTCGACCTCGCTGCCATGACCGTTGATATGCTCGACATTCTTGGCAAACGCTACGCAAAGTAATCAATCAACACATTATTAATATGGCTCTACGGTGTGACAAGCACTGTAGAGCCTATTTTTTTTCATAGAATCAACCAGATAAACATAAAA
The DNA here is from genome assembly GCA_030523485.1 of Bacteroidales bacterium. Classification (GTDB taxonomy): domain Bacteria; phylum Bacteroidota; class Bacteroidia; order Bacteroidales; family Paludibacteraceae; genus HGM05398. Next base: position 11,628 of record JAUNIJ010000017.1, read on the forward strand.
ATAAGCACCCAAAAAGCACCCTCAAGAAAACGATACAAAAAAGCAAATTTGCAACAACTTATACCCCATCGTAAACAAAAAAAATCGTACCTTTGCCGAATTAAAATAGACAGTAAAACAACAAACAAAAAACACTTTATAAACAATGAGCAATATCAAAACCCGCACCGAAAGCGATCTTATCGGTGAGATTCAAGTGCCTTGCGAAGCCCTCTACGGCGTACAAACACTTCGTGGTATTCAAAACTTTCAAATCAGCCACTTCCGTCTGAGCGAATACCCACTCTTTATCAAAGGTTTGGCATACACTAAATTAGCTGCAGCTGAAGCAAACCACCAACTTGGTTTACTTCCTGACGACATGTTTAAAGCCATGGTACAAGCATGCCGCGAACTCCTCGAAGGCAAACACCACGACCAATTCCCTATCGACATGATTCAAGGCGGCGCTGGCACAACCACCAACATGAACGCCAACGAAGTAATCGCTAACCGCGCTCTCGAAATCATGGGTTTTGAACGCGCTGACTACAAACACTGCTCACCAAACGACCACGTAAACTGCGCACAATCAACCAACGACGCCTATCCAACAGCTATCCACGTAGGCTTGTGGTACTCAAACAAAGTGTTGATTGAACACCTCGAACAACTCATCGCATCGTTCGAGAAAAAAGCTAAGGAATTCGAAAACATCATCAAAATGGGTCGTACCCAATTGCAAGATGCTGTGCCAATGACACTTGGACAAACCTTCCATGGCTTTGCTTCAATTCTTCGCGACGAAATCAAAAACCTCAACTTTGCTGCTACCGACTTCTTGACCATCAATATGGGCGCAACGGCTATCGGTACAGGCATCTGTGCAGAACCAGGCTATGCTGAAAAATGCGTTGCTGCACTTGCTCAAGAAACCAAAGAAGCCTTCGTACTTACCGAAGACCTCGTTGGCGCAACATCCGACACCTCATGCTTGGTAGGCTACTCAGGCGCAATGCGTCGCGTTGCTGTTAAGATGAACAAAATCTGTAACGACCTCCGCCTCCTCTCATCAGGACCACGTTGCGGCTTAGGTGAAATCAACCTCCCAGCAATGCAACCAGGCTCATCTATCATGCCAGGCAAAGTAAACCCAGTAATTCCTGAAGTGATGAACCAAGTAGCTTACAAAGTAATGGGTAACGATGCTTGCGTTGCCATGAGCGGCGAAGCTGCACAAATGGAACTCAATGCTATGGAACCAGTGATGGCACAATGCTGCTTCGAAAGCGTAGAACTGCTCTGCAATGGCTTCGACACATTGCGTACACTCTGTGTCGACGGCATCACAGCTAACGAAGAACACTGCCGCCAAAACGTACACAACAGCATCGGCGTTGTTACAGCTCTCAATCCAATCATCGGCTACAAAAACTCAACCAAGATTGCTAAAGAAGCGCTCGCAACAGGTCGCGGTGTCTACGAATTGGTACTCGAGCACGGCGTTTTGACCAAAGAAGAACTCGACGAAATCTTAAAACCAGAAAATATGATTCGTCCAGTGAAACTCAACATCAAACCTCGTCGATAATTACTTCAACGATAACAAAAAAAAATGCTACTTCCTCCAAAGTAGCATTTTTTTTTACTAGTACATTGAAACTGCATTTTTACCAATATTAACCCTGCAACAACAACTAAAAAAATATATAATCCATTTCATCAAGCCATTAATTTATTGTACATTTGCCCCAAATAAAAAATCAGAATCATGAGAAAACTTAAGATTACTTTTCGCATCGTTTTTATACTTTTATCACTTTGTCTTACTACTAACGCCAAAATTTGGTATGTAAGTCAAGGAGGACGTGGCAATTACGATGGAACATCGTGGGACAATGCATCTCCCGACATAAAAAATTTAATACCTTCATTTACAGCAATTGACACCATTGACTCTTGTAATAACCCTCTCACCACCATCTTCTATATAGATTCTTATCACCCACAATCAAATAAACTATGTCAACCGTTTGACACAATCTTTGTATCAAGGGGAACCTACTCCCCATTATATATGTGGAATGGAAATGGATGTGGAGGATTATTTTGTCAGGGAACATCATTTCCTTACAACTTATATGGCAACTACTACCATAATCAAATCAGCATCTTTGGCGGTTTCAAAGGCGATGAGCCGTCACTTTCTGACCGCATTTTAGGACTCTATCCATCAGTTATTGATAGTGGTGACACAGCAAAATGTGTTTGGATAGAAGGACGATCGTTTGTTGTAATGGATGGTTTTACACTCACCAATGGTGCGGGCGAAGGTTCTGCTATTCGAGCTGTTGACTGCTCATCATTGTTTAGCAATCTCATCATCACTAAAAACAACAACGACACTTGCACTTTATATTTCGAAAACGTAGGTAAAAACCGAGGTAATCATGGTTACGATTTTGCCATAGATACCACGTTACCATTTCAACTTACCAATACATTAATATATAACAACAACAAACCTGGCACATTAATTAAAGCAGATAGTTCAGTTGTTTGTTTCTTAAATAATACCATCGCTGACAATGATGATGGTGGCATTGGCGGGAAATTCACGGAATTAAACTATAGTTCCATACTTGAATTTAAAAATACCATTCTGTGGAACAACTACAGCAATCGTATTTCATATCGCGATGCAAATAGTTACGTATCTCTCTTCCACTCAGGTATAGATAATCGACTGCCATACATTGTTGACAACGGTCACAACTTTGTCGGTGACCCGTATTTTGTTAACTCTACCGACTACCACGTAACAATCAAAAGTTACGCCGTTAACAATGGCAACCTTCAAGAATATATGCATTTTGCACCAGCCATTACAGCGGTACTTCCGTACTACGACCTCGTAAATGCAGATAGGACAAACTCAAATAAATACATCGATATAGGCGCTTATCAAAACGCATGCAACACAATCTCTTGTTATCCTGGAGTACCATTAACTCCAAACTACAATACAAATTCGTCGTTTTCAATGCAAGAAAACGTCTCAAAAGATAGCGTAGTCGAAATTAATGATGTAGATTTGCAGAGTGTATTGGTAGATGTCTATTCCCCAACAGGAATTAGAGTTGCTACAATGTCATACGCCGACTACCAGTCAAACCAAACAACGCTTAACAATGGCGTCTACATTGTAAAATTTCATGCAGTTAATCAACCAATCAACACAACCAAAATAATTATAATCAATGGAAAGATTTATGAATAACTTCAACCGACTCTTGTGTCTTGCATTTTTAGTGAGTATGCTGACCTCATGCTCGCACAATCTTCCCACACAAGGAAATTACGACATTTATATAGCCTACTTGGACGAAACTGATGAAGAATCAAACAACACATCATCATTTAGGATCATCAAAAATGACTCTATTATTTTTGAAGGCATTACAACACTATATAAGTTTTTCATCAATTTTGAAGTCGAAAACGGTCATACCTACTTTATTAATGTTAGGAAAGACCCTATCACAAACGAATGCAATCACTACATTTACAAGGATTTAGATTCCACAATTGACTTAAGCTATTTAATTAAGCCATCCTCGTTTGCACTCCCTATTTACGGATTTCTTAACGAACACTATATTTATGGCAATAACACAATTGTATATAATAACGATCCCTTTGTAATGAAACAATTTTGGGATATTAGCTCTGATTTCCAAATACTAGAAAACAAACACGAAGCATTATCACCGCACTACCTCACATCTCATTTTTACCAAGACAAAGAAACGGGAGATATTTATTTTGCAGGTTACACAAAATGTGGGAAAACACCATTCGACGTTTACTGGAAAAATGGCGAGGAACACGATTATCCAAACACATATTACAATATCCCAAGCAACTACTGCAATTTCACATTAAACCCATCCATAGTCGTATACAACAAGAAAGTAATTTTTTATGGTTCAAACTATTACTGGTACGACGACGAGCTTTTTTTCCTTAACGACCCCTCCGAATATATTTTAAAGATGATTAGCGACAATGGTCACCTCTACACAATGATTTCACACAATGCGCCCTACGAATATGGAAGAGACTACTACAATGACGAACCACTATACACTCCCATTTTTGAACACGTATACATTTATAAAGACGACAAACTTATTTATGAAAACGACAACGTGATACTTCCTAAAGATTTCCAAGTTGTCGATGGAATTTGTTTCTATGTTGCCTTAGAAAAACAAGAAGAATCAAACAATTACACATATACCATATGGAGAAATAACGAAAAAATACACGAATCGGGTGAAATAATCTTTAACGAATCTATGGCAGCATGCCACAACAGCTACACCAGACTGTTTGTTGAAAAGAAATAATACACAACGACACGAAATTCATGCGAGACATAACGAAAAGAATTGTGCAAACACAAATTTGGTGTGAGAAAGAGGCAAATTGACTAGCACCAACACAACATAAGTGCGAGAAGAGATGAAACGATAGGTAACAATGCTCATTCAATGCGAAGTGCACAAAACTTTTAGGTAAGAAGCATATCAAGCAAGAAGAAGCACGATAAATTCAGACTAAGAGCACATCAAGTGAAATTGCACACGAATTATTTCAGGAACTTATTCAGATGTGCAATGGCTTGCTCGATAATCTCGTCGCGTCCTTGCGCCATCGATGCGCTGTCCATCGTTACAAACACATCTGGGTCGACGCCGAACTCTGTGGTGTTCATCTCAGCATCGTACATCGGCACAGCAGAAAAGCGAACCATCCATCCACACGGCAGTTCCGACGACAACGGCATGCCGCCGCCTCCCCCCGTACGTCCACCAAAAACAGTCACCCGTGGTGCCATTTTTACACGATTGACGAAATCGTTAGTAGCACTGTAGCTTCTGCGGTTGCACAACACAGCCACATGCCGTTTGCTCCAATCAATTGGTGCATTTTCCGGGTCAGTGTAAAACGGCTCTGGCTCAGAAAAATCGTTGTGTCCGGGTCCAGTCTTATGACTAATATATCCAGTTATGGTACGTTCGGCAAAGAACGATGCCGCCAATTGTGCGCTATATTCCAAACTGCCGCCACCATTGTTTCTAACATCTATAATAATGCCTTTACACTGTTCAAATATGGCATCAATGTATAGCAATCCATAGGCTGAGAAAGCATTCGAGAAAGAGGAATAGCGTATGTAACCAATGTTGCCATCGTCGATTAAGGCATATTCAAAACCACCACTCATGCGATAGTCTGCACCAAGATATTTATTGGAATAGAGAATTGACGAAGAGAAATTCTCAGGCCAATCTTCATACCAACCACTACATTTTGAGACATCGAAAGGCGCATAGAGATTGACATGTCCGTCTTGTAATGTGTCGAGCATTTGCGCCAACACATCAAAGAGTTCCACCACCGATTTCACTTCTGCCACCTTGGGCTCGTATACCTTTTTTACACCGTCCCAATCAATTTTCTTTTCATCGAGGTAGCAATACTTGGTATCAATAATGTTCCACAACGCTTCGAAATTGGTGAGTGGTGTGAAATCGCGCACATAGTCGTTGCGATGACAGCCCACCATCGCACAACAAAAAATCAGACACAATATTAAGTTTCTTTTCATCGTCTATTGCCAAAGCGTGGGAGCATCCAACGAGCGTTTGCCTCCCAATGGTTTAAAGTTAAACACGAATCCAACACCCGCCAACCACTCTGCTCTGCAGAAATACAAATTGTTGGCATGCCACGCCGCATGGTGGTGTTGGAGTTGCAAACGTAAGATAGTATGTTTTAACACGAAGTCACAATTCAATTCGCCATTCAATGCTAAGCGATTGTGAAACGAGGCAAAATGCGCCACGTTGTGTAGATTGCCGAGATACATCTCATAATACGATTCACCCATCTCTGGAACGAACACAGCACCAAGCATAGGCGTTTCGAGGTTGTACGACACTCTCATCACAAGACGTTGTTGCTGAATTAGATAACTGACACCAGCATTGATGCCGACATCGACAGCGCCATCAGCTGATGCAGGATTATTTACGTTGCGACTGCCATATTTGATCATAAAATCGAGATTTGCCGCGCCTCCAAGGGTTACAACCAACCGTCGAGCAGGACGAAAATGATACTTCATACCATAAGCAAAAGCAAACGATGCGGCTGGTATTCTAGCTGTTCCTGCGCGATTGATAACGGAAGCATAGCCCACATTCCAACGATTGAACCACGACAAATTACACTGTTGCGAGGCTTTGAAATAGCGTCCATAGTCGAACTGTAATTGCGTTTTCCATCCAAGATAATCGAGTGGCGAGAGATAATCGTCGTATAGCACTGCCGAACCAACGGTAGCTGTCAGACTTGCCGTGTAAAGTCCTTCACCATCGTTCGTCTGGGCTTTCAAAACTGCTGATATGCTCAACAGACAAAGCATAAGTAAAACTATTTCAAACCTTTTCATCCGTTTTTATATAGTGCAACTATCTTACTACGAGAATCTTTACCACCGTCTTCTGTTTCTTATCTTTTGTAAAACAGTGTGCGAAATAGACTCCCGTAGCCACACGTTCTCCATTGGCTTTGTTGCCGCTCCAAGTGGCAAGCGACCCATTCGATTCGGTTTGATAAACCATATTACCAGCGGCATCGGTAATGTAGACTTGCGTACCCGCAGTCAACCCTGTAATCGTAATCACGCCAGAATATTCTGGACGCACAGGATTTGGGAAAGCATGCGCTTTGCTGAACGTCGTTTCCAAAGCTTCTTGCGCGTCCGATTGAAACGAGATGATGCCTTTGCTTGTCCCAAAGAACACTTCGCCCGTCATTTGGTTGATGCCGATGCACTGCACGTTATTATCGAGCAACGGACTGTTTTCTGCCGTAAAGTGGTGCACTTCGGTCTTGCCGTCTTCCGACATAAGGTAGACGCCCGACGTTGCTGTAGCAATCCATTTGCGGTTGGCAGCATCAACGGTAATGGCATTAACCTGTACATTGTCGAGCAGATAGTCGGCATTATTTGTGCCGTCTTCACGGCGAATTAATACACTAGTAGCCGTATAGTTGGAATTAAAAATCTTGTATGGATTGCTCAACACCAACACGCCCGACGAGGTACCGAGCCAGATGTCACCGTTGAGGTCTTGTGTCATGTCGTAGATAAATGTTGGCGTAATTTTCTTTCCTTGTTGGTCGTAAAACGATTGATAAAGAACGGTTTTATCGTCGCCAATATAGTCGGGAGTACCATTATCATCGAATGCAAAAACACCAGCATTGGCACGAGGCAATAGCACTAATTTTATGTTCGGGTAGTCGCGCAGAATCACGATTTGTTGCAACGTTGTGCTATTGCGCAATGCTTGATGTTCAACACGATGTACAACGCCGTAGCTATCAAGATATTTGATTGGACTAGTTGTTTCCGAATTTAGCATCCACAGGTTACCATCGTTGTCATAGGTCAACCCATCGATACGGTGATAGGCATAATAGGTATCCGATGGTTTTTGTTCTGGATAGATGGTTTCGATGCCGCTATTGTCGGCGTTAAGTAGTTGATAGAACTCATTGTTACGGAACTCGTACAACCCCATGCCGTAGGAGGCGACGAAGAAATGACTATCATCGTTTGGGTCGATGGCGACATCGACAAAGTCTTCGCATTTCCTACCCGTTGCTGTCATTAGCTCATCGTTAGTGATGTTTGTCCACTGGTTATCTTCAAACACCATCACTTGTCCGGGTCGGAAGTACTGTTGTGCGAAGCGTCCGCCAGGCACGGCAATCAGTTTTTCTCCTTTCGATTTCATGCGCCACGTCAAGTTGGTAGCAGGGCCCTCTGGTCGCATGAAATAGTAGGTGCTATGATCTTCCGCCACTCTTCCTACGCCTTCGCCCTCGGCAGCGAGCCAAAAGCATCTTCTTTCAGTGTCAAACACCACATCTTTAGGCATATTGAACACAAATTCATCGGCTTTGCCATTAGCCACATGCGTCACTTTTCCTGGTTGCATCAACATCACCACGCCATCGTTGGCACTGATGTTGGTGATGTTGGTATAGACACTGTCGGTCCACATGGCACCATCGTACACCGACACACTGTTATCGCCATCGAGCAGATAACATTGTGAACCATTGCACACCATCTTCACATAGTTTTCACTTTTTAGTTCCTCTATTTTGTGCCAGTTGGCGTAGTTCACCATATTGGTGTTAGAGAGTTCGATATAGCGCACACCGGTTTTCGTTACTGCGTAAAGCATCGTACCGTCGGAAGCCAACGACAAGACAGGCACCATGCTGGCATCGGATCCGATATAGTAGGTGCCACTAATCTCAACACGTTTGAGATCGATAGCTACAATGCCGAATCCGCACGCCAAGTAGGCGGTGTTGCCCACTATCAAGATGTCGTGTATGGTTTTGTCGGCTGTCATACTCTTGCGCTGTATGTCGGGTATGTTTTCCACCCCGCCCGACTCATAGAGCAAGTCGATGTTAGCGTTGTCGTAGGCAACCACCAACACACCAAGGTCTTGTTGAAACGCAATCTGTGCGATGCCGTTATCGTTCAACTCCGTTACCTTCGAGAAGGTTTTGATTACAAAGTCGCGTTTAAGCACCGAATAAAGTGCACCATCACTTACGGCGTAGATGTACTCTTTGCTTTGCGTCAGCTGATTGGTGGCGGTGTAAGAGAAGTGTGTACGCCAACTGTGCATAGCGAGTCGTTGCGCTACAATAGTGCCGTGCAACACCATCAGCATCGACACTATCGCAAGCCAACGTGTCCAACTTTGTTTACGTTTCATCATCATGTGTTACTTTTGTTGCTTTAGGAAATCGATGAGTTTTGCCACCGCTCTTCCTCGGTGCGAGATGGCATTTTTCTCTTCGGTGGTCAGTTCGGCAAAGCTCTTCTCGTAACCTTTAGGTCGGAATATAGGATCGTAGCCAAAACCCTCGTTGCCATGTCGTTCGGTGAGTATTTCACCTTCCACCACCCCTTCAAAATAGTGTGTCTCACCATTTTTTATCAATGCTACTACAGTGCAAAAGCGTGCATTGCGTTGTGTCTTGCCCTCCATTTCACGAAGCATCTTAGCCACATTGTCGTCGAAGCTACAGTGTTCGCCAGCGTAGCGTGCAGAATAGACGCCTGGAGCGCCGTTGAGTGCATCGACCTCGAGACCAGTATCGTCGGCAAAACAGTCGTAACCATAGTGTTCCTTAACGTACGATGCTTTTTGCAAGGCGTTGGTTTTCAAATTGTTGCCAGTTTCTGGTATCTCGTCGGTACAACCGATATCGCTCAAACCTTTCACTTCGTAAAGGCCTTGCAATATATTTTGTATTTCTTGCAGCTTATGTTTGTTGTGTGTAGCTATTATTAGCGTTTCCATTGTCGTATGATGTTATTGTATTTCAACCACAAAGGTACTACTTATTTAATCAAAACACAAGCGACAATAAAAGAAAAAAGGCGGCCGGACAATGCCGACCGCCTTAGAACGCTTAAGGTTGAGTTTGAGTGTTTATTTTTTTGTCCCTTTGTATGACATAGGCGACTTGCCCATAGTCATTTTAAAACTACAGGCACTTTTTGTCATCGAGCCCATGATTTGAGGAATGGCGTATTTCTCAAACTTTTTGCCCATGGCAATGGGTACGATGTTGTTGCCAGAAATGGCGTAAACATCGGTCGATGTTTCAGTGAGCGTAACGTTTGGAATGGTTAACGTGACACCAAACGGCATCTTAGGCGAGAATTTCACCTTATAAATCACGATGGTGGCAACGGGCTGTCCTGCAGTTTGCGTTATTTCAACTTTGATATTATTGCTTTCAAACATGCCCGACGAACCTTCCACAGCAAACTGTCCGACAAAGGTTTGCCCCTGTGCTACCACCCAAGGTAACAGCAAGAGCATAACTGCTAAGCCTATTTTCTTCGCCATAGTTTTTACATTAAATAGTTGACAAAGAGTTTACTGTTTCGTTTTTCCGTTGTACTGGAACGTTACAGGTATATAGGCAGGCACGGTAAGGTGTCCTTTTTTACCCACACGAAACGAAGGCTTCAGTTGCACTTTCACATCAACAGGTTCAGCGTTGATACCAACAAAGTTCTTCACTATTTTCATTACTACCGTGCGACTCTCTCCGCTCAACATCTGCTTGATGTCGATGGTGATAGGCAATGCCATATCGGCACTACTTTTGCCCGCCACCGTGAATGGTGCGGTGGTAACGCCCTCGGTGAACTCCACGCCATCGAGACTGACTTTATAGGCAAGTTTTTCCAACGAAGCGTTCTCAGTGTTCGGATTGTCTACTTTCATATAGACGGTGAAGCCCAACGGCACTTGTTTCGTGTCGCTACTAAATGCCGACAACATTTGTTGAACGGAAGCGAGGCTGAAGCCGTTGCTGAGGTCGACATTCATAAAGTTCAGTTGACCGATTTTGTGGTAACTGAAGTTACATTTCGTAAGGTTCACGGTCTCCTTCAGTCCTGCACAACTGGCAAGGAGCACCACGCATAACATGCAGAGCGCAAAGAGTTTTTTCTTTTTCATCTGATTTTCTTTTTATTACCAACATGGTAGTCGATGCCACATTGCCACACAAAGATAACGAGATTTTGTCAACCAACCAAGTGTTAGCCGCATTCTGTCGCTGCATTTATACTCACACAAAAACACCGAACGCTATTGTTACGAAGAGAGATGAAACGAAATACCCCAAAACGAAAACGGCGTGAGCACGAACAAAATGAGCATTTTGGGTTCGAAATTCGCAAAAGGATGGACGAGAGTGCGAAACACCACAACAATTTCGCAGAAAGAAAAACGAAACGGTTTACATCAAAAAAATATTGCATGGGGATTAACGCAACCATTAGCTACAGTACGAGATTGCTGAAAGGAGTAAGGAAATGGTTTGCACCCACACAAAATTTGTATCGGTACAAATCGCTTCACTTTTCACCACAACAAGTACGCATTAGTACAAATCGTTTCTTTACGCTCCAAACATATGCTACCTCAGCGAAAACTATTCAGTTAAACGCTGCACAAATTTGTTTTTCAGACAAAAAGTCTCGAAATTCAATAATATAAACAAGTCGTTATAAACGCATTACAACAATTAGGGCACGAATGCGTTCATCCATGCCCTAAATATTTTATATGCGCTATCGTTAGTACTTCAACATGATGCGAGTCTGCGAAATATGCTGATAACCACTTGATAAACGTGGTCCATGTTCTCCGATTGGTACATACTCCACATTTTGAAAGGTGTTGGCGTTAGGATCTTCTTTCATTATTTCAACCGACGTAACCATATCCTCATGTTTGTCATAGGTTGTAATGTAATCACTATCATCATCAAGCATAAAAAGCACAGCATGCGTAGTCTGATTAGGGAGGTAAAGTCCCTCAGTTGCTACATACAACTTACCTCCAGAAATCTCCACATCAGTACAATAAAGATGTTTAAAATCCGTGGGAATTTCTTTTAAAACCATCTTTACCTTTCCATTTTTCCAAAGTACGGGACAGTACGTATCGGAAGATCTAAAATAGCCCAAACCTCCGATATAAAGGTCATCATCTATCATTTTAGCAAAAAGTGCACTGCCACTACTAAAC
>JAUNIJ010000145.1 GCA_030523485.1 Bacteroidales bacterium
TTTCTCTTGTTTCACGGTTCAATGAATGTTGTAGCAATATTCTCGGAAGAGGGTTACAACATGATTTGTGAATTTTTGGGAGCAAACTGGTATGCTTTGGTTGCATCAATGGGTTTGGCAGCACTTGCAGTGATTCACATCCTGTATGCTTTCATCCTTTCAGTTCAAAACTATCGTGCTCGTGGTAACGATCGTTACGCTGTTACCAAACGTCAAGACAATGTAGAATGGGCATCTAAAAACATGCTTATTCTTGGTATCGTCATCGTATGTTTCCTTGTGATGCATATGTGTCACTTCTGGGCTAACATGCAACTTGCAGAGTTAACAGGCAATGTAGGTGATCATGGTGCTGCTGATGGCATCGCTTGGATTGAAGAATGGTTCTCACATCCATTATGGGCACTCTGCTACTTTGTAGGCTTGATTGCTCTTTGGTTCCACCTCTCACATGGTATTTGGAGCGCACTCCACACTATGGGTTGGAACGGCGACACATGGATGAAACGCGTAAAATGCATTTCAACCATCTTGGCAACCATCATCGTACTTCTCTTCATGGCAGTATTGGTATACTATTTCGTAAAAGCAAACTGCGGTTGCTGCTAATGTCTTATTAAAAAAATCAAACAGACAACTATGGAATTCAAAATCGAAAATATTGCGATTGACTCTCGCATACCAGAGGGTCCAGTGGCAGAAAAATGGACCAATTATAAAGCACACCAAAAATTGGTTAACCCAGCCAACAAACGCAAATTGGACATTATTGTTGTTGGTACAGGCTTAGCAGGTGCTTCTGCTGCTTCTACATTGGCAGAAATGGGATTCAACGTGTTGAACTTCTGCATTCAAGACTCACCACGTCGTGCCCACTCTATCGCAGCTCAAGGCGGTATCAATGCTGCTAAAAACTACCAAAACGACGGCGACTCAGTTTATCGTTTGTTCTATGACACCGTAAAAGGTGGCGACTACCGTGCTCGTGAAGCTAACGTTTATCGTTTGGCAGAAGTGTCGAACAACATCATCGACCAATGCGTAGCTCAAGGTGTTCCATTTGCACGCGAATATGGTGGACTTCTTGCAAACCGTTCATTCGGCGGTGCACAAGTGTCACGTACATTCTATGCAAAAGGTCAAACAGGTCAACAACTCCTTCTCGGTGCTTATTCCTCATTAAACCGTCAAATTGAATTAGGCAAAGTAAAAAGCTACAATCGTTACGAAATGCATGACATCGTTATGGTAGATGGTCGTGCTCGTGGTATCATTGCTAAAAACCTCGTAACAGGCGAGTTCGAACCATTTGCTGCTCATGCTGTAGTAATTGCTACTGGCGGTTATGGTAATGCTTACTTCTTGTCGACCAACGCCATGGCTTGTAACTGCTCTGCTGCTGTTGCTTGCTATCGTAAAGGAGCTTACTTTGCTAACCCAGCCTACGTACAAATCCACCCAACATGTATCCCACGTCACGGCGACAAACAATCAAAGTTGACTTTGATGTCAGAATCTCTCCGTAACGATGGTCGTATTTGGGTACCAAAGAAATTGGAAGACGCTAAAGCACTTCAAGCAGGCACAAAACTTGGTAGCGATATTCCAGAAGAGGATCGCGACTACTATTTGGAACGTCGTTATCCTGCATTCGGTAACCTCGTACCTCGTGATGTTGCATCACGCGCAGCTAAAGAACGTTGCGACAAGGGTTATGGTGTAAACAATACAGGTCAAGCAGTATTCCTTGACTTTAGCGAAGCAATCAATCGTCTTGGCATTGATATGGTTCGTCAACGTTATGGCAACTTGTTTGATATGTACGAAGAAATCACCAACGTAAATCCAGGTGAATTGGCCAATACTATCAACGGCGAAAAATATTACAACCCAATGATGATTTACCCTGCTATCCACTACACTATGGGTGGTATTTGGGTAGACTATGAATTGCAAACATCAGTAAAAGGTTTGTTTGCTATAGGTGAATGTAACTTCTCCGATCACGGTGCCAACCGTCTTGGTGCTTCTGCTTTGATGCAAGGCTTGGCCGATGGTTACTTCGTACTTCCTTTCACCATACAAAACTACTTAAGCGACCAAATCTCTGTTCCTCGTTTCAGCGTAGAACTGCCAGAATTCAAAGAAGCTCTTGCAAAATGTAAGAAAGAACAACATGATTTGATGGCAATAAAAGGTAAACGTTCTGTCGACTCTATCCATAAAGAACTTGGTAACATCATGTGGGAACACGTAGGTATGGGTCGTACACAAGAAGGTTTGATGCAAGCTTTGGATAAAATCAAAGCACTTCGCAAGGAGTTCGAGACAAATCTTTTCGTACCGGGCACAGAAGAAGGTATGAATGTTGAACTTGATAAAGCATTCCGCTTGAGAGACTTCATTACTATGGGTGAATTGGTTGCTTACGATGCTATCAATCGTAACGAATCATGTGGTGGCCACTTCCGTGAAGAATATCAAACAGAAGAGGGAGAAGCAAAACGTGATGATGAAAACTACTTCTATGTATCGTGCTGGAAATATGCTGGCAAAGACACTGAAGTACCATCGTTCATCAAAGAGCCTCTCAAATATGAAGCTATCAAGGTTCAAACACGTAACTATAAGTCATAATTAATTTTCAGAATATTATTTACAATGAATATATCAGTAAAACTCAAGGTATGGCGTCAAGCCGGACCTAAAGCCAAGGGTGAATTCAAGACTTATGAGGTTACAACAGACACCGATACCTCATTTCTCGAGACCCTTGATATCTTAAACGAAGAGCTTATTGAAAAAGGTGAAGAACCTATTGTTTTTGACCACGACTGTCGTGAAGGTATCTGTGGTATGTGTTCACTTTATATTAATGGACATCCACACGGACCAGCAACAGGTGCTACCACTTGCCAATTGTACATGCGTCGTTTCCACGAAGGTGAAACAATTACTGTTGAACCATGGCGTTCAGCTGCCTTCCCTGTGATTAAAGACCTCATGGTTGATCGCAGTGCTTACGATAAAATCCAACAAGCTGGTGGTTATGTATCGTTTAACTGTGGTGGCGCACAAGATGCCAACGCTCTACCTATTTCAAAAACCAACGCCGACATTGCTATGGACTCTGCAACATGTATTGGTTGCGGTGCTTGTGCAGCTGCTTGTAAAAACGGCTCTGCTATGTTGTTCGTAGCTGCTAAAGTTAGTCAATTTGCTGTCCTTCCACAAGGTCAATTGGAACGCAAACGTCGTGCTAAAGCTATGTTGGCTCGCATGGATGAACTTGGTTTTGGTAACTGTACTAACACTGGTGCTTGCGCAGCAGAATGCCCTAAATGCATTTCTTTGAGCAACATTGCACGTTTGAACCGTGAGTTCATCAAAGCAAAACTAAGTGATTAATTAGTTATTGCTTTACAAAAAAATAAAGGCTACCCTAACGAGTAGCCTTTATTTTTTGTAGCTATTTATTCAGTGTTTATATGCAAATTGTAATTATGTCCTGATGTTTATAGAAGAATCATGTTGTATATTTTGATCAGTCTTTCTGCAATGGTGTCGTTGTCAAGTCCTAAAGCGATGATGTGCGCCCTACCATCTGTTCTTCCACAATTTAAACATTTCGTTAGCAGGTTGGCTAATGTTTCTGGTTTTCTGTTGTTC
>JAUNIJ010000018.1 GCA_030523485.1 Bacteroidales bacterium
ACGTAATATATTGAAGGCAACAAAGAAAAACTACGACTACATCATTCTCGACTGTTCACCTTCACTTGGATTGATTACTGTTAATTGTTTGACTGCTGCTGACTCTGTAATTATTCCTGTACAATGTGAATATTTCGCATTAGAGGGAATAGCAAAACTGTTGAATACAATCAAAATAATACGAGAAAAATTGAATCCGTTGCTCACTATTGAAGGATTCTTAGCAACGATGTTTGACTCAAGAAGAAGTTTAGACAATCAGGTGCTAAATGAATTGAGAAAAAACTTTGGAAATCTCGTTTTTGAAACAGTAATACAAAGAAATGTACGTCTCAGTGAAGCACCAAGTTACGGAAAACCAGTAATTTACTACGATCAAAAGTCGAAAGGCGCACAAGATTATATGAAACTAGCTGCAGAACTTGTTGCACGAAAAAAATAACTATGAAAAAACAATCATTAGGTAGGGGATTAGATGCACTTTTAGGAAGTGATGATATAAAAACTTATGGTAGTTCGTCGATTAATGAGGTGCCGTTAGAATATATTCATCCTAACGAAAGTCAACCACGTCGTTTCTTTGATGAAGAAGCGTTGGAAGAACTTGCTATTTCAATCAAGGAGAATGGTATTATTACACCAATCACACTACGAAAAATTGACGAAAATAACTACCAAATCATTGCTGGTGAGCGTCGTTACCGTGCGTCATTAGCAGCGGGCATAAAGAAAATACCTGCTTATATTCGTGAAGCTGGCGATGAAGATGTGATGATGATGGCACTTATTGAGAATATTCAACGTGAAGATCTCAATGCTATCGAGATATCTTTATCGTATCAAAAACTCATAGAAATGAGTTCTTTAACTCAAGAACAACTTGCACAAAAGGTAGGAAAAAAACGGGCTACTGTTGCCAACTATCTCAGACTTCTAAAGTTGCCTGCTGAGGTGCAGATGGGGTTGAAGGACCAAAAAATTGAAATGGGTCATGCACGCGCTTTATTAGGACTCGACACAGCTTCTGCACAGAAAAAAGTGTACGAGCAAATCATTGCCAATGGTTATTCTGTGAGAAAAACAGAGGAAATTGTCAAGCGTTATGGAGAAAAACCAACTAAGAAGTCTGCAGATAAAACGTTGATGCCAAAGGAAATTGACGATTTACAAGGTGCATTGTCAAAACTATTTAATACTAAGATTTCTCTAAGCTATAATGCAAAAGGAAAGGGTAAAATATCAATTCCTTTTGCGTCAAACGATGAATTAGAGCGTTTGATGGAGATGTTTGATAGCATAAAAAAACATTAGCATAGAACCTTACAAACATTATAGAGTTGAAACGTTTTTTTGTAATCATAGGATGTCTCATGATGCTGTTACCGATTTGCGCACAGCAAACCGACACTGTTGTCAACGTCATACCTGATAGTACAAAGTTACTAACAACCCATTTTGAAGTAAGCACTGCTAACGACCAACCAATATTACTATTGGAAGGAAACAAAAAGAAAACCACTAGAAAGCAGATAATCACGTTAGGTACCGACACTACAATGTTGAAATATGATGAAATGCCGTCAATGATATTTCGTCCTGTTCCAAGTCGAAGTGTTTGGTATGGTTTAATTTTTCCTGGTGGCGGACAAATTTATAATCGTAGATATTGGAAACTACCAATCGTCTACACTGGCTTCACAGCATTGATATATGGTGTAAGCCGTACGGGTTCAAGGTATAATGAATATGTAAGAGGATATCGTGACTTTTTAGACTCCGATCCCAACACAAAAAGTTATGAAAGCCTTGTGCCGTACAACTATCCAAGCTCTTCAACAGAATCATATCTTTCTGGAAGAGTGAATAATTATCGCCGTTACAGAGATCTATGCATTGTTGGTGTTGTGGCATGGTATGCCATATCTATCATCGATGCTTTTGTAGATGCTACGTTGGCAGATTTCGATGTATCGCCAGACCTTACGATGAGAATAGGGGCAAGTGTAATCGAAAATTCTGAAAATCAGTACAAACCATCAGTAGGAATGCAAGTTCAACTCTTTTTTTAGTATGGTGAGAGTAGTAAAACATTAATTAGGAAAATGATGTTGAAAAAAGCTATAATAATAGAATTGTTGGTAGCAACTTCGTTTTTATCTGTTTATGCACAGGAAAACCTTTCTACAGAAAACACAGAAGTTACCAACGAAGCGGTTGAAGTAGAGCAGTTGCGCATCAATCCGTCTGATTTTAATTCTGCGCTCGACATCTTGGTTAAAGATTTGTATGTCAACAATTCATTTATCATCGACTGTAAAGAAACCATTGGAACACACATTGACTCTTTATCTGAAAACGATATAATGTGTCGCCTCGAAGACATTTCGTTAGGTTTCACAATGCCATATAACGAAACAGTCTTATCTTTCATTAAGTCGTATCTTCGTCGACCAAAACAAGTAGAGTACATGCTTGGATTAGGCGAGACATACTATTTTCCTATTTTTGAAGCTGCTTTAGAGAAATACCAAGTACCTCTCGAACTAAAATATCTTCCAGTTATCGAATCGGCACTAAATGCACGTGCTGTATCGAGTGCTGGTGCTACCGGATTGTGGCAGTTTATGTTAGCAACAGGTAGAAGTTATGGATTAGAAGTAAACACTTTGGTCGATGAACGTCGTGACCCTATCAAAGCATCTGATGCCGCTGCGCATTATCTTCACGACCTTTATGCCATTTATCACGATTGGCTGTTGGCTATTGCTGCTTATAACTGTGGACCAGGAAACGTGCAACGTGCAATACGCAACTCTGGTGGTAAGAAAACTTATTGGGAAATATATAACTATCTACCACGTGAAACCAGAAACTATGTCCCTATTTTCATTGCTGCTAACTATGTAATGAACTATTATCAGGAGCATGGACTTTGTCCTGCACGTCCTGTTTTCAATACTACTGTTGACACCTTGATGGTCAACACGCGCATACATTTAAAGCAAATCTCCGACGTGTTATCGATACCATTGGAAGAACTCCAATTCCTCAATCCTCAGTATCGTTACGACATCATTCCTGGTAATATCAAATCCTCACCATTAGTTATGCCTATGTCTGCCATAGCAGCTTTCGAACAAAATATCGATACAATAGCCTCCTATAAAGCTGCAGAACTAGTGAATCAAAACATGCGGACTGGCACTTCCTCTACCGCCTCATCGTCTTCAAAAAGTGGTGGTAGCAGCAGTGGTTCAGGACACTTAATCTACCACACAATAAAACAAGGCGAAACACTCAGCAGTATAGCTAAGAAATATCATACTACCGTTGATAAGATTAAGAAATGGAATAAAATCAGTGGCACAATGATTCGTGCAGGAAGCCGTCTTAAAATCTATAAATAATAGAACTATGGCCAAGAAAATAGAAAAGCAATTCTATTCCATTTCTGAGGTGTCGAAGTTGACAGGAGTGTCGCAACCATGCTTAAGGTCGTGGGAAACAGAGGTTTCTCAACTAAATCCTCGACGGTCGAGTGGTGGAACGCGCATATATGTTCAAAAAGACATCGATGTGATTCTCACAATAAAAAAGCTACTTGACAATGATGGCTACACGCTGAGTGGCGTGAAAGATAAACTCAAACATCTTGATTTCGATAAAGCACAGCGACAACGTCAGGTGATAGAAAAGTTGCAATCGATACGAGCCGACCTCGTGGAGATACGTCACGAACTCAATCTCACTGAAGCACTTGCCAAAACCATTATTGTGCCTGGCGACATCGATATCGAAGAATCGTAGTGCTAACACAGTGATTACGATGTAAAGCAGTAAAACAAACGAATGAAAAAAACGAAACATAAACTCATCGTCCTACTTTGTATGGTTGTCATGCAAAGCACGATACTTTGGGCACAAAGTGGAACACAGAGTTTTCTGTTTCTCGACCTCCCTTATTCAGCTAAGCATGCTGCTTTAGGCGGTGGTGGTGTGTCGCTTTATGATGACAATCTTTCATTGGCACTCTACAACCCTGCCACGTTATCAGAGAAAACGCATAACATGTTGTCGCTCAACTATGCCAATTACCTCAAAGATGTTAACATGGGTGCCGTTACCTATGCACGCACAATTGGTGAGACAAAAAATCATATTGCTTTTGGCGTCAATTTTCTCGATTATGGTAAGTTCCAACGTGTCTCTGAAGAAGACCTTATTTTAGGTACATTCTCTGCAAAAGACATCGCTCTCAATCTCCTTTATGCACGCGACATTGCTCCTTGTCTATCGGCCGGTGTAAATCTCAAACCATTCTTTTCTTTCTACGACCGTTACCACACAGCTGGTATGGCGTTCGACATTGGCATCAATCTACATCTCGAAAAAGCCAATTTCAACGCTGCTCTTGTAGCACGCAACATTGGTTGGCAATTTGGTGGATTCCATTCAAAAGATGGTGTCACCGAACACGAAACATTACCCTTTGACCTCCAACTTGGGCTGTCGGAAAAACTGCCGCATGCACCATTCCGATTCTCCCTCACACTACACCATCTTCAACGTTTTCGCCTTGATTACGAACGTGCTGTTACTGGAAGTTCGCTCAACGACGACACACAAGAAATAAAAGTTGGCGATATGTTGTTTCGACATACCATCTGGACTGTTGAAATCCTCCCCACATCCTACCTTCATTTTGCTATTAGCTACAATCATCGACGCCATGCTGAGATGCGTGTAACAGGCATTAAAAGCATGGCAGGGTTCTCGGCAGGCGCAGGCATTAACATCCGTAATATCAGTGTCGATTTTGGTGTAGCAAGCTATCAGGTCGGTTCGATGAGTTATAATGTCTCTGTCGCCTTTGGCATGAACGATTGGGGAGTCAAATAAGTAAACAAACATCTATGCGATAAAGAAATCTATGGAAAGAAACAAAATCATTGTAGCTATCGATGGATACTCCTCGTCGGGCAAAAGCACCATGGCAAAACGCCTTGCTGGCGATGTGGGTTATGTCTATGTCGACACTGGTGCCATGTATCGTGCCATTGCCTTACAATGCATGCGTAGTGGCGTCATGACCGACACCACCATCGACGAAACAAAACTACCAGTGCTATTACAAACTTGCAACATCACGTTTCAACGTGTAGCAGGTGCGCAACATACCATCTTAAATGGTGAAGACATTGAATCGCAAATTCGCACACTCAGTGTTGGCAATGCTGCCAGTAGAATCAGTGCTTTGCCTATTGTGCGCGAAGCTATGGTGAAAGCACAACAACGTATGGGTGAAAGCAAGGGCATCGTTATGGATGGTCGTGACATCGGCACCGTCGTCTTTCCACAAGCAGAGATGAAAGTGTTTGTTACAGCTTCGCCCGACATTCGTGCTCAACGCCGTTTACTTGAACTTCAGGCAAAGGGGGAACAACCAAACTTAGAAGAAGTGGTTGCTGACCTTGCCGATCGCGACTATCGCGACACCCATCGTTCTGTTGGACCTCTCCGTCGACATCCCGACGCACTCTATCTCGACAACTCCTATCTCACACCAGAAGAACAACTTATTTTGCTTCGTCTCTATTTCAAGAGCATCGCTGGCGAATAGATTTTTCTTAGGTTACGCATTGCCTTATCACACCACCATTGCATCATAGTAAGAGTCTGTTCGTATGGTTGCTTTTGTTCTTTGTTGTGCCTCATCTTCAAGCACAACAAGGCACAATGCCAAGCACCTATGCGCCAGGCGATGCATCTGTAGCCTACAGTCGACAGTGGTTTCCGTTTGCTACCCCAGCGTCGTTGGCAGCTCAGCAACAAAGTGGTATACAGATTCTCTACGAAAACAGATACTTCACTAAAGAATTAGCCAACAAGAGTATTAATCTATGGTTCAGCACACCCTATCTTAATGTTGGTGCGGCATTCACTCATTTTGGTTATAGTAGTTACCACGAGATGATGGCATCGCTCGTTGTGTCGCGACAGTTGGGCGAGCGTGTTCGATTGGGAGTCGAAGCCGATTATTTCACCGTTTATCTTTCAGAGCAAGGACGCTATCGCAACACTGTTACGGCTCAAGTAGGTTTGCAGATTCAAGCATGCCGCGATTTCACCATTGGTTTCGACGTCTTCAATCCCACCTTTTCATCGGTAAAATGTGATGTCGATTCATCGACACGCCTACCAGTTCGTTTCCAATTAGGCTTTTGTTATGCACTTGGTGGAGTGGTTGATTGGCACACGCAGATTGAAAAATCGCTTACTGAACCATTGATGTGGGCCACAGGCTTTGAATATGCTCCCATATCAGTGCCTGGTTTTGTGGTTCGTTTAGGTGCTAAAGGTTCGAGTTTCATCCAACCTATGTTTGGTGTTGGTTTCGTTACAGGCAACTTTGGCTTCGATGTCAATGCTTTCTATCGTACACAATTAGGGTTTTCGCTCATGGCTGATGTGCGGATTATGTTCAACAAAAAAACTACGATGTAATGGACGTTTTCGTTAGTTTTCAGACAATATTTTTTACGGTGAAATGAAGAGACGCATTGTTCGATACCTATTTTTTCTTTGTAGTAGTTTGATGTCACTGTCAGCACAAACAGTATCGTCATCGCACGCATTACCTTCGTCATCGGAACTTATTTCCCGTGTTGTGTCTTATATGTTAGAGGAGGCGGAGGAAGAGGAAATTGATGTTGACGACATCACCACGCAGTTGACACGTTTACTCGACGCACCTATTGACCTCAATACAGCAACCCCGTCTGATCTCTCACGCCTCTGTTTTCTTACTCCACTGCAGATTGAAAATCTCTATTATTACATTCAGGAATTTGGACCTATAAACGTTTATTCGGAGTTGCAACTTGTCGATGGAATCGACGATTATGTCACTCAGCTGTTACTTCATTTCGTTGTTATCAATCCTTCAACAGCGAAAAAAAAATTTTCATTACATGAGTCGTTGGCTTCGAGTAAAAGTAATTTCACCATGCGCCTTCACTCTGGCATTGAAACCAAACGTGGCTATGGCAACCTTTTGCCCGATGAAAAGGTAGAAAATGGCATGTATCTTGGGTCACGACTCTACCATTCGTTAAGCTACAAACTAACTTCCTCTAATCTACAATTAGGACTCACTGCCGAAAAAGATCCAGGAGAACCTTATTTCAGTCGGTTTAATCGTGGTTTTGACAGCTATTCTGCTCATTTGCGCATCAATCGTTTGGGCCGTTTCTCTACCATTTTAGTGGGTGATTATCGTGCTTCGTTCGGACAGGGTTTGGTGCTTAATCAAAGTTATTTTTACTATAGCAATAATGCCGACGTGTTCAACGTGATGAAATCGGCAAGTGGCATCACTGCCAAATCGTCGAACGATGAATATAATTTTTTTCGTGGTGCTGCTACCACCGTGCGACTTGTGCCTCATCTTTATCTCACTGCTCTTTATAGCTATCGAAAAATGGATGCTGACACTGTCGGTGGTTCTTTTACTCGTCTTTTGCCAACGGGTCTTCATCGAACGGAACAAGAGTCGGCATATCGTCACACGTTGGGCATGCACACCACTGCTGCCAATCTCAACTATTCAACAGCACGTTGGCATATAGGTGCCACATTCTATTTCAATCACACATCATTACCTCTTATTCCCGATGAAAACGTCTATAATTTGATGTCGTTCGAGGGAAAAACACAGTTGGCTGGGTCAGTTGATTACATGGTTCGTCTTCGTTCGTTGAAACTTTTTGGAGAGTGGGCATTGAATCAATCGCAAGCACTTGCTACTATCAATGGAGTAGTGTTTTCCCCATCCGAGCGTGCCTCTTTTTTGTTAGCTCATCGTTACTATGCACCACGTTACGACCTCTTTTTTTCCAATGCCTTTTCGCGTTTGTCGACTTCTAACGAACATGGTGTTTATCTGGCAACAAAGCTTGAGCCGTTACCGCTTACATGGCTCTCGGCTTATGTCGATGTCTATACTCATCCATGGATGCGTTATCATGTTTATGCGCCAACAAAAGGAAGTCGTGCAATGGTGAAGATTGAGGTGAAGCCATCCGACCAATTCTCTGCTATGTTGCGGTGGCGTATGCGAAGTGATCAACGTTCGTTATCGATTGATTATGTAACGGGCAGACTTCATGAAATAGAGGATTTGGTTGTGAATACGTTGCGCTTGCAAACAGATTACAGTTTTGGCTATTTTACTGGTCGCACGTTATTAGAGGCGAGCCATTCGAAAAGTGTTAGTCATGGTGTGTCAAGTGGCTTTGTTGTTTCTCAAGATGTTGGCATGCGATTTGCTGGTCCAAAAATTCGTTTCAAAGCGCATTACGTCTATTTCAACACGCCTGATTATGATTGCCGTAGCTATTTGTATGAGGAGGACATTTTGGGGCTTTATCAAACGCCATTGCTTTATGGCCAGGGTCATCGTTATGCTTTGGTTTTTCATTGGCAAAGCACTATTCGTTTAAACATCGCATTAAAATGGTCGCAAACGTTCTACACTGACCAACGTTCAATCATTGGCATAGGGTTGGAGCAGATAGACGGCAGACGCACAAGTGATGTTCGTTTGTTGTTAAGCTATCGTTTCGACAATCATCGCAAAAAACAGAAGTAAAAGTGAGAGAGTGGTGTAGTTTTTTTGGGCGTTAATAGTTCATTTTTACTGTTGGTATAGTTGTTTTTTACGTAAAAAAAGTGGGTCACTTAAATGTAACCCACAAAACGTTTATTTATATGGTTAATCTTATTCTTGGAGACGGAGTGATTTTAAGCATTCAACGTCAATGATAAAGAAATAATTATGTTGGCGTTGCTTTATGAAATCATACTGTTTCTTTTCTGTAGCGTTGTTTTCTTTTGAGAAACCAAAGTCATAGTTGTAAGAGAAGCCTTCATTTATGGAAGACATATAAGAATCAAAGTTCAAAATGGATTGACCACTTGTTGATGTTTCTATGTAGGTTTCATCTTTAAGTTTTATTTCTGCCTCGTAGAAAGGACACTGTGCTTTGTTTGGATTAGAGGGATAATTCTCATCTATCCATGCGTATTTGTAAATGGCATAACCATTTCCTGCGGGAAGTGTTATCGTGTCGTTTCCATAATGTTGGGTTTTGAGAATTAGCGTGATATCTTGTTGTGTGTTATTAAGTACATGCCAAGCCCAAGCTTCTGTATTTACATCAGAGCAACTAATTATTGTGGCAAAAATACTAATTAAAAGGAAATATTTCTTCATAACTGTTTTTTTTAGATGTTAATATATCAATGATTTTAATTGTCTCCAAAGGTGTCGTTTACAACAATAGAGCAACCTTTTTGGTTTTGTAGGTTTAACCTAATATAACGCATATATCCAGAAATGTCATAGCATTCACTCGTGCCACAGTGGCATTGTACTCTTCTATCGTTGAGAACACTATAACCTCGTTTGCTGGTTCTATTACTTTCTTTGATGGTGTACTGTTGTTTTCAAGCCACTCATCATTTTTTGATTGACACGCAACGAGAAAGAGCGCTGTTAAATACCAAATTGGTGCAAAAAGAAATCTTCTTTTCATGGATGAATTTATTTTAAGTTTGTGAAAAGTTTCTAGATAATATCACTGTGCAAAGATATAGATAACAAAAATACCATCCAAATTTTTTATCGAAAAAAATGTGATGATAAAATATATATTATTATAGAGTGTTTTTGCTAATCAAAAATAAGAATGAGTTTGTATATCTCATATAGCAAGTAAAAAAATAAAGTTTATTATAGTGTAAGACTTAGAAGAAAATTGTGTATAGATAGTAGGTGGCGTAAATTTCAAAAAAACACATGTGCTAAACCTTTCAGTACAAGAAGTGGTTCGTGTGTGATGTTCACGTTAAGGTCGTTAGGCAATGTGATAGGTGTGCCGCCTGTAAGAAAAACGTGGAGATCGGGATGTTGTTCTGCTAATCGACGAATGAAACCTTCTACTTCAAAATTTAAGCCGTTAACTACTCCGCCCAACATAGCGGTCTCGGTATCTTTACCCCAAAGGTAGTCGACAGTGTTAGGTTGCATCGGTGCTTCTAACTTTGGGAGCAGAGCGGTGTGTTGGTGCATCGCTTTAAGTCGTAGTGCGATGCCTGGTGTGATGTTGCCCCCGCAGTAGTTTCCATTGGCGTTAATCACATCGTAGGTAACACATGTGCCAGCATCGACGATGAGCAGAGGGTGTGTGCTATCGACAGCCAGAGCACCGAGGTCGGCAGCCCAACGGTCAGCACCAAGTCCCTTCGGTATGTTGGTAATTTGCTTACTATGGCATGGAACGGTGTTGTCGAACCATAGCACAGGTATTGGCAACACGTTAAGTGCTGTTTTAAGTTCGTGGTCGATGGTAGCTACGGTGGAAATCACACAGTCGGTCGGTGAATATTGTTGGTAGAGCGATTGCAGTGTGTCGTGCCACGATGCAACGCGGCGACTGTGATAGATAATGTTGTTAGCATCAGCCACGGCAATTTTGGCTGAAGTGTTGCCTATGTCAATTAAGAGGCGCATGTGTGCTGTGATGATAGAAAATGATGTTGTAAAATTTATCGGGGCAAAGATAAGTAAAAAGGTCGAGACAAACGGACGAAAAGCATAACTAAGCGTATTTGTATGGTGTAAAGCTAAGAAAAAGTATGTACTTTTGCAAAGAGAAAATAAACGATTAATTTCCGTTCAGTATGCCTACTTTAGCAGAAGAGAAGAAACTGCTTCGTCAGCAGATGCGTGCGTTGAAACATAGTTTTACGCCAGAGCAATTGGCTGAAAAAAGCAAAGCAGCAATAGCTGTTTTAACGGCAACACCACAATACGTTGCAGCCAAAAATGTTATGCTTTATTATGCATTGCCCGATGAAGTCGACACACATGCCCTAGTGTTTGAGGCGATAAAGACAAAGCGTGTGATTTTACCTACGGTGGTGGGCAACGACATCATCCCTGTTGAAGTGACACCATCAACAAAATGGCGTGAGGGCGATTTCCACATCATGGAACCCATTGATGCGCCAATTTATCGTGGCGACTACGACCTTATCGTCGTGCCAGGCATGGCATTTGATATTCAAGGGCATCGTTGTGGTCGTGGTCGTGGTTATTACGATCGTTTTTTATTACCACATCCTAATGTAGCCACCATCGGCATCTGTTTCGATTTTCAACTTGTCGACAAGGTACCTTCAGAGCCATTCGACCGTCCCGTTGATATGGTTATAGCCAACCCAAAAGAAAAAGTATAGAAAAACAAAGTCGTAGAAAACGTTTCAGTTGTAACTATAGTAGTAACAATATGATTGTTTGCATTGCCGAGAAACCGAGTGTAGCACGTGAAATAGCAGCGGTGTTGGGAGCTACCCGACGCTGTGATGGCTATTTGGAGGGAAATGGTTATCAAGTAACTTGGACTTTCGGCCATCTCTGCATGTTGAAAGAGCCCCACGACTACGACATACGTTGGAAACAGTGGAACAGCTACACCTTGCCCATTTTCCCCACACATAGTGGCATTAAACTCATTGAAAACGACACCTACAAGAAACAGTTTTCTGTGATTCAGACTCTCTTTGCCTCTGCCGACGAAATAGTGAACTGTGGCGATGCTGGTCAGGAGGGAGAATTGATACAGCGTTGGGTGTTGCTGATGTCGGGTGCACGTTGTCCAGTAAAGCGGTTGTGGATTTCGTCGCTTACCGAAGAAGCCATCCGACAAGGTTTTGCTGAACTACGTCCGCAGTCAGACTATCAGTTGCTCTACGAGGCTGCTTTAGCACGTTCGGTGGGCGATTGGTTGTTAGGCATCAATGCCACAAGAGCTTATACCATACGTTATGGTCGTCGAGGCAGTGTCTTATCGGTTGGACGCGTACAAACACCTACGTTGGCAATGATTGTTGAACGGCAAAAAGAAATAGAAAACTTTGAGTCGAAACCTTATTGGGAGTTGAAGACAGACTATCGTGAGGTGACGTTCTCGGCAGTAAAAGGAAAATTCCAAACACCAGAAGAAGGACAAGAGTTGCTTAAAAAAATTGAAGGACAACCTTTCACCGTCACCAACGTAACAAAAAAAACAGGCAAGGAGGCACCACCGAGACTCTTCGACCTCACCAGTTTACAAGTGGAGTGTAATAAGAAATATGCCCTCTCTGCCGACGATACACTGAAGACTGCACAATCGTTGTACGAGAAAAAATTGTTGACTTATCCACGTGTCGACACCACCTATTTGCCTGACGATTTATATCCAAAGATAGCACCAACACTAAAAAACCTACAAAACTATGCTGAACTCACGGCACCACTGCTCGCCAAACCGATATTAAAGTTGAAGCGTGTGTTCGACAATTCGAAAATCACCGATCACCACGCCATCATACCAACAGGCGTACAGTCGAATGCTTTAACAGCCGTAGAACAGCAAGTCTACGATATGGTAGTGAGGCGTTTTATTGCCAATTTCTATCCCGATAGTATTGTAGCCACTACTACATTGGAAGGCGAGAGTGTTGGTGTAGGTTTCAAAACATCTGGCAAAACGGTGATAGAGCCAACATGGCGTGTCGTTTTTGGTAAGCAAGAACAACCGACCGAAGATAAGGAGGAAATTAAAACACTACCTCCAATGGAAAAAGGGGAGAGCGGTCCGCATAAACCTTCGTTGGTAGAAAAACATACGCAACCACCGAAACCATTCACCGAAGCAACATTACTTCGTGCGATGGAAACAGCAGGAAAAAATGTTGACGACGAGACATTGCGCGATGCCATGAAAGAGAACGGTATCGGTCGTCCTTCAACACGTGCTGCCATTATCGAGACATTGATTACCAGGAAATACATACGTAAGGAACGTAAGAATCTGGTGGCAACAGAACTCGGCGTGCAGCTTATCGATTTGATCCACGACCCATTGATTAAGTCGGTTGAGCTAACAGGACAGTGGGAAAAGAAACTACGCGACATTGAGAAAAACAAAGTGAAAGCCACCGATTTCATCACCGATCTTAAGGCGATGGTAACGCAAGTGGTACAAAACGTGAAGAACGACACCACTACAAAAAGACTTGCTGTAGAACCTGATATAGTGAAAACCTTAACAAAGAAGGCCGCAGCAAAAAAGGCGGAAAAAAAGAGTAAGCCACAACTTCCTGTCGAGGGCAAAGCATGCCCGAAATGTGGCAAGGGAATCATTGTTAAAGGACACACGGCATGGGGCTGTTCGCGATGGAAAGAGGGATGTGACTGGCGTGTCATGTTTCCAAAAGAAGAAAACATAAAGCAATCATGAGTAACGAACGACGAGAAAAGACGCGGCAACATTTCATTGAGGTAGCTCGTAAACTCATCTCCGAACGCGGACGTATTAATGTCACGATGAACGACATAGCTACAGAGGCACACATGAGTAGGCGCACCATCTACACCTATTTTGCTAATTGCGACGAAGTGTATGGTGCTATTCTCGAATATGAACTTACCCACTTGTTGCAGTGTCTCGGTGTTGTGATGGATATGAAATTGGCTCCCGACAAGAAGCTAGAGCGATTTCTTTTGACGCATCTAGAAGCAGTAAAAGAAGCTGTGACACATAATAACTCGCTGAAGAATGAGTTTCGTCGTAACCTCTCTGCTGTTGAGCGTGCACGACAAACCATCGACATGCAGGAAATCCGAATGATTCGTACGTTGCTCATTGAAGGGAAAAATCAAGGATATTTTCGTATTGAGAGTCCGCAGTGGTCGGCTATCGTTGTCTTCTATTCTTTGAAAGGCTTGGAAGCGCCCTATCTCAATAACACAATTGGCAACTATTTCCGCGACAATTCCGCCTCCATCTTTAATTTGATCCTAGAGGGCATTCTAACCGACGAACATCACACAAAACATTCGTAACGCCATGATAAATAAAAAGCAACTAAAAGACTGTCGACGTGAGTTTGTGCTGTTTTTGGCATTTCCTTTCTTTCTTGTAATATTATTTTTGTTGCAAGTCTATCCGAATCGTTGGCGTCCGAAAACAGCGCGTTCTATCGGACGACTTGCTTTTCGTTGGGGTAAACACTCGCGCAACATAACCATCAATAATCTTCAGTTGGGTTATGGTCATGAGAAAACGCCAGAGGAAATTGTTGCAATGGCACGCGAAGTGTTTGAAGAGACCGCTGTCAGTGTAACCGATTTCTTCGCCACAGTATTTATTCGTAGCAAAGAAAAATTCTTCAAATTGGTTGAAGTGGAAGGATTAGAACATCTTCAGCAGGCTTACAATCGTGGTAAGGGGGTTATCTGTCTGATTCCTCACCAAAGCATTTGGGAACTCTCTGCCGTTACACCTCCAATGCTTGGTTTTGCTACACATGCCGTAAGTAAACCAATTAAAGGCATGTTGTTTCAGAAGATGATGGTACGTTTTCGTGCTAAACGTGGCATGTACAATTATGAACGTGACCACAGCTATCAAAAAATCATCGATTCGATGCATCAAGGCGAATGTATGATTATGATGATTGACCAAGACACCATGGTGAAAGGAACGTTTGTTGACTTTTTTGGCCGTCAAGCCTACACACCATTAGGTTGTGCACGCATTGTTGCCGACACGGGTTGCGCCGTCGTTCCGATGACTACCATCAGGATGAGTGACACACACTATAAATTTAAGATAAATCCAGAACTTCCATTTATTCGTACTGGCCACATCGACAACGACCTCGTGGTTAACACCCAACATGAGACATTAGCCATGGAGAACTTCATTCGGGCCTATCCTACTCAGTGGGTATGGATGCATCGCCGATGGAAAACAACGCCGGAAAAACTGGCACAGTTTTTGGAAAGAAAACGTAAAGAAAAAGAACAAGCTACCGCAAAGTAGCGTTCGTTGTTGGATAGTAAGAATGAAAAAGATAGGATTAATCAGCGATACACACGCTTTTTTGGAGCCTAAAATCTATGAGCGTTTTGCAGAGTGCGATGAGATATGGCATGCTGGCGATATTGGGTGCTTGTCGTTAGCCGATAACCTCAAACAATTTAAGCCGCTTCGTGCCGTCAGTGGTAATATCGATGGTTATGATGTGCGTTTGGCTTATCCTAAGGTGCAGATGTTTGAGTGCGAACAGGTGAAGGTGTTGATGACTCACATCGGTGGCTTTCCTGGACGCTACGATAGAGAAGCCTATCAGCAAATCATATCGTACAAACCGCAACTGTTCGTCTATGGTCATTCACACATCCTACGTGTTATCTACGACAAAAATTTAGATATGCTTTGTGTGAATCCTGGTGCCATCGGACATTATGGTGTTCAGACAGTGCGCACAATGCTTCGTTTTGAAATCGATGGAAGCGACATCAAGAATATGGAAATCATAGAACTATCGAAGCGATGAGCACCGTGAAGAAGACCATATGTCTACTGCTTTTGCTAAGTTTCAGTATGCTGAGTTTTGCCGAGGATATTATTGTCATCGGTCAAGTTGTGAGTGCCAACGATATGCGACCATTGGAAAATGTCAACGTATGGTTTCAAAAAAACTCACGTATTGGTACTATCACCAACAACGAAGGCTATTTCATGCTTCGTGCGCCAGAACGGCAAGATGCCGTAGTGGTTTCTTTGGTTGGCTATCGTCGTGTGACAGTAAAATTAGACCAAACAAAACGCGACCAAGTAGTCAATGTGGCATTAGAGGAAAAAGTAGGCATGCTTTCAGAGTTGACAGTGACGCCTGGAGGCAACCCTGCTAATGACTTGCTTAAAGAAGTTAGAAAACATAAAGCCGACAATAACTATCGCACCTTTACTAACCTTTCGTACGTTCAAACAACCCAAAATAAATTCTATCTCACGAACTTGAAGCAGAAAATGTTTCAGAGAAAACTGTTTCGTGAACTACAGGATGGAACTTTGTCGACAGAAGATTCTACGGTGATTATGCCAATGCATTATAGTCTGCAAGTTGAGGCTGTCAATAATCAAGAAACCGACAAAACAATAAAACTACTGAGTAGCGAACAGTACACAACGTCGTTGTTAAGCACGCAGTACATCGAGGCGGTGATGCAAGACCTTACATCGGAGGTGAATTTCTACGACAATAATATTCCACTGATGGGACGCAGTTTTGTGAGTCCATTGTCAAATCAGGGTAAGTCGTTCTATGAGTTTTATCTGATAGATAGTGTGTGTAACGACAGTGTTACAACGACAAAAGAATATGTTGTAACGTTTACACCAAAAAGCGACAAATCATTGGCATTTAAAGGTGTGATGCGTATCGATGCGAGAAGTTATGCACTCACTTTTATTGATGCTACAATGCCACCAACAGCCAACATCAATTATATCAATAACATCCACCTCTGCCAAAAGTTCACAAAGATAGATTCCTTGCATTATGTACCCGTACAAATGAATCATGGGTTAGGCATGCAACTATTTCATTCCGACACAGCCAAGCATTATTTTGCCGCTATCATGGATTCGCAGACACAATTCGATTCGATACACACTTTTGGAAAAACGATTGGATATGTACCAGTAGAACATATTGACACAACTCATCAAAACTTTGTGCAAGCAATCGAAAAAGCCGACAACAGCAAGTTGATGCGATTGGCTAATTATGCAGTTTACGTTGTAAATACAGGATATATTCCAGCGGGTCCAATAGAATTTGGCCCTTTTACGGAGTTCTTCCGTTTCGACCAAATACAAGGATTCCGTCCGACGTTGTCATTGCGAACGAGCGAAAAAATGTGTCAATGGTTTTCTATTGGTGGTTATGCTGGCTACGGAATTCGTAACAAACACTGGAATTATGGTGGTGATTTGAAGTTTCGTTTTGGTTCAAACTTTGCACACAGTATTTCAGCGTCTTATTACGACGACTATTATCGCATCGATAATCAGCGTACCTATGTTGGCATCGACCAATATGTGGATCGTGGCGAGAATCTATTTAATGTAGGACGTTTCAATCAACTCTTTCATCAACGCATTGCTCGACTGAATTATAGTTATGATGCAGCACCATTCAAACTTTTTGTTGAAGGTAATTATCATCGATATTTTGGTGGCGATTCTCTGCCGCTTGTTGGTGCTGTATCTGGCAAACCGTTGGACTATATGAACGTTCAGACAGTGAGAGTAGGATTCCGTTATGCACCAAAAGAGAAGTCAATCGACTATTTCTTCCATCATCACCATCTCACTTCTCATAAACCCGTGGTTAGTTTTTTAGCCACAGTAGGACATTACAACACCACAGAAAAACAGGGACAGTATGCTGCTCTGTCGTTGGGTATCATCCAATTCCTACACACCTCCGTTGGCGAACTGCGTTATTCTGTGAGCGGTAACTATTTGTTTGGCGACGTTCCTTACACACAACTATTCACACCTCGCACACAAAGCGGACGATGGTTCAATTGTCTACGATTCAATAGCCTCAATCATTCTCTTTATTTAAGCGATGCTATGCTTGAAGTGCATGCTAACTATTATACCAATGGTTGGATTTTCAACCATATTCCTGGTGTGAAAATACTGAATCTACGTGAGGAATTCTTTGTGAAAGCAGCGTGGGGTGGTTTACGCTCGGGACATGCCAACATTCTTGAAATGCCTAATCAGAACACCTTACGCATTCCATATGTAGAGGCTGGCGTTGGTATTTCTAACATCTTAAGTCTGTTTACAGTGGAGTTTGTTTGGCGTTTGACCCACCGTCAAGACATGCCAGAAGAAAACTTTGGTGTAAAATTTAAAATCCAACCTTCATTATAAAACTACAAATGATTATTGAGATTGACACAAACTCTGGTTTCTGCAATGGTGTTGTGCGAGCTATACGTAAGGCAGAAGAAGAATTAGAAGGGGGAAAAACGCTCTATTGCTTAGGTGATATTGTACACAATTCTCATGAGGTAAATCGGTTGAAAAAACGCGGTCTAACCACTATTGATAAACAACAATTTGAACAATTACATGATGAATGTGTGTTGTTGCGTGCACATGGCGAACCACCATCTACCTATCGTATGGCAGAAAAGAATAATATCACGATAATTGATGCCACGTGTCAAGTTGTGCTGAAATTGCAACAACGCATTCGAGAGGCCTATTTATCGCATCCCGAATCACAAATCGTCATATTCGGTAAACACGGGCATGCTGAAGTACTTGGTCTTGTGGGGCAAACGGATAACAATGCTATTGTTGTTGATAACGACGTTGATGTCGAGAAAATTGATTTCGCTAAAAGCGTGATTCTCTTTTCGCAAACCACTAAGTCGGTCGACGATTTCCAACATATCATCACACTCATCACTCAACGACTGCAACCAAATGTTACGTTTCAATATTACGACACTATTTGTCGACAAGTAGCAAACCGTTTGCCTAAGTTGCGTGAGTTTGCTACACACTATAACAAGATTCTCTTTGTTGGTGATGTGAAAAGTTCAAATGGTAAAATGTTGTATGAGGAATGTTGTAAAGTAAATACCAACGTACATTTCATATCCTCAGTGGAATCAATCGATTATGGTTGGTTTGATTGTCACGACACCGTCGGCATCTGTGGTGCTACATCTACACCAAAATGGCAGATGGAAGAGGTGGCAAACTGTTTAAGTAAACAATTTAACAATTAGAAATATAAAACATTATGTCAAAGATTAATTGCATTGGCGTGTTAACTTCTGGTGGCGATGCTCCAGGCATGAACGCCGCAGTAAGAGCTGTAACCAGAGCTGCTATTTTTAAAGGAAAACAAGTGAAAGCTATTTTCCGAGGTTATAAAGGTTTGTTGGAAGATGAAATTCAAATCTTCCAATCAAGCGATGTGAGCAACATCATTCAAAAAGGTGGCACCATACTCAAAACAGCACGATGTAAAGAATTCACAACACCAGAAGGACGAAAGAAAGGTTATGATGTGTTGAAAAAAGAAGGCATTGATGCTTTAGTTGTAATCGGTGGTGACGGCACATTTACTGGTGCACGTATCTTTGCTCAAGAATACGACATACCTATTGTTGGCATTCCAGGAACCATTGACAACGACGTCTGTGGCACCGACTCCACCGTAGGCTACGACACTGCACTTAACACCATTATGGATGCAGTCGATAAAATCAAAGACACCGCTTCGTCGCATGAGCGTCTATTTTTTGTTGAAGTTATGGGTCGCGATGCTGGTTTCCTTGCATTGAACAGTGCGTTGGCCGCTGGTGCTGAGGCTGCCATAGTACCAGAAATAAAGACCACAGAAGCAAAGTTGGATGAATTGATACACAATGGTTTTAGAAAAACAAAAAACAGTTCTATCGTCATTGTTGCCGAAGGTGAAGAAGGTGCTCAGGAACTGGCAGCACGCATTCATAAACTCGACCCCGATTACGATGTGCGTGTCTCCATATTGGGATATATGCAACGTGGAGGCTCTCCATCAGCCTACGATCGTATTTTGGCAAGTCGACTTGGCGTGGCTGCTGTTGAAGCTTTGCTCGACGACCAACGTAATATCATGGTGGGCGTGCAAAACGACGAAGTTGTTTACGTACCATTCTCAAAAGCAATTAAAGACGATAAACCACTTAAAGACGATAAATTCCGCATCGTACAAATTCTCTCTATCTAAGAAATAGAGACCTTTTCAACAAAGAAAGGGTAAATAGTTGTGGACAAAGATGCTCCTAAACACGGGTACACAAAGTTTTTTTTATTTTTTAGGTAGAAAAAATCCCTATGTCCCAAATATTTACTACTTTCGTGAGCGAATTACGAGAAGTGTGGCTTGTTGAGATGTTGTCAATAATCTGGCTGTAAATCAACAGGATATCAACCTTGTAAAAATCTCAATTGGTGCATCTGTAGCTCATAATCAGCATGATGATTGTGACCATAGGTGTGCAACTTGTCAACCTGAAAATAAAAACCCATAAAATAAAAGAATTCTCTATGAATTTTCCTTTGGATAAACAAATGGTCGATCAAACCTGCAGAGACTTTGGTTTGGTAGACGCCCATCAATTGGGACAAGCCTCCATTCGTCAAATGGTAGGTGTGATAAAAGAAATTGAAGCAAAAGCTGGTTGCGAATTTGTTCATATGGAACTGGGCAATCCAGGACTACCTGCTGAAAAAGTAGGTGTGAATGCACAAATCGAAGCACTGAAAGCAGGTGTCGCTAACCAATATCCAATCATCGTTGGCATCGAACCACTCCGTCACTGGGCTTCAGAGTTCATCAAAGCATTCTTCAACCTAGAAATTCCAGAAGACTGCATCGCACCATGCGTAGGCTCTATGCAAGGCTGTTTCGCACTCGACATCCTCATCAAACAACTTCGTCCAGAACGTAACACATTGCTATTCATCGACCCTTGTTTCCCCGTACAAAAACAACAATGTAAAGTACTTGGCGTCGATATCGACACACTCGAACTTGGCGATTATCGTGGCGAGAAACTTGGACCGGCTCTCGAAGCAAAACTGAAAGAAGGTAAAATTGGTGCCGTACTGTTCAGCAATCCTAACAACCCAAGTTGGATGTGTCTTTCAGAAGATGAACTCAAAACCATCGGTGAACTTGCCGACCGTTACGACGTAGTTATCATCGAAGACTCCGCTTACCTTAATATGGACGTGCGTGACCCCAAACGCGGCCAACCATATCAAGCACCATACCAACCAACTGTTGGACACTACACACATAACTGTGTACATATGGTTAGCTGTTCAAAAATATTCAGTTACGCTGGTGAACGTGCTGCTGTTATTGCTGTTGACCCCGTATTAGCAAAACGTTGCTTCCCAGCCTTGGCAAAACGCTACAACAACGATGGACAATTCATGCGCACACTTGTCTATCAAGCCCTCTACGTACTCTCAAGCGGCACACCACA
Organism: Bacteroidales bacterium; assembly: GCA_030523485.1. Classification (GTDB taxonomy): domain Bacteria; phylum Bacteroidota; class Bacteroidia; order Bacteroidales; family Paludibacteraceae; genus HGM05398. The sequence continues at coordinate 20,978 of JAUNIJ010000018.1, forward strand.
CTCCGTGCAATACGCAATGGCTGCCTTGTTTGAAGCATCGTGCAAAGGCGAACTGAAATATGTAGAAAATGGTCGTGAATATGCACGTCGTGCCAACCGCATCAAAGACATTATGCTCCGCAATGGCTTCCACATTGTTTACGACATCGACACCAACAACCAAAAAGTCAGCGACGGCTTCTTCTTCACATTCGGCTATCGCGACTGGACAGGTGAACAACTCCTCAACAAAATAATTTACTACGGCATCTCTGCCATCACACTCAGTAGCACGGGTGCATTGAGAGAAGGTATGCGTGGATGTGCAAGTGCAATACGCGAAGACCAATTCGACGAACTTGAAAAACGCCTCGCTCGTTTCAATGCCGATTTCAAAGACTATAAATTCGAATCATAAACCCCCCTTTTTACATAATAACAATGTCTGACTATCATTTCGTTACGCCTGAAGAGGCGGTGAAACTCGTAAAATCTGGCGACACCATCGTCGTACAAGGTAGCACATCCATTCCTGAAGGCTTGCTCAGAGCACTCACAGCACGCGCTCCAGAACTCAGAGACGTGAAAATCATCTCTGGTTTCGGCATCAGTAAAGAGGATGCTCCTTATGCAAAAAAAGAGTTGATAGATTCGTTCCGCGCACTCAATATCTTCGTACCAAACTGCTTGAGAAATGCCATGCGTGAAGGCGTGGCTGACACCATACCTTGTTTCCTTGGCGAAGTGCCAGGATTATTCCGTAGTGGCATCGTGCCTGTCGACGTTGCTTTCCTTAACGTCAGCGAACCAGACGCAGAAGGATATTGCTCCTACGGCATCTCTGCCGACATCGCTTTCTCTGGTGCTGAATGTGCCAAAACGGTCATTGCACAAGTCAACAAATACATGCCACGCACCTTTGGCGATCCTGTCATTCACGTCTCAAAAATCGCTGCTATGTGTCGCATCGACGAACCACTCGTTGAAGTGCCAACGCCAACACCTTCCGACCTTGAGACACGCATCGGTAACTATATTGCTGCCGAAATTCCTGATGGTGCAACCCTCCAAATTGGCGTAGGTGGTATTCCTAATGCAGTGATTAATGCGTTGAAAAACCACAAACACCTCGGACTACACACTGAAGCTATCACCGACGGCGTACTTCCTCTCATAGAGAAAGGCATCATCGATAACTCACAAAAGAAAATTCTACCAGGCAAAAGTGTAGGAAGCCTTGTGCTCGGTTCAAGAAACCTTTACGATTACATGGATGGTAACCCTAACTTTGTGATTCGCGACGTAGCATGGACCAACGATCCATTTATCATTCGTCAAAACCCAAAAGCAATGGCAATCAACTCTGCCATCGAAGTAGACCTCACTGGACAAATCTGCGCTGACTCTATAGGCGACACAATCATTTCTGGCGTAGGCGGACAACACGACTTCATGTATGGTGCCAGCCTCAGTGAAGGTGGTAAATGCTTCATTGCGCTTCCTTCGCTCACCAACAAAGGCAAGAGCAAAATCGTGGCTCATCTTGCGCCAGGTGCAGGTGTTGTCACCACACGTTTCCAAGCACAATACATCGTCACTGAACACGGCATCGCTTTCTTAAAGGGTCTCCCATTGGCAGAACGTGCTCGCGAACTTATACGTATTGCCGACCCAAGCGTACGCGAAGACCTCGAACGCGCTGCTGTTGAACGTTTTGGCATTGGATTCCTTCGCTTGAAATAGTAAAAAAGATGGTAATCTTACCTTCTTTTTAAGAGTTAAAGAAGGTTATTATAACATTGTAAAACCTACATTACAAAACCACAAAGAACCGCCCATATCATGAGGCGGTTCTTTTTTTTACGATTATTTATGGCGAACAACTTTAGGAATGAGTTATTAGAAAACCATTTCAAAGAAAGATAATTTCTTGTGGGAAATTTTCGTTTCGTTCACGCCGAAAATAATTTCTTGTGGAGAGTTTTGGTTTCGTGAGCGCT
>JAUNIJ010000146.1 GCA_030523485.1 Bacteroidales bacterium
GGGTATTTCTGTTCGTTATGAACCATCGCAAACAATAGAGGAACTGCTTAATGAAGAGACAATTCGTAAACAGTTGAAAACTGACTTTACTTTAGAAAATAACTATAATTATCAACTTGTAGAACAAAACACAAAACTTTCAAAACGTCAAGTAACACTTGCTGCTATGGATTATGTGCCATCTATCAGTGCCTACTATCAGTATTCTGCAAAAACCTATTTTGGTCAGGAGGAAGGCATGAATATGACACCTCCGAATGTGGTAGGCATTTCTGCTATTGTTCCTTTGTGGTCAAGTGGAAAACGTGCTGCTTCTGTGCACGAAAAGCACAAAACAATCAAGAAGATATGCGTGATAATCTTTTGATTCAGGACAAACAATTGAAGTTTAATCTCTCTTCAAGTTACGAAAACTATATGATACAAAAGGATAATATGGATGTGTCCTTGCGTGTCTATCAAAATATAGCAGAAAAATATGCACATGGGTACTCCTCAAGTTTAGAGGTAACCAATGCAAGCACTGAACTAATTGCTGCACAAAATAACTATATCAGTGCACTTCTTGAAGTTGTTAACGCTCAACTTGAACTTCAAAAACTTCTCAATCTCTTTTAAGATTGAGGGTACTACATATGATAGACCAACTTAATAACAACATAGAAAAATAATAAAAAATAGATATCCAGATGGAAATTAAAAAATCGTTTGTACTGCTTGCTAGTGCAGCAGTTATCCTCTTCACTTCATGTGGTAAAAAAGAGGATACCACTACCCAAAAAGAAGTGAAGAAAGAAAAAGTAGAGACTTCACACCTACAAAAACAAAAAATTGAGCGTGTACTTAGCCTTTCTACCACGTTACAAGGCTACGAAACTGTTAATATTGCCCCCTCTGTAACTGGCAATATTGAACATATCTATGTCGATGTTAGCTCGCGTGTGTCACAGGGACAAATGTTGGTGCGCATGGATCGAACACAATATAATTCAGCAAAACTTACATTTGCAAATCTTGGCGTAGAGTTATCACGTACAGAAGCTCTTAAAAAAAGTGGTAGTGTCAGTCAACAAGTTTACGATCAAACTAAACTACAATACGACCAAACAAAAACTAACCTCGAATTTCTCGAGCAAAACACATTCGTAAAAGCACCTTTCTCTGGCGTAATATCTGCCAAAAATTATGAAGATGGTGAACTTTATGGCGGCCAACCTATCCTAACACTTACAAAAATCAGCACTCTGAAAGCTTATATTGCAGTGCCAGAGTCGTATTTCCCATTGGTAAAAGCTGGACAAAAAATTACACTCACATCTGAGATTTATCCTGATCAAGTGTTTGATGCTACTATTGAAACTATTTATCCAACAGTAGATGCATCAACACACACCTTCCAAGTAAAACTCAAAATACCTAATGGAAAAGAAGTCCTTCGCCCTGGTATGTATGTAAAGACAGAGCTTGCACTGGGTGAAGTTGAGGCTGTTATGGCTCCATATCAAGCCGTGTTGAAACTCGTAGGTGCTAACGATCGTTATATCTTCGTTAATAATAATGGCGTTGCAAAACGTTTAGATGTAGAACTTGGCCAACGTGTTAATTCCTTTATTGAAATTTCGGGTGAAGGTGTTGAAGAAGGTCTAGAAATCGTTACTGTAGGTCAAGGTCGTCTCGTCGACGGCTCCCAATTGGAAGTAACCAATAAATAAAATTCGTTGTTTGAATATTAATGCCTTATGAGTATTTATAAAACTGCGATTGATAAACCAATTACTACGGCTCTTGTTTTCGTGGCTGTGGTTATCATAGGTGTATTCTCTTATATACAGCTTCCGGTTGACCAGTTCCCAGAAATGGATCCACCATATGTCACTGTCATGACCACTTATGCCGGTGCTAGTGCTAGTGAGATAGAAACCAATGTGACCAAACTATTGGAGAATAGCTTGAACTCTGTAGATGGATTGAAAGAACTGACTTCGACATCAAAAGATAATATATCTATGGTGTTGATGGAGTTTGAATGGGGTGTCGACCTCGATGAAGCTGTCAACGATGTCCGATCGTATATAGAAATGACGAAGGATAATCTTCCTGATGGTGCCTCTACACCATTCGTGTTTAAGTTTAGCTCATCGGCTATGCCTATTGCACAATACGCAATTACTGCCGAAGAAAGCTACCCAGGATTGGATAAATTGCTTAATGATGAAGTAGTGCCTCAATTAAACCGTGTAAATGGTATTGGTAACCTCACCTTGTCAGGCACACCCGACCGTTATGTCTATGTAGACATCAACCAAGCTAAACTTGATGCTTATGGTCTTACTCTCGAGACTGTCGGCAACGCTATCAGTGGCAATAACCTTAACCTCTCCTCTGGTACGGTTAAAATGGAAAAAGAACAGTATCAGATGCAAGTTCGTAGTGAATACATCGAAAGCTCCGAAATCAACGATATTATTGTAACCACAACTCCTGATGGCAAACAAGTCTATGTTAAAGATCTTGCTGTCGTACGCGATACAATCAAAGACCTTAGTTTGGACGAAAAAACTAATGGTATGGAGAGTGTTCGCTTAATCGTTAGTAAACAATCTGGTGCTAATACCGTACAAATCTGTCGTGACCTCCGTGCTGAGTTGGATAAAATACGTAAACAACTTCCTTCCGATGTTAAGATTAACGAAATCTACGACTCCTCAACCGATATTCAGAACTCTATTGACTCGCTCACTGAGTCTATCGGTTATGCATTGCTTTTCGTAGCTTTAGTTGTGTTGTTCTTCTTAGGAAAATGGCGTGCTGCATTAATCATCTCGCTCACCATTCCTATATCATTGGTGGTTGCCTTCATATATTTGAAGTTTGTTGCCGATAGTTCATTAAACATCATCTCGATGTGTTCGCTCACTGTTGCTATTGGTATGGTTGTCGACGATGCTATTGTTGTGTTGGAAAATATCACCAAACATATTGACCGTGGTTCGCGACCGCGTGAAGCTGCCATCTATGCAACCAATGAGGTCTGGGTATCTGTTATTGCCACAACACTCGTTATCGTAGCAGTGTTCGTGCCACTCACCATGCTTGATGGTATGGCTGGTATCTTGTTTAAGGAACTTGGTTGGATTGTTACCATTGTAGTATGTACATCAACCATCATCGCTATTTCTCTCACCCCAATGTTGTGCTCAAAAATATTGAAGAACAAGAAGGTAAAAGTAGTAAATGGCGAAATCGTAGAAGAAGACACCCGTGCCGGATGGTATCAAAAATATGTGGTTGGTATGTTGGATAAATTAGACGTGCTGTATGCTCGTTTACTCCATCAATGCTTAACACATAGAAAAACCACCATTGTAGCACTCATTATATTCTTTGTAATTACACTTATTCCTGTCTTTACAGGTTGGATTGGTACCGACTTCATGCAGCAACAAGACAACGGTCGTATAACAGTAAAAGTGGAACTTGTACAAGGCTCACGTATTGAGGAAACCATTAAAACTGCTCGTAAACTTGAAGCACGATTCCAAGAAATTGCTCCTGAAATAAAAATCATCAACTCTTCAGCTGGTTCTACCGACGATGG
>JAUNIJ010000019.1 GCA_030523485.1 Bacteroidales bacterium
AATTATTTTCAGCGTGAATTTTTTCGTACATCGCCACAAGAAATTATTTTCAGCGTGAAAACTTTTGTGCATCGCCACCAGAAATTATTGTCAGCGTGCACAAAACTAAAACTCCCCACAAGAAATTATTTTCGGTATGAAAACTTTCGTGCGTCGCCACCAGAAATTGTTTCCAAAGTAATTCAATTGATTTTTTATTGGGAACAAACGAAAAAAAAGCAACAAGGAAATTAAGAACTAGTAGTAGATTGTTGATAATCAAATAGAATCAACGCCACATACCACTAATTTTAATGTCATGTTGCAGAGAATAGATGCTACGATAAACCATAGCAAACGAAGCACGGTTAAAACTTTATTTGGTGTTAAACAGCACTGCAGCAGTAACCATCAGTGCCATCGATGTAGATTTTTGAAATTGAGCCGAATAGCTATTATCAAAGAAGTCAGAAAATGAGTAGGCAAAACGTGCTTCTAGTTGATAAATGCCTCCTCTATGTGTATTTATTTCGAAACCTGTTCCAGCACACAGACCATAGTCGAAGCGTCTTTTAACCAATTCAGTATGTTGTGGTTCTGTAGCATCGCCCACGATGTTTTCGTTGACAAGAAATGAAATCTGTGGTCCAATGTTGATAATCCACCGAAAGACCCCCTTTCCAAAAAAGAAATGCGACAACAGCGGCACTTCCACATAGTTTAACGTGCGATTGAAATCGGCGTCGGTCTCTTGCCAACCTTTTTGAATATAGTTGGCTTCGACTTGTAGAGCCAGGTTTTTCTCACCACTATAGCGAAACACCACACCACCCATGTAACCGAGTTTAAGTTTCTGATTTACAGAAGGTGAGAAAGTGACCAACGAAAAGGTCGTGCCACCTTTGACACCGACAGCTAATTCAGTACCAGTGTAATTAACTTGACCGACAGCTTTAGAACAGCACAAGATGACAAGTAGGAGTAAAAGGGGAAAATGTCTGATGCTAAGTCGCATGCTTATTTGTATTTTACGTAGGAAGAGAACGACGAACCGGTCCAATGAACGATGAAGTGGTTAATGTTGACAAAATGTTTGCCGTTACGTTCGCGGAAGAAAGCGAATGCCGACTGCATCATTCGGCTTTGTACATTGGGTTCCATCACCTTTACCCCATCTGGTGTGTGGCGTGTAGCATAGCCGAAGTAAGTCATCACGTCGTAGCCTAACAAGTCATAATTAGGCATTTCCGATGCTATGAGTCGTGGTCCAAACCACGCGGTGTAGTTGCTAGTGTAGGTTGATGTAGGATTGGGTGCGAACAACGAGAAGCAGTAGGCATCTTGCAGAGGTCTGACAAGCGAGCTCCACTCGTCGAATCCCCATACAGTGTGATAGGTTTGCTTTGCATCAACCAACTGATTGATAACGAAACTTGCGTCGCGCATCTCATTGGAAGCGATTAAGATATTACATTTGTTACGTCCAATCAACGACACAAGAGAATCGGAGTCGTAGTCGGTGACACGTATTTCGCGATAGTTGATTTTTCGTTTTTGTAGCACACGTGTCATTTCCAAAGCTAATGTTTCGCCACGATTGCCGGAGTTCGGGAAATGTATGATGACAAATGGTGCTTTATCGCATTTTTTCACCATATTTTCAGCCACTACAGCGTACAGTTCACGAAACGACGGATTGAATTGAAAGATATATTCGTGGAGGTCCCAGGAGTTGATTTGTGAGGTGAATGGAACGACGGTATAGATTTTATTTTGTCGTGCGAAACGCGACACGAGCGGCACTTGTGCCTTATAAGCAGGTCCGATAATCAGATCCATGGTCTTCATCACCGGATTAGCCAATGCTTCAGCCAGTTGCACTGTGTCTTTGGCAATGTCGTAGGTGTAGACTTCTAATGTTACGCCATTTTGCTTCAGTTCTTCCATAGCCAACATAGCACCCTTGTAAAACGAGACAAATTTCTCTGACGTGCCGTCAACATCCATCTTTTCGCTCATAAGTGGCAGTAAGAAAGCAACTTTTAGATGGTTTCCACTGATGGAGCGATTAGCCCAAGGCGACAGTTCTTCGGTAAATTGTGCAGGTTGTTTTGGGGTGGCAGAAGTGTTGGAAGTAGCAACTTTCGACGAGAGTTTTGCCGTAGTGGCTTCGTCAACATTCGATGTTGTCGTCTTTGTTTTAGTTGTTGTTGAGGTGGTATTGTCGGGAATCAAGATTTTTTGTCCCTCTTTCACTTTTTCGGTCAAACCTTCATTGAGTTCGAGCACGTCGTTCATGTCGACATTGTACATTTTACAGATGCTGTAAAGTGTCTCTTTGTTTTTCACGACATGCACTTTGGTTTTTTGTGCAGTTTGTGTTTTTGTCGACGTTGTCTTGTTGACAGTTTGCGGTGGTGTTCTTTGTTCGGTGTTGTTGCTAACAGGAATTTTCAGTACATCACCCACTTTGATGCCATCTTCACATCCAGGATTAAGTTCCTTGATAGTTTCGATGCTAACGCCATAAATTTTCGAAATGGCATAGAGTGTTTGCTGTGGAAGCACCGTATGTCGTATGATTTTCTCGTCGTTAGCTTTTGTTGTCGAAGGAGTTGACGATGCTGTTCTTCCTGCGTTGGTAATAGGTATGAGAATTTCTTGCCCAGCTTTTATTTCTGGAGTGAGTCCGGGGTTTGCTTCATGCAGTTCGGCTTGTGTCACTTGGAACTGTCGTCCGATGGCAAATAGTCCGTCGCCCGATTGCACCGTATAAATATAGTACGATTTACTTCCTATTGTTTTTGTTGGAAGATCTTGTGCATAAGTCATTACAGACAGCGCAAGTAAGAATAACAAGAATATTTTTTTCATTTGATCTAGTTTTTCGTGTGTTGTATTTTAGTCGCACAGTGTGTAGAGGTCACCTCGTGGGTTAATCAACATCACCGGAAGTATTGATTTCTTCAGTATTTTTCTTTCTTTTGGTCCGAAGATGATATCGTCAAGACCATATTCACGTGAAGCAGTCACGATGACCAATCCACAATGATGTTCTGGAGCTTTTAACGCTGCTTCCAATTCTATTTTTTCGCTGTTCGATTTTCCCTGTTGTTTTGTGTATTTGAGGTTGAACGAGTCGAAGAGTTTTGCTATGGCAGCGATGTTTGCTTTGGCTTTGGATCCGTAGTCGTTAGGCACAAAGAAGATAATTTCTGACTTAAAGAAACGTCCGAAGGCACTGGCAAAAGGTCCTTTTTCTTTTTCTTCCATGAGAAATGTTACAGGCAGAGCTATTTTATCGAGTTTGATTTTTTGGTTGTCTCTAACGAAGAGGTAAGGGACACGGAGTTCACGACAATAGTTCAGGTAGGGCTGTATCTGCTTGTTCTCATTAAGTTGGAAGATTAGTATGGCGACGTCATGTTGTTCTACGAAGTCGTTGAGCTCATCCCACTCTGCGATATTGTCGTTGCATTCGCTCGCGGTGCCAACCATCAATACTTTAGCTTCGAATTTGAACGCTGTTGCTAATGTCTCGGCCCACTGTTTTGCCGCTTCGGCATTGTCGTTGGGGGTGTTGATATAGTAAATTGGTCGCATACGTTCGTTATCTTTGAACTGGTTGCAATGATCCCGTTGAGTTGGTAACACCACCTAATCCAGAAAGTGTGCTACCAGAACCAGAAGAGCCAACACCATTGCTCGAGCCGAATGAGCTAGACGAGCCAAAGCCGAAACCCGACGGACGATTTTCTTCGTTGGAGTTTGTCTTTCCTTTATTTTTTTCTGCCTCTAACTCAGCAGCAGCCTCTTCTTCTTTCTGTGCTTTTCGTGTTGTTTTGGGTTTCGATTTATCGGTGTTGTTTGTTCTTTGTTCAGCAGTCGATTCGATGTTGTCGGCGACAGCAATCACGGGTTGATTCTGTCGGAAGATATCGTTTTTGTTGATTGGTTTCTTTTCTATTTGCCACGAGTAGTTGGCGAGATACATGCGGTCGGAGGCAACCATGTCTAATGGTAGGCATGAGCCTGAGGGTGAAGGCATAAAGACAAGGCGGTCGAGTTTCTCGTCTTTGATGTAAGCATAAAGATAACTGCTTTCTATGGTGTTCATACCAATAATTCCACCACCGTCTTCTTCGGGGAAGAAGATGCACTGAGCGTTGCCATTGACATCAACTTTCCGAAGTTCTTCGTCATTGATATATCCAACGATTTCTTTGCCAGACAGTTGGTTGAACATAGTGGAGTCGACTTTTTCACACATAAAGGCCTTTCCAATTACCCGTGCATAGTCGGTAGAGTCGATTTCATAAAGTCGGATGGTGTCGCCTGTAATTTGTCGTCCCTCACTCCATATGATTGGTTGTTTCATGAGCGTAAGCACCGAGTCGCGTGTGGTGAAGAATGCGGAGTCAGCAACTCCTTGTAGGTCGTTGCGATAGAGTCTTACGTTAGGGAATGCTAGCACAACTTTAAACGAGGTGTCGCGCACGAGAGTATCGACCATGATGGTGTCTTTCATTAGATGTGTGTAAAGGGTGTCGGCATGTAGGTAGAGAGTGTCGGACGAGGAGTATTCAACTAACATTGCCGAATCGGTAACTAACCCTATTTCATCTTTTTCGATATAATAACCATAGTTGCCGAACAACGACATATCGTTTGTTGTGTCGCGTAGTTCAACATGCGAGAATCCTTCTCCTTTGCCTTGTTTATTGTCGTAGAAAATAGTGTCGGCGAAGAGATATTTTCCGCTTTCATGCATAACGTATGAGCTGTCGAGTAACATCGATTGTTCGGTTTTGGTGTTGTACCATCCGCGACTTGTTTCGATGTGCGTTGAGTCTTCATAAATGATATGTGTGGGCCCGAGTATTGTGGCGAGGTTGGTTTCGGTGTTGTAGTGTAGCGTGTCGCTGTTCATCACCATGTCTTTGTTGTGTCCTACCACATTTTTAGTAAAGACAGCAGTTTTAGAATTGGTGTAGTAGTAACCGAAAACAGATGTCAGTGTGTCTTCGTTGTTGTGCAGTTCACCACCATTGAAATAGTATCCGACATCGTTTTTTCGGTCGTAGTTTAAGCTGTCGGTGATTAATTCCACGTCGCGATTTACCATTCGTACATTGCCACGTAAGCGCGCCATTTTTTCATCGCCGAAATAAGTGAGTTGGTTACCATAGATTGACAATGTGTCGCCTTGTATGATTCTCACATGTCCATAGGCGAGGAAGGAGTTCTCTGTTTGATAGAAATAGGCGCTGTCGCAATATAGGTAAGCCTCATCGTGTCGGAAGCAGACATTATCGACTAAGAGTTGTGCGTCAGCCATTTCATCTTCGTTGTACAACATTTGCATGGCATGTTCAAGATAGATGTAGGTGACGTTGCCGTCGGAGGTGCGCCGAGTTGCTGGTTTTGGTGTTGGTTTAGGTTTTGTTTGTTTAGGGAGTTCTGACCGAGGTTGTGTTTTTTGTTGAGGGTTGATGGTTAGGACCGTTGTTGAGTTTTGCGCAGCGACAACGCCACACAAGACAAGCCAAAAACTTACTATTGTCAACAGCCGTTTCATTATTCTCCTACTCTTCTTTTAGCCACGATGGATGTTCGAAAGTGCAGTTGCGCCATTCTGGAGCAATATAGATATAGGTGTCAGCTATTTTTTCGTCAATCCATTTATTTACCACTTCTTCGTTTTTCTGTGCTTCGCACAATTGTTTTATTTGTTGGTAGTCGTCGGTGAAGTTTGCTTTGTGTGCTGTGGTTTTGTTTTTGAGTTTTACGACAACAAACACCTCACGTCCGAGTTTTTCGTCCATCATAATGAATGGTTGTGAGATATCGCCAACATTCATATTATTCACCATTTTGGCTATTTCTTGTGGTAGATCTTGCATTTCAAATTTTGCTGATCCAGTGTTTTCATTGGTCATGATACCACCATTCATTTTCGATGTTTTGTCGGAAGAGAAGTTCGAGGCTGCCTCTTCAAATGTAATTTTTCCTTCTTTAATAACATTGGCGATGCTATCAAGTTTTGTTATGGTGTTTGTTTTTGTTTCTAACGACACTTTCGGACGAAGTAGTATGTGACGACAATGAACGCGATCGCCACGACGCTCTACCAATTGAATGATATGATATCCGAATTCTGTTTCTACGACTCTCGACACCTTTCCTGGTTCAGTTAAAGAGAAAGCCACGTTGCTGAAAGGTGCTACCATCATGCCACGTCCGAAGAAGCCTAAATCGCCACCTTGTTTTGCCGATGCTTCGTCTTCGGAATAAAGACGTGCTAAGATGGTAAAATCCGTTTTGCCGTTGTTGACACGTTCTGCCATTTCACGCAGTTTTTCTTTTGTTGCTTCTCTGTCGGCAGCAGGGATGATGGGGTCCATAGTAATGATTTGCACTTCAACAGAAGCGGGCACCATTGGGATGCTATCTTGTGGCAGACGATTAAAGAATTTACGTACTTCAGCCGGTGTGACTGTCACGTTACTAACGAGTTTCTGTTGCATTTGCTGCATCACCATTTGGTCGCGTACGGCATCACGCAAATCATCTTTTAGTTGCGACAGTGGTTTGCCAAAATATTCCTCTACTTTTTCTTTGGAGCCTATTTCGCTCAAAAAATAGTTAACACGCATTGTTACTTGTGATTCGACTTGTGAGTCTGACACAAAAATGCTATCCAACATTGCTTGGTGTAGAAAGAGTTTCTGAATGGCTAGTTGCTCTGGAATAATGCAATAAGGGTCGCCAGCAAAGCGTGTTCCTTCAAATTGTGCCCTTACTCTTTGTTCTTCGATTTCTGAACGGAGTATGGCATTGTCGCCAACAATCCAAACAACGCCGTCAATCATATTTTTTTGTGCCGAGACGCATAATGTGACCATGCATAACAGCGCCAATATTTTATATTTCATCATATTCATTTCGCTATCTCGATTTTATTGTTTTTACGACTTCAAGATTAATGTGGTGTGGAATTTTTTCAGCAAGTTGTTTTACCCACAGTGTTTCTAAATAGGTTTGATAATCAGAGATTACCGCCCCTCTCACGTCTTGATAACACTCTGGATTTTTCTGCAGATTTCCCCACGTGAAGACAACGGGTAAATCTTTCGGTAAGGAAGTGTCGTCGGGTACATTGAGATGGAACACATGACGGTCAATTACTTTGCTTTCTCCAACTTTCCATATGCCGCTGTATGTTTCAACATATTTAGCTGTGTCGATGTTAATTCTTGTGGAAATATAGTTGTTGATGGAATCTTTTGGAGCAATTTCTAGCATCTTTTTCAACACCTTAGCTGTTTGTTTATCACGACAGCAGCAGATACGTCCTTTGAAACGTGGAGAGTTCCAGGTGTATTGTTCTTTATGTGTGTTGAAATATTGAGCCAACCCAGCAGTGTCTTGTGTTGCTTTGTCCCACACCTCTTTACTGCTGATGTTGAACAAGAGAATGCCGTCGTGATACTCTTTCAATAGATAACGTAGTTCTGGATATTTTTCTTCTAAGTGTGCATCTTCATATGCCAACACTTCTTGCGAGAGAAAGCGGTTCCAATAGGCCTTGAGGTTGTCCTCATTCAATACTTGTTCGTTGCTAGCATTTTGCTTTAAATAAGCCACGAAATCGGTTTGTTTGATGGAGTGCGTTGCAAAAGAGGCAATGGTTGTATGAAGGTTTTTCACGCGACTGTCAAAGTTTTTGTTGTCTATACTAATGCCATTTAATGCCGACACCACGCCTTTCCAACTATTGGCATCGAACACGTAGTGGTACTCTTTCTTAAGTTTCTCCACCAGACATTGTTGCATAATCATCATTCTGCCATCATATTCCATCAAACGTTTGATGTTTGGCTTTTGCTCTTCGAAGGAATCAATGCCTTTTCTATCAACAAGTTTGATGATGTGCCATCCGAGAACTGACTTTACGGGTTCCGACACATCACCAATTTTCTGAAGATTAAAGGCTGCTGTTTCAAATTCGCGCACCATCAGACCAACACCAAACCATGAGAGGTCGCCACCAATAGAAGCAGAACGAGGGTCTTCAGAGAATTCTTTTGCTACTTGTTCAAATGTCTTACCTTCGGCTAGTGCTTGTTGTGCTTTCGTGATTTTCTCCTTGGCTTTACGTTGTTCCTCAGCACTCATTGTTTCTTCACATCTTACAAAGATATGCGAACAACGTATCTTACCATGTGCTTTCTGACGATTCAGCACTTTGACAATATAATATGCGTTACCAACACGAACTGGTTGACTAATCTTGCCTACCTCGGTATTGTAGATGGCATTTTCTAACGGATAAACCGACATGCCACCAGTAAACCAACCAAGGTAGCCATCAGGAGCGTTGGGCGTAATTTCTGCCATTACTTCCTTTGCCACTTTTGTGAAACCTTCTTTCTCAGCACGCTCGCACAATTTTTGTGCTTGTTGATAGTATTTTAATGTATCGTTGGAGGTGTAGTTTTTAGGCAAGCGTACTAACATATGCTGAACTTCAACATCCTCTTTCATACGCTCATATGCCTCTCTGTATAACGAATCTTCTACGGTTTTATCGTAAAGATAAGGCACTGCTAATTGAGCACGATAACCATTATACTCTTGAACAAATGTTTTGATGGTATCTAAACCTAGTTGGCGGGCTTGTTCTACTTTCATCAAGAAGTCGCAATATAATTTGGCATACTCTTCGACGTTCTTTTTCTCTGAGCCTGAACTAATATTATTTTTCTGATAGAAATACTGCAATTCTGAGCGTGTCACTTGTCTATCACCAACAGTAATGGCAATAGGATCGTTAGTTTGAGCACTGACATTCAAGAAAAAAGTCAGCACTAAACAGAGAATGATGATTAATCTATTTTTCTTCATATTCTTTCAGCAGTATTATTTGATTAATGAATGTCCGGTCATTTCCAAGGGTTGTATAAGGTTCATCAAATAAAGAATTGATGGGGCTACGTCGGCAAGAATGCCATCAGAAATTTTTGGATTGTTTCGGTTCGAAACGAATACAAAAGGTACGGGATTAAGTGAGTGAGCCGTGTTGGGTGTGCCATCAAGATTGATGGCTTGATCGGCATTACCATGATCAGCAATGATGATTGTTTCGTAGCCGTGTGCTTTAGCGGCTTCTACGGTGTCGTGCAAACAATTGTCGATTGTTACGACAGCCTTTTCAATAGCAGAATAAACGCCAGTATGACCAACCATATCACCATTAGCATAATTACATACGATGAAATCGTACTGTTCTGTCTCAATAGCTTCCACCAATTTGTCTTTCACTTCGTAGGCACTCATTTCTGGTTTGAGGTCGTAGGTTGTTACTTTAGGCGATGGTACTAAAATGCGGTCTTCTCCTTCGAATGGTGTTTCACGACCACCATTAAGGAAGAATGTTACGTGGGCATATTTCTCTGTCTCAGCTATATGTAGTTGCTTTAATTGTTTTTTCGACAAATACTCTCCCAACGTATTTTCTACATTGTCTTTATCAAAAAGGATGTGTACGTTTTTAAAGTTAGCATCGTAAGGTGTCATGCAACAATAATGTATATTCGTTACGATGTGCATGCCATACTCCGCCATATCTTGTTGTGTTAGTACCACAGTCAATTCTTTAGCACGATCGTTGCGGTAGTTAAAGAAGATAACGACGTCGCCTTTATCAATAGTAGCAATAGGAATGTTATTCTCGACACAAATAATTGGTTTTACGAACTCATCGGTCACGCCATTTTCATACGAATGTTTTAAGGCTTCGACTGGGTTGTTGGTCGTTTCTCCTTTACCATTCACCAAAAGGTTATATGCCTCGGCAATGCGTTCCCAACGTTTGTCACGATCCATGGCGTAGAAACGTCCGATTAAAGAAGCTATTTTTCCACCATTTACGAGAAGGTATTGTTGCAGCGTTTCTACAAAACCGACACCACTCCGTGGGTCGGTGTCGCGTCCATCAAGAAAGCAATGTACATAAGGTGTTAATCCCTCCGCAACAACGCAGTCAGTAAGTTTTAGTAGATGATTCAACGAGCTATGGACACCACCGGTTGAAACAAGCCCCATAAGATGTACTTTCTTTCTATTCTTTTTAGCGTATTGCAACGCTTCTACCAATTCTTTATTCTTTGCTAACGAGCCATTGTTGCAAGCATAATTGATTTTTACGAGATCTTGATAGACTACGCGACCAGCTCCGATGTTGAGGTGTCCTACTTCTGAATTACCCATTTGTCCGTCGGGCAAGCCAACATTTTCACCAGAAGCTTGAAGTTGTGAGTGTGGATAGTTAGCAAGTAGATAGTCCCAATAAGGTGTTGGCGTGGAAGCTATCACATCATCTTTACGGCCAGAACCAATGCCCCAGCCATCACATATTATCAGTAACGCTTTATTACTCATTTATTTATACTCTATTTTTCCAAGGCAAAACATACAGCCAAAGTTTGGCTAATTCCCTATTTTACCGACTACAAAGATACAATTTTTTTCTTTCTTTTCAACATCCTGTTTTTGTTTCTTTTCTGTGCTTTTTTTGAGACAAAATAAAAGTCCTCAGAGCATTAACTCTAAGGACTTTTTTACTTGTTCTATTGTTATGATATGTTAGAAGACGTAGCGCAGACAAAGTGCTATGTCCCATAAACCTGGCACATGCAGTTTTGCACCAAGTTTTCCATCATTCGAAGGATTTGTATAGTCGATACGTTTACCTAAATCAACGCCGAACATCGGACGATAATCAATAGCTATTGCTAAAGGCACACGACTCAATTCGTATTCAAAGCCTACGATGCCTACAATGCCCACAAAACCATAGTCGTACAAATCATTTTTACGTCCATTTAAAACAGCATCAGCATATGCATCGTCGCCTAAATACCATGATGTGGTACGACTACGATTACCCGTCAGTAAGTTGACGTCAAAATTTCGTCCTGCAGGAGCATAGCCACCACCAAGACCAAAGCCACCATACGATGACCATGTGCCCGATGCACTGGAGCCGTTTACGTAGCTACGCCATGCATAAGTAATGGTAGCTTGTACGCCACGATAGGCATAACCACCTAAGTCGATTTGCAACATGTTGCCTTGGTTCACTTCTTGCTGAAACGACACCTCGGCATTTTGACCTACACGCACACCAACAGCATGTGGTTGAGCTGTAGCCGTTGCTGCCAACAATGCGCAGCAAGCAAATAGCAATAAGATTTTCTTCATATCTTGTTTTTCTTGTGTTTATCAGAATTTATAACGTACGCTTAATGCAATACTGGTAAGACCATACTCATGGAAACCATGTCCGAAAGCAGGACCGATAACTGGACGATAGTCTAACGAGAGTTGCAAAGGAAACCAGAAATTATATTCTACGCCTATTCTGCCAGCAACACCCAAGAAGAAGCAATAGTGTCCGTCGACATCTGCCGGGTGATCCTGATTAGCTTTATATTTATAGTAGTTTGCACCCACAGCACCACCAACACCAGCATACCAATTCCAACTGCCTTTTTCTGTCCACGAAGTGATTGGAAATATCCAATCATAAGTCGCAGCGGCATGAAGCCCGCCAAATCGCGAAAAGATGACTGGCACGCCAGCTTCGATTTCTAACATATTTTTTTCGCCAAATTGATGTTGGTAGCTTACTTCCCAATCACCAATGAGACGAAGACCTATAGCACGTGGTTGTGCACAGACCATCGCCACGCCGCAAAGCATGAACGACAACACTACAAATAATTTTTTTGTCATATCAGAATGATTTATTTATTGGGCACAAAGTTACGCTTTATTTTTCAAAAAGAAAGGCCGCAAACACAACTGTTTGCGACCCTTTATTTATTGATATTGTTGTTCGGCTTAGAAATGATAGCGAACACCAAGTGCGATACCATAGAAACCACGATCGTAGAAACCATGACCAAAGCTATAGCCGATAACAGGACGATAGTCTAACGAAAGTTGGAGAGGAAACCAGAAGTTATATTCTACACCAAGACGACCAGCTACGCCAAGGAAGCCGTGACCATCATGATCAGGGCATTGGTGCCAACCAGCAGCAAGACCAACGCCAGGATACCAATTCCATTCGCCTTTACCACTCCACGATTTGAAGTTGAAAATCCAATCGTAAGTTGCGGCAGCATGAAAACCGAAATAATTGTCGAAGATATAAGGAAGACCAGCTTCGACTTCAATCATGTTTTTACCTAATTGATGTTCATAAGAAACATCTAAGTCACCACCAAGACGTACACCAATAGCACGTGGTTGCGCATAAGCAGCAAGGCCAAAGCCAAGTACTAATGCAAGTGTAAACAATAATTTTTTCATTTTCAATGTATTTTTTGAGTTTGAATTCAAGGCACAAAGGTACTCCTATTTCTTGATATATACAATTCTCACAACAACAATTTACTTTATCTTTTGCTTTATCTTTTTTTTGGTACCTTTGCATTTCGATTCTAACAATGAAAAAGAGCGTTCTACATACTCTATTTTTATATCACATAAAAATTCTGCTATTTTAGTTAGTTATTTGACACAAGAAATAGAAGAGAAACTATCTGGCATGGCTGGATACAGCGTTGGTTTTTCACAGCCTATCATCGACATGGTGATGGATATGGTGGCAGGTGTACATAGCGATTTAGCCCTTAAGATTTACAGCGACGACAACACATCAAGCAGACATTTAGCCGAACAAAAATCAAAATAGAGAATGACGTTTACAAAGCTTACTATGCTTATATCTATGCTTCAGAACAAGCACTTGGTTATAATAAGGGGTTGCTTACGATTGCTGAAGACGTTCTTAAAGGGAAAATATACAGTTATGAACGAGGAGAAGCAGGATTGTTGGAAGTGTTAGATGCATGGAGAACTTACGACGATTTACAAGAACAGTTTATCGAAACAATCTACACTCAAAATGTAGCATGGGTTAATCTTCAACGTGCCATCGGGCAATAAAGTCACAGCTTCTTATATCGACACAACAGACCTTTCGCCATCACTCTTGGTGATTCAAGACTATTACTCACAAAAAAAGCTTCTGTCAATTTCGACAGAAGCTTTCTTATAATATTTATCTATTTAGATATTAGAGTTCTACTTCAGTAATCCAACCGAATACATCTGGAGCTTCACCTAATTGAATAGCACGAAGTGCATTGTAAAGCATTTCTGATTTTGGACCTGGTTTGCCGTCTTTGCTGAACACATAGCTTTTACCTGTTTCTGGGTCGTCGATGCGTTGAATTGGGCTAATAACAGCAGCTGTGCCACATGCGCCTGCCTCATCAAATGTTTCCAATTCTTCTTCTGCAATTGGGCGACGCTCAACTTGCATGCCAAGATGTTCTGCGAGTTGCATCAAGCTCTTATTGGTGATAGAAGGGAGTATTGATGTGCTTTTTGGAGTAATGTAGGTATTACCTTTGATAGCAAAGAAGTTAGCAGCGCCGGCTTCATCGATATATTTCTTTTCTTTTGCATCGAGATAGAATTCGCATGCATATTGGCCGCTGTGGCATGCTTCAACGTGTGCACGAAGTGATGCAGCATAGTTACCACCCACTTTGTAGATACCTGTGCCAAGAGGAGCTGAACGGTCGTATTTACGGCTGATAACATATGGATTTGCCATAAAACCACCTTTGAAGTAAGGACCTACTGGCGTTACAAATACAACGAAGAGATATTCATCAGCTGGTTTTACACCAACGGTGATGCCTGTTCCGAAGAGCACCGGACGAATGTAAAGCGAAGCACCTGTTTCGTATGGTGGAATGAAACGTGCATTGAGTTTTACAACTTTAAGGATTGCTTCTTCGAATTTTTCTAATGGTAATTCTGGCATTACGACACCATTGCAAGATGATTGCAGACGTTTACCATTTTCTTCGAGACGGAAGATACGTACTTTACCATCTTTTCCACGGAAAGCTTTCAAACCTTCAAAAGCTTCTTGACCATAGTGCAAGCACGATGCTGCCATGTGGATGTTTACGCTTGTTTCAGAGCTTACCTCGAGTTCGCCCCATTTACCGTCGCGATAGTAGCAACGTACGTTGTAGTCGGTAGGAACATAGCCAAATCCAAGACTACCCCAATCGATGTTGTTTGTCATAAGTTAATTGTGTATTTTTATTGTTTTATTGTTTATTTTCGTTTAGTAAGATGCGTGCTTCACGACCGATGTTAAACACCATGTCGAGCACACTTAGACGTGGCACAAAGCCAAAGCGCTGTTGAAATACCTGATAGTAAGGATTCATACAACGAGCATGCAAAGGTACACACTTTTTCTTAGGATGAATACACGTTCTGAGGTCAATTTTCCCACAATTTTTATTTTCAGCACAATCAACAAAATGGTCGGCATAATAAACATTGAGGTTGTCGTAGCCCAACCATTGTAAGATTTTCCGTTGAAGCGTATTGTTCCACTCAAATAATGTGTCGTATTTTGTTTGGTAGATAGTCAACAACTCATCTTTAAAATAGGAGAAATAGGGCGACGAATTGTAAGCACTCTCAATGGCCTTGTAATGCAGTGCTTGCCAATCGGTGGTGTAAGCTATTTTCACCTTTTTCATAGGTGTGTGGGGCTGTGGTTTTTCGATAGGTACCGAGAGGTTTTGAACGCCACCACTTGTTACTATGCTACAGCGATTAGCAAAAGTTTGACGGTCATAGAAGACAAAAGGGTCGATGATAGTAGGACGATTCACCAACCAACTGTAATAGTCGGCAGGACCAAGGTAGACTGAAGCCAACACGGCTTGTTGCTGTGCTGTCGACACCATAATTAAAGCAGACTGCTAATGTTGGAAGCAAAAAGTTTCACACTCATTGCCAGTAGGATGATGCCGAAGAATTTTCGCATGATATAGACCGCACCTTCACCAATAAATTGGTGTATCTTCTTTGTCGATTTCAACACCACATATACCCAGACGATGTTTAGAATCAACGCAATAAGAATGTTTATCATATCGTACTCCGCACGCATCGAAAGAATGGCAGTAATAGAGCCAGGACCTGCTACAAGAGGGAATGCCAAAGGAACGACAGAGGACGAGCCTTTAGGACCATTGTAACGAATAATATCGATGCCCAGAATCATTTCCAATGCCATGATGAAGAGCACCAAAGAGCCTGCCACAGCAAACGATTGGGTGTCGACACTAAAGAGCCGAAGAATCAAATCACCAGCAAAGAGAAAAGCCACAAAAATTACTATCGAGACCAATGTGGTGCGAAGGGGTTTGATTTCTTCACCGCGTTGTTGTAGACCAAGGATAATCGGAACAGAGCCCAAAATATCTATTATAGCAAAGAGTGCTAAGAAAGCACCAATAATTTGTGTAATACTGATTGAGAACATAGTCAAACGTTTTTTTACATATGATTATTAGGATGCGACAACTGCCACACTTTTTTATTGATGGCATCGCGTTCTGCGTCGTGCAACCATCCCCATTTATTAAAGTATTTAATGGCGCTCACGACATGAACACCCAAGAGATGCCAAGTTTTATAACTTCCCCTTTCGTGTTGATGAATTATAGTGACAGAAGGATAGAAGAGTGTTTGATATTTTTGATGAATACGACGCGACAGATCAACGTCTTCCATGTAAAGAAAATAGCGAGGGTCGAATAGTCCTACATGGCTCAATGCCGCAAGCCGCAACAACATAAAACATCCAGAGATGTGTGGTATGGGTAATGGCGAAGAGTAATCGGTATGACGCAATTCTAAACGCGATACCCGTTTTGCCATCCAGCAATTAGGCAGGAAGCGACGTCCAAACAAATCTAAAGGCGTTGGCAACAGACGACAAAGGTGTTGAAGTTCACCATTCGGATAAAATACTTTAGGCATCATAGCACCTATAGAAATATTCTTCTCCATCTCAGCCACCATTTTTTCCAATGCATTTGCCTCGAAGTTCACGTCGGCATTCAATGCTAGATGATAGGGGACATTTTGGTGGAACGAGCGGTAGATTGCTTCATTGTGACCACGTCCGTAGCCGAGGTTTTCACCGGTATAAATGTATTCAACAGGCAACTCGCGGTATCGTTCATCAGGATTTGGTGAGTTATCAACAAGGAATACTGTGTTTACGATACGACTTGTCGACAACACTTTCACTAGTTTTGTTACAGCGGCGAAATTGTTGCGAAAAAGCACAATCGAAGCATTTAATATTCCTGTCTTATCGTTTCTTATGGTTTGTTCTTCATTGCCATACACAACCGACAAGCCAGGTAAGATATTTTGCTTCAAAAAATTCTGTTTTATCCATGCGGTGGCAGCTGCACCCATTTGCCGACGGAGTGCTTCATCGGTAAGTAAACGATCAACAGCCTCAGCAAAAGCTTGAATGTTAAGATTGGGTATTACAAATCCGGTCTTCTCGTTTTGGTTTACCCATGTTACACCGGAACCTTCAATAGCAAACGACACGGCTGGAAGTCCACAATACATTGCTTCAGCCAAGGCAACACCAAACGCTTCACTTCGTAGATACGATGGGAACGCAAAGACCTTAGCAATGTGCAAATAGCAACGAAGCTGTTCGTTGGTCAGACGACCGATGAAATGAATGCGATGGCTGTCAACAGCAAGTTCTTTCAACAAACTGGTCTGAGGGCCTTCGCCCGCTACCAATATCACACAATCGGAAGTAATCTGTTTCTCTATCTCTATCAGATACCTTAAGCCCTTGTATTCTACATGCCGACCTACAAAAAGAACGATATTTTTGTTTTCCCACTGTTGGCGTAAAGTCGACATGCGCTGTTCGTCACCCAATTGTAGCTGTAGTTTTTCTTCGCTTACAATATTAGGTATGACAATGGTTTTTTCCAAAAAGTTGCTCAACGCTTTAGAACCATTTTTGTAGGCATCGCTTGTGACAATAATTTTATCGGCAGAGCGAAGCAGTTTGTGTTCGAATCCCTTATAAAAAGGATAAACGAGTCGCTGCCCTAAAATATCGGAGTGCCAATGCACCACAATCTTATAGTTAGGATTTCTCAGGGTTTGTAATACAAAAGCGGCCAACGGATTCGGCAGATGCAGATGAATGAAGTCAGGATGAAAGACACGTAACACACGTTTGAGATGTTTTGCAAATCCTAAAGCGATAGGTTGCGACGAGAGCGTGCCAACGATACCCACACGTGTTATCGGAATATTGTCCACCACCTCATCAACGGTTTCATTCGTATGATTAAAGCAAATTATTCTCTGCTCGTGACATTTGGACATTTCCTTGACCAGCGCACGAGCAACATCCTCAATACCACCGAAATAGGGATGGTAGAACTTGGAGATATGAAGAATCTTTGCCATACTTATTTTTTATTTATTCGACTAATCACTTGATACATCAAATGAGCCGATTTTTGCCACGAGAATAATGCGCTGCGTGCTTTTCCTTTTGCCGACAGTTGTTGGCGAAGCGTTTCATCCGACATCAAACGATTCAGTTTCTCCGCTATGTCGTCGACATCATAAGGATTGCAATAGAGTGCGCTATCGTTGGCTACCTCGTGCAACGGAGGTATATCGGAAGCTAACACAGGACAACCGAAATGCATCGCTTCCAACACCGGTATGCCAAATCCTTCGTAAAGCGATGGATAAGCAAAAACGCATGCATTGGCATAGTAAGCATACAGTTGTTCTGGGGTAAGATAGCCAGTAAACACTACTCTATCGTTATCAATTTGCTTGGTGTTAACCTCAGCAAACACTTTATGTTTTGCACCCACCACATAGAGTCGTAGTTGGCTATCTTCCACCTTTTTAAATGCTTGAAGCAAACGCAACAAATTCTTACGTGGTTCGATGCTCGACACTGCCAGCAAATATTTTTCGCCCGTGTGATTATTCGTTGTCTGAGGTTCGATTTTCTCCGACACAGCATTATAAACAACGGTTATCTTTTCACTTTTTATGTGTAGCCGACGTTCTATTTCTTGTTTCGAGAATTCGCTCACCGTAAAAATATGATGCGCACGCTTAGCTGATATGGGTGTCATCAGACGATACCAACAACGATAAGCAAACGAAAACCAATGTGGATTTTCCAAAAACGACAGGTCGTGAATGGTTGTTATGCTGTTGCTGTAAACTATCGGACTTAGTCCCGTCAAGTTCAATAGCACCGCACCACGATAATGACGATGCACATACCATGGCAACTCCACTTGTTCCCACAAGTGCGATTGGGTATGCCCTACTCGACGCAGTTTAAAAATCTTTGCATTCTGACACAATAGTGCATTCGGAACAAGTATCGTGAAGTCAATGCCTTGTTCTGTAAAAGCGCGACAAATCTCATAAGCAAAGCGATGCACGCCTGTGGCTTGTTGAGTTAGAAAACGGCCGTTAACGAGCAGTGTCATAACATTTAATTAACGCATCGAGGGCTTTTTTATTGCCATTCAACTTATACTGTAACGAGCGAAGACAACGTGCTATTGGCAAGAGGTGTGGGAAGTGTGTGCGATAGAACAAACACATACTTTTAAAAATGGTTTCAGGATGTTGTCCGGTGCTCACACCCTGCTTATGCAAATAATAGGTCTGTTTGGTCGCCACCATTTTATAACCAGCGCTTTTCAATCGCATTGCATAGTCGGCATCTTCGTAATAAAGGAAGTAGTTCTCGTTCCACGTAGGCGCATTCACCGACGTGAACAGACAAGCACCACAGATATATTTATGACTTGGCATCACACGGCGTGGGAAAGCCAAGCCTGTCAACAGATTCAAATAGTGGAAACCGCTATGACGATAGGATTTCGTATAGTAGTTTCGCTCTTCCACAGCCAACGCCACACGTTCGGTGTTTGTTGCTGCGATTTCGTTTTGTAGCACATCGATAAAATTCTCGGGTACAACCGTATCATTGTTGAGCCATAAGATGTACTTTGCAGAAAGATGCAACTTAACAAATGTCAGCAACACGTTGTTGCCATAAGCAAAGCCACCATTCGTGTCCGACACGACAAGATGAATGCTTACATTCTCTTTTAAGGGTGTTTGCAACACAAAATTCTTTTGCTCCAGATGCCAAACGACTACGTCATTACCCCACGCATTTGTTAACTGCGCAACCGAGTCGTTGGTCGAACAGTTATCTACCACCACTATATAACAGTGCTGACAACGCAAACTCTCGACACACGCCAATGTGTCTTGGTAGGCATTATAATTAATGAGGCATACGGCTGTTTCCATCGACAATTATTTAAAAAGAATACGGAATGTAGCACGTCGTTTGACAATGTCCTCTTGTAAAAGAATTTGTTGCGCCCAACGTAATGCCATACGAAATTTGAAATTGAACAATGTGCGCCAACCTAACGACGCCGCCCATCGACGATGTGCTTCCAAGTAGCTTTTGTAGCGTGACGTCTCCATCACGCTGTTTTCCGACAACGAATGTGCCAACGAGACAGGCAGGAAAGCTATCGACAGATGTTTTTCATGAAAGAGCCAAAACAT
Organism: Bacteroidales bacterium; assembly: GCA_030523485.1. Taxonomy (GTDB): domain Bacteria; phylum Bacteroidota; class Bacteroidia; order Bacteroidales; family Paludibacteraceae; genus HGM05398. Next base: position 19,561 of record JAUNIJ010000019.1, read on the forward strand.
ACGATGATCGAGCATATCTAACGGATAAGTCTCATCGAATCCTCCCATTGCTAACAACATGTCAACATTCACTAAAGTAGCTGAGTTGAATGCCGTAACAACTTGTTTTGACGGCACATCGACCAAAGAAATCACCGTTTTCTGACGCCATACCACCCCCCGCGATGGTTTATAACAAGTAGGTGACAGTTGAACGCCATTTTCTATCAAACGAGGCACTGCAACCACATACCGACTGGAGTCGGCACGCTCAACAAAAGCACTAACTTGTTCCAAATAGTCTGCCGTCAGAGAGGTGTCCTGATCAAGTAGCATCAGCCATTTACAACCATGTTGTTGTGCCAACGCTAACGCACGGTTATAGGCCTTTGCTAAGCCATTGTTCGTCGAAGCATTTTCAACAATAGCATGCGGTAACACGGCTTTGTAATCGGCTGAGTTATTGTAAACTATCAGTTGGTACGCGCCCAAATGCGACTCATGCTGCCGCAATGTGGTTAACGACAAACTCTGCTCTACGGTTTGTTGGTAGAGCACTACAACGACAGCTATGTTACACGTGTTATTCGTCAATACTTACCAACGATTTAGTATGTTTGAATACATTAAATTTTGTTGCTAAGAAAGGCAACAAGAGGAAAAGCCATTGTTTGATGTAAGCCAAAAGCGATGTCATTAACATCTCGTTGGCAAATTGTATAACTAAGATATTGACACACAAACTATAGAGCAACACATAAAATGCACCACCCTGTTGTGCTTTTTTAAATAGGAAACCATAGATAGCACCCATGAGCACAGCAAAAATACCAACACCAAGATAGCCAAAATCTTTAAAGAAGGGATACATCGTGGTGTAGGTGTTGGTTTCTATTGGCTGAGAGATAAATGGCAGCAGTGAGCTCGGTGGCTCAGTGGCTGTCAATCCCAACTTATTACCAACAGCATAGATAGCACGGAATACATTCTCGCCCCAATGCGCCGAACTGCATGGTTCCAACGTATCAAATGCTGTGATGCTACTCAACAAGTAAAGCACCGTGAAATTGTTCTTGTCGATACCATCATAGTCGGTAGCAAAACGAGCTGCCTGAATGAGCACAAAGAGCACAAAGAGCACCGACAACCCAATGAGTATGTGTCGTAATGAGATTTTCTTCTTGAAATAGAGAATGGTAATGGTGGTAAGGAAGAATGAGAGGAAGCCCCACTTCGACATCGTCAAGAAGGCGAAACTTAACAAGATAACACCAGCAACAACGACGCGCCAACGCGAACTCTTGTCGGCATAATACAGTTCGAGCATATAACTCACTTGCCAAATAATGACTTGCAAACCACCATAAATCTCACCATCGTCCGACCGCCCGATGGCCGATTGCCGCAACGCATTAGCCCATCCCATGGTGCTTGCCGATTCGAGTGCGTGTTGAGCATACATTATCAAACCTGGCACCGTGAGGAGTGAGATGGCGAGGTAGATGGTGCGCACCGTGACATCGGCTTCTTCAAGATAAGGTTTGTACGACACCGACTGCATAGTTAGCGACGACACCGACATACCCACTATCCATATCGCCAAAGCACCAAGAAACTGCCAACTTGGCCACGGCAACGAATGAGGAAGGACTACAAAGAGAAGGAGACAGAAGAGCCACACAGCAGAGGTGATGACCGACGGCGACAGTATGTTGCTTTTGCTACATACCACTCCAACGACAAGGAATAATGCGGCGATAAGAATCAACCAAATCATATGCTCTTAGTTTTGTTTTCGCTTTGTGCGAACGACCTCCATTCGTAGATAGAAAAAAAGCCCGAATTTCTCCGGGCTCTGTGTTTCTTTAAAAAGCTTTGTAATAAAGTTTGCTTATGCTTCTGCAGGAGCCTCAGTTGCTGTCTCTTCAGCAGCAGCTTCAGCAGCTTTTGCTTCTTCTTCAGCAGCACGTTTTGCAGCCATCTTAGCAGCCAAAGCTTCTGCTTTTGCTTTGTTGATGTTAACCTCTTCAGCGAAACGAACTTTCTTTGCTTCTACTTTAGCGTCAACGTCTTTTGTTTTGATAGCTTCAAGACTTTTTACTTTTGATTCCTTCCAAGCATTGAAACGCTTTTCTGCTGTTGCTTCATCAAAAGCACCTTTTTTCACACCACCTTCGAGGTGTTTCTTCAAGAGAACACCTTCACGAGAAAGGATGTTACGAGCGGTGTCGGTTGGTTGAGCACCTGCATTAAGCCAGTAAAGTGCACGGTCGAAGTCCAACTCTACTGTTGCTGGATTGGTGTTGGGGTTGTAGGCACCGAGGCGTTCAATGAAACGACCATCGCGTTTTGCACGACTGTCTGCAACCACAATGTGGTAGTAGGCATACCCTTTACGTCCATGACGTTGCAATCTAATTTTTGTTGCCATTGCTTTTTAATTGATTTTGAAATTATTATGTTACCTAAGTGCTCTTACTCGAAGAGCGGTGCAAAGATACGCCATTTTTTCGTCACCACAAACTTTTCAAGGTGTTTTTACAAAATATTTTAGCACAACACCTAAGAGACTGATTATCGCCACAATAAACCTGTTACAAACAGATAATAAGACGCTATACACACTAACTATTTGAGACAACGATTTACGGTAAAAAGACAACAAATAACTTTTTGTTGTAAGGAGAAACAAAACGAGTTTCGACGAGACAAATTTCATCTGGAGCAAAAAGAATATTTTCGATGCCACAATAATTTCTTGTCAGCATAAACAGAAATTTTTCTCGCCACAAGAATTTCTTATCA
>JAUNIJ010000020.1 GCA_030523485.1 Bacteroidales bacterium
AATAAAGGGAGATGTTTTTCCTGAATTTAGGGTGTTTGACCTTAACCAACAGATACCAGTCCATGTTGCTTCTGAAGAAAAACAAAAAGAGATTGTTGCAATTGTTGATAATATTCTGAATGTTTCGGACACAAATTTAATATCCGAAGCAGAAAAAAAATTAGATATTATTATCTATAAATTGTATAATCTTAATTATACTGACATTTTGTATATTGACCCCGAGACCCCTATCACCCATGAGGAATACGAGAGTTATAAAGCGTAATAATTATGAGCAAGCTTGAAGACTACTACCGTCTCTTTGACATGTTCAAAGGTAACCTGACTGATGAACAGAAGGAAGTGCTCGGTCAGCTGGAAGACCAGATTATCGCGGAGGAGATACTGCCTGCTATTAGCAAGTCGGTTGCTCCTGTGCTCAGTACGCTTCGCCGTAACCTGACACTCATAGTTGATTACGACACCAAAAGCGGCATCACTGTGAAGACCACACGAGGCGAAGTGGTGGTGAAAGAGCATACTGCCAAGCGTTACGAGATACCTTCTACAGGCAAGGTTATCAAGGTTGCAGAAGCCGAGAATCCAATAAAAAATGAACCAGAAGATGGGGAAAACACCCCTCTTACACGCTCTGAGAGCATCGGTTTCTCCGTACATTTCAATGATGGCAGAGTCATCGTCCAGAAGGATGCCCAGACGACATTGGTAGAAACCCTGAAAGTCATAGGTTTTGAACGAGTCTCACACTTCAGGGGCAGGTTATTCAAAGGTTACCCACTCGTAGGACGAGAGAAACGCACAGACGGTACACATCGATGGCAAGTATTTGTCGATGGTTGGTACGTTTACGTCAATATGTCCAACGAAACAAAAATCAAGATGATCCGCACAATTTCCGATGAACTGGGTTTAGGTCTGGTCATAAAGAGAGAAAACGACGAATAAGAATTTTAAGATTATATAGCCGAAAGATAGTCCGTATTAACTTAACAGCAAAGCAAAATGGAAGTGACAACCGACATCAACCGCATCTACGAAGAGCTGACTGCCCGATACGACCGAATTAGCATATCCACCATCAAGGGTGTGCTAAAAGGCATAATAAATGTGAAGTCAGGCAATGCGGAATTCCGGACAGATAAGACGGTAGCACCACGGCTGGAGGAGGCAGAGGATGCTTTCAAAAAGTATAACTGTGCTATCTTCACCGCATTTCGAGGTGGTTACACTCTGGAGGAGAATTTGGAGCGCAATGCCCAGTTGAAGGCCGACATGGAGCAGAGAGGCATGGCGTTTCGTCCAGTCAACGGCTGTTATCGTGAAGCAGAATGGGAATATCCATGCGTGGAGTACTGCTTCTTTGTCTATAATGCGGACAAATCAAAGAACAAAGCATTCTTTGAACACGCCTATCAACTGTCAGCGAAATACGATCAGGACAGTTTCCTCTATAAGCGGGCCGGCATCAACCGCACAGCATTCCTGGTGGCAACGACTGATGCTGGACGGAAAGACCTGAAAGGCGACATCAAGTTTGCAGGGCAACTCTATCTGGATGTTCCCGATGTGGAGGCATGGACTGACTGCTCCGATGGTCGCTTCGCCTTCCAACTGAAGGGCATGGTGCTCATAGGCACTGGCAACAAAAAGGTAAAGATTGGCGAGGGCAACGTCCTCGATATTGATGGTTATCAGCCAGATGGCATCCTCGTGCTTTGCCGTGATAGTCAGCAGGACCTTGTCGATGCCTGTCATGCCTACGAAGGTTCTGTACCTTTCGTTCAACATATCTTCAGCAAAGACAGTTATACTCCCGAATACATCCACGATGTCATCTTCCGCTCGCTGAAGAAGCTACGAGACCAGAAGTGCAAGCAGATCGGCATCCATTGCTCCGTCGCAGTGAACGGCTCAGCCACCGAAGGTGCCGCTGCAGCATATGACGCCATCAAACTCTGGGCAAAACGCTACGACAAAAAGTTCGAGTGGATAGTACTCGCCGACACCTATGGCGAGTATGGCAAATTGCTTGATGATAATATTTAATAGCAAATAACAGTAAAACGGTATATTTCACACGATGAAAATAAATTCATTTAAAGATTTTCTAGAACAAGTTAATCGGGATTTGGGCTCCTTTTGCTCTGATTTCGCCTATAAGAGGAAGGAACTTGCTGGTATGTCTCGTGCAAGTGGAACCTCTGCACTTTTTAAGTATCAAGAAGATAGAGATTGGGCAATCAATGAGGGAGGTGGAACAGAAATTCAATACCACATCTATATGCGAGATTCTGAGGTCGGCTATGGCTTAGGATTCAATGCGCAGTACGTACCATTTGCCAATGACAAATCTCCTGAAGAGTATATTAAACCATACGCGAATGAATTCCTTAAACTTTATAGCGAAAATAAAGGTAAATGGGAAAATCTTGGATTGAACTGGGTTTATGAGTCAGAAGAAAAACTCCAAAACATACATTCAGGTGATTATGTTTGTTTTGGAAGAAAAGTACAATTAAATAATCAAGAACTTCTTGACAGTCAATATCAAAAACTACTTGAAGAAATTAAGGGAATACTCTATAATGTTTATATAGAAGTTTTTACGAATGTAAGAAATAAAAAACAAGCAAGAGACAAAGCTATGAACGAATATAACAAAATCTCGGAATTGCTTCGAGTAAAGAAAAACATAATACTTCAAGGTGCTCCTGGCACTGGAAAAACATATTCTACGGCACAGATAGCATTATCTGTAATAGGTGTTAATGATATTGACTTTACTAACAGAGGTGAGGTTATGCGGAAATATCATGAACTCCACAAATGTGGACAGATAGAGTTCGTGACATTCCATATGTCTATGGACTACGAGGACTTTGTGGAAGGAATAAGACCAGAAACTAATAATGGCAATATCTCCTATAGAGTACAGGATGGCATCTTTAAGAAAATCTGTAAAAGGGCATCAGATAACACAACATCTAACAACCCTGATAGTAAGGCTGAAGATAGCCCAAAGAAATATGTCCTTATCATCGACGAAATTAATAGAGGCAACATTTCCAAGATATTTGGCGAACTCATTACTCTTTTGGAGGCAGACAAGAGGAGTGAGAGTCAAAACTGTTTGAAAGCATGTCTTCCATACTCACAGGAAGAGTTTAGTGTACCAGACAATTTGTATATAATAGGAACGATGAACACTACTGACCGAAGTGTGGGAAGTCTCGATTACGCTCTACGTCGCCGATTCGCCTTTGTTACTATTGAAGCACATCTTCATATCGTAAAGGAATACTACGATGCTATCGGGAACAAAGAACTTGGCGAGAAGGCATGCGAGAGGTACACTTCCATCAAGAATTTTCTTGAAAGTTGTAAGGCTGACATGGACATAAAGGACTTGATGATAGGTCATAGTTTCTTCATGGCACCTGATGAAAACTCCTTTGAGTTAAAATGGAAGTACGAGGTTCTTCCACTCTTGGATGAATATTACAAGGACGGCATTATCAATAAGAAATGGCAGGACTCCAACCAATAAGGCTATACGAACAGCAGCATCTCGAAGATAAAGATTGGGACTACATATCAAGTCTCAGTCTGCCCCTTGCTGGATGTAATCAAGGGGTCGATTCTCCCTTCCTTGGCATAAATGCCGAGGGGTGGAGTAGCTACCTTGTAGGTGCCGCATGGCTAAAGCAAGGTCATCGTCCCCTTGTTGTCCTTCCAAAGTTTCCAAAGATTGACTATCTGAAGATACTTGCTGATGTGTTGAGCGATGATCTGGCACCGGAGTATTTTGCAGATGCCTATAGGATAAACTTTGATGCCCCTTCAATTCAAGAAGAGGCGCTCAATTCTGTCCTTACGCCATTGATGGTCGTCCACTTCTTGTCTTCTGTGAAAAGGCTACTCAAACACGGCCTGAAGAGGAGCTATATAATTCGAGAAGAGAACCTTAATGCAAAGGTTAAGGGGCATATCCTTTCTCTTCGGAATTTGCAGAAGAACGTCATTCGTGGTCATGCAGAAGATGTATTATGCCGATATCAAGAATACTCTCTGGACTATGCCGAAAATCGATTGATAAAGCGTGCAATGTTGGCGGCGCGGAGCATGCTAATGTCATTACACTCGTCCAATAACACATTACTTTTTAAGCTACAGCAAATGCTTGTGGCTTTTGATGGTGTCAGTTCGGACATAACGCCATCATCCGTAAAGAATATAAAGAAAGACAAACTACATGGGGAATATCCGGAAACCATTGTCCTTGCAAAATTCATATTGAGGAGGACGGACTACTCTATATCAGAGGGAAGTAATCAGACCCTTGCGTCTGTCCCTGAATTTTCAATTGACATGTCTCGAATCTTCGAGTTTCATGTACTATCTTTGCTAAAAAAACAATTCAAAGAAGGAAGTGTGCTATTTCAAGTACCTCTAGGATTTATGGGCAGGTGTGACTACATAGTTACGTCTCAAAATCTTATTATTGATGCAAAATATAAGGCTTGGTATAATAATCCGCTGACAAAGCTCGAAGACCTGCGGGCGGATATAAGAGAAATTGCAGGTTATGCAAGATCTCAGAAAGTTCAAAAATTAATGGGTACTTCTACTGAACAACAGCCAAAATGCCTTATCGTTTATCCCAATGGAAACTATACTAACAAAGAGGAAGTTTTTGCTGATGACTTGTTGCAAAATGCTGATTCATTTGAAGGGTTAAGTGAGTTTTATAGAATTGGTGTGTCACTGCCAACTTATGCCATATAATTATTTGGCAAAACAATTTATCAGTTATCATCTCATCAAGATTGACAACCACATAGTTTAACCCGCTGATTTTTAGCAGTCATGCCAAAGGTCAGCGGGTTTATTGTTCCCAGATTGCATCCCAAAGAGCCAAATGGGAACACAAGATGATGACTAATACCAGCCGAGTTGCTTCGCCACAAACATGAAGATGCAAGTTGCTATAACAGCAACGCCAATGTAGTAGAAGAACAGGAAGAACCACTGCGAGCGATAGCCGAACCAGGTTCCATCGCATTCCTCGAAACGTCTATTCACTCGCTGTCGTTCCTCAATGAACATATTGTTGACCTCCTGAAGGTGCTGCTTCTCGGACTCAATCATCCACTTGTGCTCCGCATCGAACTGATCCAAGATGGCTTTCTTGTCGGCATCACTGGCTGTCACGGTCACAGTCAGCTTCAGCCTCTGAGGGGCCTCCTTGATGAGTCTGCTGATAGCGCCGTTGATGCCGTCAACCTTGTTGCTGATGGTGGTCACGGCACCTCCCAGCTTCTCCTCTGCACGCTGGTACTGCTGAATGGCGGACTCCAGCTGGAGCATGGCATTGGCAAGATTTGTAGTGGCCATATCTACTTCCTTTGGCAATAATTCTGATTTTCCTGAATGAACTTGGAGTTTTCGGTTTTTAACCCGATAAAGCAAAAGGGCTCGCTGTATTGGCGAGCCCTTTTACTTTATTTCTTGTATCCTGCAATTTTCGCTACCATCTTGGGGAGGTCTGTATTATCCAGTCGTCCATGGAATTGATCTGCCCCTACACCAACCGCAAAGATAGGGATGTAACCATCTGAATGTTCCAAACTAGCCCAGGAGACCATGGCTTTCTTGTTCAGAATATCACGCCCCTTTGTGGCTAAAACGGAATTAGTTCCATACCAGTTTTCTTCCACAGCCCCTTTTAGGAAAGTGTCTTCAAATGCAGTGCGGAGCTCTGCCTCTTCCTCCCAGTTTACAGGCACGTGAGTAAAGAGCCCATAGCATTCGCTCAGAATTTCCTTGGCGTCTTCCCAGACAATTCTTTTGCGACTTCTTCTCAGGTTTTCGAATCGCTTGGTGACGCGTTCCACGCTACAAGTTTGGTATTGCAAGGCCTGCAGGTTAAGGGCATAACTGCCGTTGCCGGGTACCAGGCCGCCTGTTTCATGGTCGGCAGTGACGATAATCAGTGTTTCTTTGGGATGTTTCTTGTAGAACTCGTATGCCAGTTTCACGGCTTCATCCATTTCCTGGATTTCCTTGATGGCGGTAGCCGCATCGTTGGCATGACAGGCATGGTCTATCTCACCACCTTCTATCATGAAAAAGAAGCCTTTCTTGTTGTCCTTGGTCAGCATGTTGATGCCGGTTTCCACTATTTGTGGCAATGATAGGTCATTGGGCTCACGGTCTATGACATAGGGAAGTTCCACATGGTGTTCCTTGGTAGCTTCCTTGGTCTGTACCATGATGAGTTTCTTGGCATCTTTCCACTTGTTCTTTGCCTCTTGATAGCCGTAAGCCCAGGTGTATCCCTTCTCCTCGCAGTACTGGTGAAGGTCTATGCTGTCCTTACCCACTGGCTGCAGGAAATCAGCACCTCCGAAGTAGTCGAAGCCAGATTCTGCCAGGTCGTGTCCGATGGCATTGTACATGTTGCGGTTAATCTGGTGCGCGTAATAGGCAGCAGGGGTGGCATGGTCAATGCTCACTGTGGTGCAGATGCCCACTTTCTTACCGCTGTTCCGGGCCCATTCTGCAATACTGCTAACAGCCACGGAGTCTGGTGACATGCCTAACATTCCTTTCCGGGTTTTTTGTGCTGTGGCGAGTGCTGTGCCTGCGGCAGCAGAGTCGGTTACATCGGTGTTAAATGCATTGGAGGTAGCGAAGGTGGTGTAAGGGAATGAGGCGAAAAAAAGGGGCTCAGTTCCTAGGTTCCCTTTTACGCTGGCCTGGTAAAACTCTGTGGTGTTTACTTGGTTAAGGCCCATGCCGTCGCCAATGAAAAAGAATACATATTTAGCTTGTTGGGCTAAAACGGCTGTTGTGCAACTGAAACACAAAGCCATGAGCAAACAGGTTTTTTTCATTGTTTATTACTGCTAGTTTGATTTCACAGGACAAAGATAGGTAAATTTCTCGCAGAAAACCCAAAATGTCAAAAAATTTTAATAACTTTGCACCCACAATCGGAAAGTAGCGTACTACGTTCGGGACGTAGGGGTCGGGGGTTCGAGTCTCCTCTTTCCGACAAAAAAGTGCACCGGAGAAAATACCGGTGCACTTTTTTGTTCTTAAAGCACAGCTTTCAGACGGGTGATGAAATCGTCGGCTTCAGCCTTGGTGAGGCAAAGTGGGGGAAGAAGGCGAAGGACATTCGTTCCGCTGCAGCCAGTGAAGCAGTGTTGCTCCTTGACCAGACGGGTGCGGATTTCCTTGTAAGGCACGTCCAGTTCTATGCCTATCATGAGACCTTTTCCTCGAATTTCCACAATATGTGGAAGTTGTTCTTTCTGCAATCTCTCCATGAGAATTACCCACTTCTGCAGCATTTTCCACCAGATGCTCACTTTCCATAATCTCCAGCACTGCCAAGGCACCGGCACAAGCCAAGTGGTTGCCTCCGAAAGTGGTGCCCATGGCTCCGAGTCCTGTCCAGATGATGTAAGCGGTACTGACGGGTATCGGCTTCTGCGCAAAGTACAGGAACACTCCGCTCAGCGCCATGCAGACGATGGCAAAGATGATCCATGTCCAGAACCGCTCGGGTTGCGAGGCAGAGAGTTTGAAGCCCAATGGCCAGCCGATCTCGAAGACGGCGGCAAGGAGGAGTAGGAGCCAGTGCATATTATATACCTTTTATAAACTTTGCAGGCACACCGCCTACCACTGTCCTCGGTTTCACATCCTTTGTTACTACGGCACCTGCCGCCACGATAGCCCCTTCGCCTATGGTCACGCCTTGCAGGATGGTGACGTTGGCTCCAAGCCACACCTTGTCCTCGATGCGGATGGGAGCAAAGGTCATGTCTCCGCGATGCTCCGGGTCGGGATTGTGGTTGATGGTGCAGAGCGTGGCGTTGTGGCCAATGAGGCAGTCTGCTCCGATGAAGATGCCGCCCTGGTCCTGAAACTTGCAACCCATGTTGATGAAGGTGCGTTCGCCCACCCAGGTGTTCTTGCCGCAATCGGTATGGAAGGGCGGGAACATGCCCAGCGTCTCAGGCACCTCATGCCCCCAGAGCTGCTCTAAGAGTCCGCGAAGTTCTGCAGGTTCGTGATACTTACCGTTGATTTCTGCCGTGATGCGTAGTGCTTCTTGCGACATGCTATGCATTAGCAGGTGTGCCTCTGAACCGTTCTCCACGGGCAGGCGGTCGGCCATGTGCTGGCGAAATTGTTCTATTGTCATGATGCTTATGCTATGCTAATAAGTTCTATTTCGAAGATAAGTGTGGAGTGACCGGGGATGTTGCGCCCTGCACCTTGCTTGCCGTAGCCTATCTCGTCAAGGAAAGCGATGTTACGCTCCATATATTCGTTCTTCTTCATTGTCTTTTTATTTCTGCAACAGGTTGCTCAGCAACAGGTCTTTATATTTTCTAACTGATTCAATCCTTACCATGTCGTTATTGTCTTCCCATAAGTTCATAATACTTCAACCAAAGGTCTTTTGACTGCAACGGTATTGATTGACCACCTACCGAAGTGTGCCCGACAATCTGCTCCAGCAGGAGCGAGCAGTCGTAGTCCACTTCGAGTTTGTGGTCGATGTGGTTCATTCCTTCTCGTATTCTGGCTGCCACTGAGCGAACTCCAACTACATTGCAGATTTATATATGGCCAAAATATCCTCCTTCGTCAACGGAATCCAGGCGTAGGCAGTCCCTTCTGCTTCAGCTGCAGCAGCCATCTTCTCTAGGTCGGCATCGGCAGGGATGCCCAGTTCGGTGAGGGTCGAAGGTAGGTCGAGCGAGCGGTAGAACTTGTTCAGGGCATCGATGGCTGCCTGGGCATCGGTCATAGTGTCGCCTGTAGGCGTTACGCCAAACACGGCCTCGCCAAAGTGGGCAAAGCGTGGAGCGGTCTCGGGGCTGAGCACATACTTCATCCAAGCCAGTTCAAGGACGGCAAGTCCTTCGCCATGTGTGGTGTTGAAGCCACCGCTGAGTAGGTGCTCCATGGCATGTACACCAAAGACACAGAGTTGGTTGCCGTTGCAGAGGGTGGCGTTGTCGCCGATGTCGCTGCCCCAGAGTATCTGGGCGCGTGCCTCGTAATTCTCAGGCTCATCCATGGCCACACGTGCATACTTGACGATGGTGCGCATCACGCCCTCCACCAACTGGTCGCTCAGGTAAGGGGCCGAAGGCACGAAGTACTGCTCCATCAGGTGCGACATAATGTCGCTGCATCCAGCTGCCGTCTGTCGTGCTGGTACTGAGAAGGTGTTCTCCGGTTCGATGAGCGAAACCTTTGGCATGATGAATGGCGAGAAGATGGTAATCTTTTCGTGCTTCTCTGTGTTGACCACCACGGCTCCGGCATCGGTCTCGCTGCCCGTAGCTGCAAGGGTAGGGATGGCGATGATGGGCAAAGCGTTGGTGATGAAGACCTGTTCGGCAACAATATCCACGATGTCCTTGTCCATGCCTACAGACGAGGAGATAGCCTTCGAGCAGTCGATGACCGAACCGCCACCTACGGCCACAATGACCTCGATGCCGTTCTCCTTGCAGAGACGCACACCTTCGCGCACACTCTCCACTTTCGGGTTGGCTGCGATGCCGCTGAGTTCCGTCACCTGACAGCCCTCCAGCTGCTTCACCACACGGTCGTACAGGCCGATGCGCTTCATGCTGCCGCCGCCGTAAGTCAGCAGCACTTTGTTACCATACTGTCCCAGCACCTGGCTGAGTTTTTCTACCTGTGCACGACCGAACTTCACGTCGGTCGAAATGCAGAATTCAAAATCGTTCATGTCTGTGATATTTTTGTTTATTTCTAAGTGTTCGTTGGTATCATATCTTTATTCAATATTTTTTGTCGTTACCTTTAGTCTGACCCAAAACCAGCGGGGTATCAGTTGCCAGAAAAAGACGAGGAGACGGTAGCGCCAATCGATGGTGACGATAGACTTTTTTCGTTCAATGCCTCGTACGATGTCAAGTGCTACCTTTGATGGGTCGAGTTGTAGAGGGTAGTTTCCTTCTTTAAGTAAATCTGTGTGTACAAATCCAGGACGAATGTCTGTGATGGTGATGTGTCGCAGTTTTTTCATCCGAGCGAGTTGTGAGAGACACTCTAGATAATGACTATTGTAGCGCTTGGTCGAGGAATAGGCAGGTGCGGCTCCAAGTCCTTTTGTTCTTGCTATCGAACTGATTACGGCAATTTGTCCATTTTGATTCGGTCTTTGCTCAAAATAATGGAAAGCGGCTGTAACCATACGTGTAAAACCGAGTGCATTGGTCTCAACGGTAGCAAGTTCCTTTTCTATATCGAGTTCGGGGTTTTGGTAGCCGATGCCAGAGGAGTGGAAATAGAGGTCACATCCTCCGGTCTTATCGATGAGTGTCATGAGGCGTTCTGCTGCATCATCTTTAGTCGTATCGATGCATTCGGTTGCTACGACATTCGGGTTGTTTTGTTGTAGTTCGATGAGCAGATGTTGGCGACGTCCAGCAATACCTACCTGCCAACCTTTGGCTGTAAGCACTTTCATCACTTCAAGTCCGATGCCTGATGTGGCACCCATGATAATTGCACGCTTTGTAGTCTTCATGTTATATCCTTGATTTCTCTATTTTACTAATCCATGAGAATACGTTGACTTAAAATCTTGTAATCCCGTGATTGTCTCTTTTTCTCCCATGTTAGTATCGGTGATATTTCAGTTATCGTTAATTCTAACCGATAATCTAGTGAAAATTTCTGCTCCAAATTTACTTCATTTTGGGGGATTGGGCAATAGATGGGTGGGGAAAAGGGAATTAGGGTAGAATTTGTTACCCTAATGTTATTTGAGTGATGTTTGATTTGCTGATTTTTCTTGTGCTCGTGAAACTCTTATTTGTAGCGATAAACAGCTTGTTATGCGTAAGTTACTTGTTTTTGTGTTGTGTCGGTGTTTGTGGTGGTCTAACATGGCGATATGGTAGTGCCTGTATATTAAATAATGTATCATGTTGGTTGCGTCGTGTTGACGTAGTGTTTTGTTGCCGCAAAAAATCGTTTTGTTCGTAGTAAAAATAATTTCTTGTGGGCAGAAAAATTTTCGTACATCGCCACATGAAATTATTTTCAGCGCTCACAGTTTCGTAACTCCCAAAATGAAATTATTTTCAGCGCTCACGAAACTAAAACTTCCCACAAGAAATTATTGTGAGCATCATTTGTTTCGTTACGAATCGTCCAAATGTTGCTGTCGTTGCGTTGTTGTCGTTGTTCAACAAAAAAGCCTGACTTTTGAATAAGTCAGGCTTTTGAGTTTATTGGTAGTTTGTATCGCTATTTTTGTCTTGCTTTAGCAGCGGCACGCATTACAGCTTCCACTGAAGCCACTGATTTTGGAAGTGGTTTACCCAACACGCGGCATCCATCTTCGGTGATTAAGATATCGTCTTCGATGCGTATGCCACCAAAACCGATGTATTTGCGCACTTCACGATAGTTGATGTATTCGGTGAATTTGCCTTCGCGCTCCCACTGTTCGATGAGTTCTGGAATGAAATAGATGCCAGGCTCTACGGTAACGATGAATCCGGGTTTCAGACGTCTGCCACAACGTAGTGAAGCATGTCCGAAGATTTTGCTACGGCTAATTTCGTTGTCATAGCCTACGTTGTTTTCGCCAAGGTTTTCCATGTCGTGTGTATCGAGACCTAACATATGACCCAGTCCGTGAGGCATAAAGAGTGCGTGTGCACCTGCTTTGGCAGCTTCTTTGGGGTCGCCTTTCATCAGTCCCAGTTGTGTGAGTCCCTCTGCTATGATGGTGCAGGCGTTCAGGTGTACGTCCCAATATGGAATGCCTGGTCGTGCCATGCCGATGCTTTCGAGGTTAGCGCGTAAGACGATTTCGTAGATGGCTTTTTGACGTTTTGTGAATTTGCCAGAAACAGGGATGGTGCGTGTGTAGTCGGACGAATAGCCAGAATGTGATTCGGCACCAAGGTCTACCAACAGTAGGCGTCCGTTGGTGAGGCGTCCGCGGTGATAAGGGTTATGAAGGGTCTGTCCGTTTTGCGAGAGGATGGTAGCAAAAGAGGTGCCTTCACCTCCAGCTATGGCAACACCTTCTACAGCGCCTGTCACCTGTTGTTCGATGAGGCCTGCACGACAGGTGCGCATGGCGGTCAGTTGCATCTCGCGACCTACATTACAGATTTTTTCCATCTCTTCAATTTCTTCTTCGCCTTTGACAGCACGGAGTTCTACAACTTCGTGTATGAGTGCTTGCGAAGCTTTTGCATTTACGTCGTCGATGTTGATGTTGAGCAATTTTGATACAAGTATCTGGTTGTCGTGACGATAGGGTGGTAGGTAGTGTATCTCGCGTTTCTCTTTAAGGGCTTGTTGAAGATAGGATGCTAATTGGTCGTATGGGCGTGATTCGGTGATGCCACTGCGTTCGGCTAATTCCTTGATAGTGGGCTGTGGACCCATCCATATGATGTCGTCGATACTGTAGTCTTCGCCGAATAGTATGGTTTCTTTTTTATCGAAATCGATGATGCCTGCTAAGCGCATAGGTTCTAACAGACCAAAGAAATAGTTGAACGTGCTATCTTGACGGAAACGGTAGCAGTTGGCTGGGTAGCTCATAGGAGCCTCGTTGTTGCAAGGAAAGAAGGCTATGCCTTTCTTCATGTTGTTGCAGAGCCGTTCGCGACGGTTGATGTAGATTGCTTTATTAAACATAGTGTATTGTGAGTTTTTTAGTAGATGCTACAAAGGTACGAATTTTTTATTGTTTATGTTGTTGTGCAATGGCTTGCTGATAGATTTGTAGTAGTTGTTTGCGCACGGTGGTTGTTTGATAGCGCTGTCCGACGGATCGAATGTGTTGACTGTCGTAGGTTGTGTGGTGTGTCAACATGTGTTGCATGGCTTGTGTCAGTGCTTCTTCGTTGCGTGGCTCTATCAGTATGCCGCTGTCGTGGTCGACCATTTCAGGTATGCCGCCGACGTTGGATGCTATGATGGGTAATCCGCTGGCAAGGGCTTCGGAGATGACTACGGGAGCGTTTTCGTAGTTCGAAAAAAGCAGTAGTGCGTCGGCTTGGCTCATTTCTTGGCATACTTCGTTGGGACTGAGTTCACCGGTGAAGGTGATGATGTTGTCGGGTATGTTGAGCTGTTGAGCATAGCTAACAGCGTGAGAAAATTCTGTGCCTGTACCAACAAGTCTGACTTTGAAATCGTTACGTTTTTGTGTTAGTTGTTTGATGGCTCGTAGTGTGCCTAATATGTTTTTTGACTTTTCATCGAAACAGGAGACGTGCAGGAAGGTGAAGTTGTGGTTGTTGATGGTTGTCTGTCGTTCGGTGTGATAAAAGTTGTCGTCGACAACGTTTGGTACAACGAGATAGCGTTGGTGTCGGATGCCACATTGTTGCATTGCATTGGCGAGATTTTGACAGACGGGCATAATGGCATGCGCATGTTTAACGGCGAGGTGTGTGGCTGTTTTGCGAATGAGTCCGGTGTAGGAGAAGTTTTGCGGTAGGTAACGGCTCCAATGTTCTGTGATTACGTAGGGAATGTGGTGTTTACGATGAAGGTAGTAGGCGAGCACAGCACAACGCGTTAGTACGTTGACGTGTACGATGTCGGGCAGTCCGTTTGTGCGTTGTATGTGTTTGAACCCTTTTAGGAATGCTTTGCAAAATCCGATGGCTTTTGTTAGTTTGCGCAGTGCTGTTGTGTTGTTGACAGGGTAGTAGACGATGATTTCGTTGAGTTTGCCGTTGCGCGTTTGTGTGATTTCTGTTGTTGTGATGTGTTCGTCGGGGTGGAGATATAACACTGTTACATCTTCGGATTGACTGATTGCTAGGGCATGTTTTTGGACAAACAAGCCAGCCATTGCGTCGTAACGATGTGGGTACCAAGCCGAAAGAAAGAGAATTTTCATGCGTGTAACAGTTTTACCAACCAGTGCGGATGGAAATGTTCTACAAAGTAGTAGGGTTGGTTGATGGCGCCGAAACTTTCGTAGAAGCGTCGTACACCAGGAATTCTTGAACCCTCAAAATCGAGTGTTTGTGGCGTCTCAGCATTTGTTTGTACAATGTGGTCGACGATGGCAAACATGGCTTTGGTCTCTTTGCCCGTCTTGTCGGACACTGGTGCAAGGAACACGATGCGGCTGCAATGAGTGATGGTAAGAGCTGCTGACACGATGTTGTTGTGTAGAAGAGCAGCAACGATATTCAGCGATTGATGTTGTAGTGCATTGTGTGCAATGCGTTGAAGATGTTCTAATAAGATGTTGTCGTTTGTGTGCTGACTTGCCCAGAAAGGGAAGAATTCGGATGGTTTTATTGTTGTGATGGTGAGTTGTTGTGTGTTGGCTTTTTTGATGTTGCGTTGTGTGTTGGTGTGGTAGGATGTTTTGATATTGTCGTAGTGTTGGTTTAGTGGCAGTATATAGTTGGGCATTTCTTCTCCCAATGGGTTGGCGTGGTTGATTTTTAGTGCGTAGATGTTGCGTTTAAGTTGCTTAAAGAAAAGGTCTTGAATCTTTTGGTCAATGGGTTTTTCCGAGAAGATGCCTAACTGCTGAGTCCAATAGGGCTGTATGTAGTAGTTGATGCCGAACTTTTGTTTTGTTGGAAGTGGCATAACGTAGTCGTATTCGCCGAGAATCAGCGCGTTCCAATTTGGTGTAACGGCATCAAGAAACCAAGATAATGCGTAGGGCATTGCGTTTGACGAATGTTCAATAGCATTGTCCCATCGGGCGTCGTCGATTTGATTTCGTGAGTAAAAATATGGTTGTTCAACATCCATGAATGAGATGTTCAATAAGAATTTTTAATCCGATGATAATCAGTATGATTCCTCCAAGCATTTCTACGTTGAATCGTTGCATTTTTTTGCCTACTGTAATGCCAAGTGTGCACCCTAATATGGTGAAAAGGAAGCTTACTAATCCAATGATGGCGATGGCTGTCCAAATGAATCCTTTCAGTGGCACGAAGATAAGACCTGTAGCGGCAGCGTCGATGCTGGTAGCAATAGCTAATTGAGTGAGAACTAAGAGCGAACCGTAGGGCGAGCGTTCGACGGGTGTTTCTTTTTCGTCTTGGAGGCTTTCGTAAATCATTTTGCCGCCAATGAAACCAAGAATGGCGACCGCTAACCAGTGGTCAATCATTTTTATTTGTTCGGCGAAAGCACTGCCTAAAATCCATGTCGACAATGGCATTAAGCCTTGGAACACGCCGAAAAATAATGCCATACGAATGATGCGAGGCCAATTGAAATGGTTGTAGCTGATGCTGCTTGCGATAGACACAGCAAAACAATCGATGGCGAGTCCGATGGCTATGAATATGAGGTCGATGATTGACATGATTGGTTTGTGTTATAGTTTCTTGAATGCGTTTTCGTAGTCGGCAGCTGCTTGTTCTAATTCGTGATACCACGCTTCGCCGAAGCATCGGATGAGTGGTTCTTTAAGGAATTGATATGCCACGACACCTTTTTCTTTGCCATATTTTACAGCACAATCGCAAATCTCCCATCGGTGAAGGTTGACTGCAGTAAAACGTTGGTATTTATTGAGTCTGACAGGGTAGAGGTGGCATGAGATTGGTTTCATGAAGTCGATTTTCCCTTCTCTGAAGGCTTTTTCGATAGCGCATCCACAGATTCCGTTTTTATCGGTGCAAGTAAATGCACAGTTGGCATTGTTTACGATTGTTGTGACTAAATCACCATCTTTATCATAATAAGCGACGCCTTGTTGATTGATTGTTTCTTGCGCTTCTTTCGAGAGTGTAGGCCATATGACTGGTAAGATTTTCTCTATTTTCTTTGCTTCATCTTCGGTGAGAGGTGCGCCGGCATCTCCGTCGATGCAACATTGTCCTTTGCAAATGTGTAGTGGACATAGGAAGTGTGTCTCAAACAGTTGAAAGCTTACCAGTGTGTCTCCGATTTCTACCATGTTGTTATTTTTTGTAGATTTTCAGTGTTTGTCCTAATTTCAAGTAGTTGGCATTTGTTATGCGGTTCCATTTGACGAGTTGTGCCACGGTGACGTGATATTTCTGTGCAATGTGTCCAAGAGTATCGCCGTTTTTTACTTTGTATGTGATGTAAGTAGGTTTGTTGGCAGTCGATTTTGTTGTCGATGTTTCCGTCTTGTTTTGTTTGTTTGCAATCTCTGTTTCTTGTTGTTCCGTAGCAGAAATAGCGCTATTTGTTGCTCGGTAGATTTGTTCCTCGTGTGTCTTGAAGCGCGAGAATGTTTCTGGTGTAAGTTGCAGTGTGCTTTGCGCTGACAATATTTTCGCGTTTCTTAAGAGATGAGGATTTGCGGCACGAAGTTCTTCGATGTGTATGTCGAGGTGCTTTAGTAGCGTGTCAATATGTGCGGTGTTTTGTAGCGTTACTTCAACGTATGTTGTTGTGGTGGCTTCACCTTGCAGTTGCGATGGTGTGGCGGCTAATTTGGGCAGATCCTTTAGTATTTTGATAGCTTCTGCTTCAGCTTGTTCTTTGTAGATTGGATAGAGATATGCCGCAAGCATGGCTGTTTCGTCGTTGTTGTAAAGTGTTGCCAATTCTTTCAAATAAGTGAGTGCTACTTTGCCAGCCAAAATAGGGTTGCGTCTTGTGTCGATGGCATCGTCGACTTGTAAACCGTGTCTGACAGCTATGGGTGCAGCGAGTGCCCACGGACCCTCGGTGTGTCTTGTGTGAAAGTTGACATCGCAGTTGGTCAGTGCCCATGGTAAGGCGGCAAATTTAGTTGGCAGTTTCAGTTCTATCGCATTTTTTTGCCATACAGAGAAATAAGATTCTGCATGTGCCGACAGCGAAAGACATAGTGTTGCCAACACTAAGCATATGTGACGGAGTTTTTTCAATGTTATATAATATAGTGTTGTTTGTGTGGAAAAATCTTACCACACTTTCCAAGGTGTGTTGCCGTTGTCCCACATTGCGTTGAATTCTTTGTTGTCGTTAAGTGTGTCCATGCATTTCCAAAAACCGTAGTGTTTATAGGCATGAATCTGATTTTTTTCTACCAGTCGTTGCATCGGTTCACGTTCGAACATTTCATGATCGCCTTCTAATACGTCGAAAACACCAGGTTCGCATACGAAAAATCCGGCGTTAATCCATGAGCCACCAGCTTTGGGTTTTTCAAGGAACGAGCGTACGTCGCCATTGTCGGCAATGTCAACTACGCCTAGTTTGCCGCTGGGTTGGTAGGTGGTCATTGATAGTAGTTTGCCTGATTGTTGATGTGCTTTGATGGTGGCAGGGATGTCGATGTCGGCTAAGCCGTCACCATAGGTTAGGAGAAATGGCTCGTTGCCAATAAATTTCTGTACACGTTTGATACGTCCTCCCGTCAAGGTGTTGATGCCTGTGTCTACCATGGTGACACGCCAAGGCTCTGAGTGATTGTCTAAGACATCGATACTATTGTCGTGTAGGTCGACGGTGATGTCGCAGTTATGGCGGAAATAATTGCAGAAATATTCTTTGATAACATATTGTTTATAACCACAGCAGATGATGAAATCGTTAAAGCCGTAGTGACTATATATTTTCATGATGTGCCAAAGGATTGGTTTGCCTCCTATTTCTACCATGGGTTTAGGTATTATGGATGTTGCCTCGCTGAGACGAGTTCCGAATCCACCTGCTAATATGACTACTTTCATAGGATATATTTGTTTTCTTGTTTTCTATTGTCGATAGAGTTGTTCTGCTGCTGTTTGTGAAGCTCTTTTTGTGATAAGCTCGTCGAGCAAACCTGTTCCATAACCAAACAGTTGTGTGAAACTTGTGATGATTGATAATGCTGCTACAGCAAGGCTTTTGTTACGAATCAATGATTCGGTGAATGTGAGTAGGGCAAAAAGTACGAGTGGTAGAATGCACCACCATCGCCACACAATTGCACAAACAACCAGAAAACAGGTGCCGAGTGTGAATGCTGTAGGTAGTAGGTGCATGATTTTTAGTGAGCCTGGGTGAAGTTTTGTGAGTAGAACGCGTGCTTTACCAAACGTGTAGACTTGTCGGAAGAATCGTGTTAAAGTGATTCGGCGTTTGTGAACTACCACGGCTTCGGGAATAAGTTGTATGCTGAAACCTGCTTCGCGAATGCGCATGCTTAAATCAACATCTTCACCAATCATTTCGCGGTAGCCGCCAACTTTCTGGTATGCTTCTTTTGAAAATCCCATGTTGAAAGCGCGCGGAAGGAATGAGTTTACTTTTTTCGTTCCACCGCGTATTCCGCCTGTTGTCATTATGGAGGTCATGGCATAGTTCACAGCTTTTTGTGTTGTGTTGAAACTATTGTCGGCACTGTCGGGACCGCCGAAGCAGTCGACATAATGTGTTTGAAGTGCTTTGCGAACAGTAGCGATGTAATGTGTGGGTAAAATTACATCGGAGTCGAATAAAAGGCAATAGTTGCCGTGGCTCATTTCGATGCCTAAATTTCGTCGTGCGCTTCTGCTGCCGTTGTCGATGCGGTGCACGATGTTGAGTTTCTGCTCGTAGGTTTTACATAGCTCAGTGGCATCGGCATCTGATGGTGCTTCTAAAATCAGTATTTCAAAATCTTTGTCGCTTTGGGCTGTCAGTGAGTCCAGGAGCTCTGTCAGTTCGTCGTTGCGTCGATAGACTGGCACAATGATAGAAAAACTTAATTCTTTATCCATGACATTATTAATATCCGGGTTTTCCGAGTAGATGGAATAGATTTTTTTTGTAGGCTTCGACACCAGGTTGGTCGAATGGGTTTACTCCCATCATGTAGCCGCTTATAGCGCATGCACGTTCGAACGTGTAGAGCAGTGCTCCAAGATGATTGGCAGAGAGTGTTGGGAGTGTAAAGTGTAGCATAGGTACATCGCCAGAGGCGTGTGCACGCATGGTGCCTTCGCATGCTGCCGTGTTTACTGTTTCGATGTCTTTGTTGGCTAAATAGTTTAGTCCGTCAATGTTGTTTTCATCGAAAGGTATTGTGATGCTATGATTGGCTTGTTTGATTTGTATCACTGTTTCAAACAAAGTTCGTTCGCCTTCTTGAATCCATTGTCCGATGGAGTGAAGGTCGGTGGAGAACTTAGCGTCGGTTGGGAAGATGCCGCGATGTTCCTTGCCTTCGCTTTCAGCAAACAGTTGTTTCCACCATTCTGATATGTAGTTGAGTTTGGGGTTGTAGTTTGCCAATATTTCGATTTTTTTGCCGTTGGCATAAAAAGCTTGACGCCAAGCGGCGTATTGTACGGCTATGTTGTTGCACGTCTCAGTTTGTGGTGATGTGTTGTTGGCGGCATCGCGTGCACCTTGTAACAATTCGCGAATGTTGATGCCTGACATGGCAATAGGCACAAGGCCTACGGGCGATAGCACCGAATAGCGTCCACCTATATTTTTTGCTATGGGGAATGTGTCGTAGCCCTCGTTGTTGGTGATGGTGTGAAGGGCGCCTTGTGTGCTGTCGGTCACTGTCACAATCAGTTTCTGTGCTTGCTCTTTTCCGCATTTGTTTTCCAACAGTTGTCGCAGAATGCGAAATGAGATGGCAGGTTCTGTGGTTGTTCCTGATTTCGACACTACGACCATGCCAAATTGTTTCTCTTTGATGTAGTCGATAAGGTCAGAAAGGTAGTCGGCACTAAGATTGTTGCCAGCATAGACGATTTTAGGGAAATTAGAACTGCATTGGAATGGTGTTGGTTGTAGTGCATCGATAACGGCTTTTGTGCCGAGATAGCTTCCGCCGATGCCAATCACAACCACAACATCGCATGTTTGTTGAAAGCGATTGGCTATGACCTCAATCTGATTTAGCATTGCCTCGTCGATATCGTGTGGCAGTGTTACCCATCCCAGATGTTTGTTGTCGGTCTTGGCTTCGTCTTCAATTTTTTTGTTCGCTTGTTCTGCTGCCGTCAATAGTTGTTTGTAAAGTGTTGTGTCGGCATCGGAGGCGTAGAAGTTAGAAAATTCGATGTGTTGGTTTTTCCCCATATGTTGATGTTTTGTAATTATGTCAATTTGTCTTTGAGTGTGGCCATTTGTTGCGAAGGCGATTGACGGTTGTAGAGTATTTCGAACACGGCGTCCATGATGGGCATGGTGACGTGGTAGTGTTCGTTGATTTCATGGATACATTTTGATCCGTAATAGCCTTCTGCTATCATCTCCATTTCCATTTGTGCCGTTTTCACGGTGTAACCTTTACCAATCATGGTGCCGAATGTGCGGTTACGGCTGAAGTTGGAATAGGCCGTTACGAGTAGGTCGCCAAGATAGACCGACTCTTGTAGGTTGCGATGAGTTGGGTGTACGGCGTTACAAAATCGATTCATCTCTTGAATGGCGTTGCTCACGAGCACCGATTGGAAATTGTCGCCGTAGTTTAGTCCGTGGCAAATGCCAGCAGCTATGGAGTAGATGTTTTTCATTACCGATGAGTATTCGATGCCGAGCACATCGTCGCTAACTATCGAGTTGATGAAATTGTTGTTCAGAAGGCGACAAATCAGTTTGGCGTGGTCGCGTTCTTGGCACGCCACCGTTAAATAACTGGTTCGTTCCATGGCAGCCTCTTCGGCGTGGCATGGTCCACTCACCACGGCTAACATTTCGTGTGGTACGTTGTGATATTGGTGGAGATACTCTGTGACCACGAGGTTTTCGTCGGGCACAATGCCTTTGATGGCTGAGACAATGATTTTATCGTCGAAAGAAGTTGTTATCTGACTGAGATGACTTTTGACAAAAGGCGATGGCGTTGCTAAAAAGATGATATCGGAACGGTCAATAGCCTCATTGATGTCGGTCGTGAAATAGATTTGTTCCACAGGAAACTCCACGGAGGTGAGGTAATTAGGGTTGTGTCTGGTGGATTGAAATTCTTTTATTTTTTCCTCTTTGCGGAAATACCAGGTAAGGCTTGGCACGTTTTTCATTATCATTTTTGCCAGTGCCGTTGCCCAACTGCCTGAACCAAGCATTGCTACACGTGGGAAGTCGGTTTCTGAGGGTGTGTGTGGTGCCATTACAATACTATATTTTTAAGAGACCACAAATGTAACACTTTTCTTTCGGATTGACAAATTCTGGAGGGGTAACTCTGCTTTTGTTGTCGCAATGTCATATTTGTGGCGAGAGAAATGGTTTCGAATATGCTGGTGTAAAATTTGTGTCAGTAGAAAAGTGATTGTTTTTCTTCACTAGAATTTGTTGTGGCGAGAAAAATTTTCGTTAATGGGGATAAGTAATTCTTGTGACGAGAAA
>JAUNIJ010000147.1 GCA_030523485.1 Bacteroidales bacterium
TAGTTAAACCGACCCCTACATCATAGCTTCGTGGGATGTAACGTGTAGTAAAAACGTGTTAGTCAGTTGTATTCTTGGCTTTACTCTTGTTAACAAGGATAATGCCACAGAAAATCGTGGCGATGGCAATGAGTTTTGGTAAATTGAAGTGGTCCATACCAAAAATAATGCTTAACACGCAAGCGATGATGGGTTGTAGATAGGAATAGAGGCTTACAACTGTTGGGCGGAGGTTTTGCTGTGCCACAGGAATGAGGAAATAACTGATGAATGTGGCGCAAATTACTAGAAAAGAGAGACGTAGTAAATAGTCTGTTGGCATTTGTTGGAAATTGAAAGAAACAATTTCACCGATACCAAAAGGTAATGCTACTATCATGGAAAAAAGAAACATCCACTTCATAAACGTGACGACACTATACTTGCTACTAAGTGGCCGAAAGATGCCAAGATAGCACGAAAAAGAAATGCTGTTGCAAAGAAGCAGTATGATGCCTAAAGGCGTTGTTGTGGCAGCACCTTGTGTAAGTCGTACACTGTTAAACAAAAGGAAAATGACACCAATGAAACTGAGCGCAACACCACTTATCTTTTTCGATGTTAGTGGTTCTTTGAGAAAGAATGTGGCAAATAACATAGTAAAGATTGGTGATAGAGCAGAGAGGATAGAGGCATCCAGCGAGGTTGTCATGCCGATGGCAAAAAGGAATGTTGCCTGCGGTATGAGTAAACCTAACATCGAAGCAATAAAAATCTTGCCATAGTCACTGCGTTCTACTTTCTCTTTTTTTGTAAAACAACTGGCTATCCAAAAGAGCAGAGTGGCGGCAATGGCTCGAATAGTGAATAGGGCAGTGGGCGACAACAACGCATCGTCGGCAAGTTGTTTGCAGACGATGACGTTAAAGCCAAAAATACTGTAGGCTAGAAAACCTGCGCAATGACCTTTGGATTGGGAAATTTGTTTCATTAACAGCTGTAATTTCGGGGTGCAAAATTACACGTTTTCCCATACAATATCAGAAAAAAACACTACCTTTGTAGCCTATTGTAAAACAAAATAATAGATGTATTATGGCACAAGAAAATGATATCATTGAATTCGATGATACAGAGGCTATCAAGTTCATTATGAATCAACTGACAGAAGAAGAGCGTGGTCGAATTACCGACGACGATATTCAGTATGTACTTGACTTAATCAACGATTATTATGATGAACAGAACTTCTATGAAGACGAGTCGGAAATCGTAGAAGAAGCAGAAGTGGCAGAAGATGATATGCTCCAATATATCATGTCTGCAGTGAAGAAAGATCCTGATTTTAATCTCTCTGAGGAAGATGTTGCTTTGATTCTTGATGGTGAGTTTGGCTATGGTCAAAGCATAGGCATCTATGCTTCAGAGGAATAACATCTTATTCATCACCATATTGTTGTCGAAAATAATCGGAAACGTTGATGTGGTATAAGTTATTGAACTCCTTGTTGAAAGTCCTTTCTAAGCTTCCACTAGGGGTTCATTATTTTTTTGCACATGTCATCGCTTTCCTTGCTCATCGTGTTGTGTGCTATCGGCGTAAAACTGTTCGTGAGAACCTTCAACGGTCGTTTCCCGATATTTCGGAGCAACAGCGCCGCACCATAGAACGTTGTTTCTACCAAAATCTTTCGATGTGTATGGTAGAAACAATTTGGATGATGAGTGCCACTGAAGAAGATGTCAAAAATCATGTAGAGTTTCGAAACATGGAGCTTATTACGGAGGCATTTGACCAAGGACGTAACGTGACTGCATTGTTTGGTCATATTGGTAATTGGGAATGGATTTGTACAACACCATTGTTTCTTCGACCAAACGATGCCGTGGCAACACTTTATAAACCACTTACTAATACTACTTTCGACAAAATCTATTATGACATGCGAAGTCGCTTCGGCGTGCATTGCATTCCCAAAAATCAAGCTTTAAGGGCACTCGTGGATTATAAAAGGCGGCAACAACCTATGGTTTTGGCTTTTATTGCCGATCAGTCGCCATCGCGCAATAGTCTCCATTTCTTCACTTCTTTTCTACATCAGCGAACACCATTTATCACTGGATGGGAGGAATTGTCGAAACGGCAGGACAGTAGGGTGATCTATGTCGACATTCAACGTCCGAAACCTGGACACTATATTTATACGGTAGAAATGTTGTGCGACCACTCCAAAGATGAAACACCGTACACACTTACAGAACGTTATGCAAACCGCTTGGAAGAAAATATTTTGTTATGTCCGGAATTGTGGTTGTGGTCGCATCGCCGTTGGAAACATAGCGATAAAAAGATGACTCCACGACATGGCATTGTTAACTCCTAAAGAATTGTGTTATGACAAAAATTGCAATTGTAATTCTAAATTATAATGGCGAGCATTTTCTTCGTCAACTACTGCCAAGTGTGGTGTCGAATTCGCCAGAGGCAGAGGTGATTGTTGCTGATAATGCCTCAACCGATGGCTCAATTGCTTTTCTAAAACAAGAAATGCCTGACATCCGTATCATCGAGATGGATAAAAACTATGGTTTTGCCGAGGGTTACAATCAAGCTTTACGACACGTTGAGGCCGAGTATTATGTCTTGTTGAATTCTGATGTTGAAGTAACTCCTCATTGGTTGGTTCCTCTTGTTGATTATATGGAACGCCACCCTCAAGTTGCTGCTTGTCAACCAAAGATACGCTCTTTTCATCATCGCGAACAGTTTGAATATGCTGGTGCTGCTGGTGGTTTTATTGATGCGCTGGGTTATCCATTTTGTCGAGGCCGAATTTTTGGTACATTAGAAAATGATGAATCTCAGTATGATACGATCGAAGAAGTGTTTTGGGCAACAGGTGCATGCCTGATGATTAGGAGCCACTTATATCATCAATTAGGTGGATTAGACAGTGGTTTTTTTGCCCATATGGAAGAGATAGACCTTTGTTGGCGTGTTAAAGCACGCGGCTACAAAATTGTTTGCATACCACAAAGTTTTGTCTTTCATGTTGGTGGTGGTACGCTGTCGGCAGAAAGTCCACACAAAACCTATCTGAATTTCCGCAACAACCTTCTGATGATTTACAAAAACCGTGTGCATCATTGTCATGGTGTTATTGCCTGTCGCTATTTGCTCGATGGCGTTGCTGCCCTACAAATGCTCTTGCAAGGCAAACCGAAAAACGTGAAAGCAGTGTGGCAAGCGCATCGTGATTTTCGGAAAATGAAGCCGTCGTACACTGCTAAACGCAAAGAAAAT
>JAUNIJ010000148.1 GCA_030523485.1 Bacteroidales bacterium
ATTACTTAACCAAATACTTTTTACCGTTCTTGATGATGATACCCTTGGCATTCTCATTCACACGCTGGCCTGCAATGTTGTAGAGGTTATCATTACCGTTAGCATTACCGTTGCTTACTGATGTAATACCTGTTACGTCTTCATCATCAAACACAATGTTGAGTGCAGAGCCTTCGCCAGCCTCTCCTGGTATTTCGAACCAGCCACGGAATGCTTTCACATTTACATCAGAATCTACGCAATAGAAATTGTTATTGCTGATGATATAGCTGCCCTTAGGTGCGAGTCGCTTGTTGTATGTACCCTGGAATACTACATCGAAATCACCGCTTGCTTCTGGTGTGGCTGTTAATGTCACGTTTGCACCACTCACTTTAAAGTTTTCCTTTGAAATATCGTTGGTTATCCATACGAGGTAGCTTTCTCCTGCGTTAATTTCCTCTGCGTTATCAAACTTAAGAGTGTAGCTACCATCCTTGTCGGCATCCTCTGCACCAGCAAGTTTCTTGATATCAACAACATTGTCTTTACCAAGTGCTTCAGTCAACGCACTAATTGTCATATCGAATGGTACGCAGAATGTATTCCATGAGCCACCCTTGAATGAACGATTGACAGAAACTGTCGCAGCTTTTACATTGTCAATCTCAGATGCAGCGAAATTGTAGTCGTCATGGATATCGAGGTTTGCGCTCTCATCGCCAACAATCACATTCACATCATTGCCTACAGCCTTAGCGTCATTAGCAAGAATAAGCACATTTGGATTAGTGCTCTGAACCTCTGGACGGCAAACGAGTGTTGCATTGGTTGCATCAACAACGAGAGCACTGTTGTTGTCAATAACTGACTTCAAATTACCTTTCCCATCTTCTAAGTCGCCTGTTGCAGGACCTGCAACCGCCTTCATGTCAACCTCGCGCCAAGTACCGGTCAGAGTAACCTTCTCACCCTCTACGGTTGCCTTGCGAGTGCTGCCGATTACATCGTAGTCGTAGTCATGACCTGGATCTGTTGTGCCGAGGTAGTAGAGCTGGAAGTTGTCGAAGAATGTTGAGCCAGAAGTGGAATTTTTCTCTGTTTTCTTCACACCAATAACAAGAACACCATCGGTTCCTACCTTAATAGTAAGTTTGTTGCAATAGCTATTGTTATTGAATGCTGTACTAGCTGCATCTTGAGATGTTATATTGCCGGATGGCATTAATTGTGTTTTCTCAACATAGGAGCCTTCAGGATTTGACCACGCATAGAAATAAATACAGTTAGTAACACCATTGAGCACACCTTGGTTAGTAACAAAATAGTGTCCTGGACGAACGGTGAGAACTTGGTAACAATCCCATTGATTCTCTGACGACGTACCAACTTTTGCAGTGTTTACTCTCCAATTGTAATTACATGTGTTATCATCAGTACCATTAACACCTACATTAGTAACACGTCCTCTGCTGGTGTTGCCATTTCCATTAAATGTCCATCCCGTTGTACCATCAACTTTATCAAAGTTTGGATTCTTGATAAGGTGGGTAACATTCATCGGATTTTCAGGTGTTGCTTTTTTCATTTCATCAATAAGCATATCTTCTGTAACTATCTCCCACTGCTGGTTCTTGTCTGTGGCATCAAGTGCAGCAGTACCCACATATTGATAAAGTGGATTGTCATGGAAGTATGTACCAGCTGCAGTCAATGCTTTACCGCTATTGGTAATAGTATAGAAGCCCTTGTCATTTTTGGTGAAATTCCATTCTGTAGACGCACCATTGAGATTTGCGTCATTTGCCAAATAGCCATATTGAGTAGCAATTGTTGTGCTAAAATATTCTGCTTCAGAATAATTGGCAAGGCCAACACTCACTTTTGCGTAGTTGCCAACAACGGCATGTGTACTATTTGTACCACCATTCATCAAGAAGCGACCAGTCTCACGGTTGCGAAGATATTTGTCACTTCTAAAAATGGCATACAATGTTTTTGATACATCTTGGTTATTAGATGTGTTTGTGTTAGCGTATACAGACTCTGTACTCACAATATTACTACCATCTTCTGATTCTGACCATCCTACAAATTTAAAACCTTCTTTTTCTTGTGCGAAAAAGTATTGAATAACACTACCAGAAAAGAGTCCTGTATTGCCGACTCCACTAATACCAGTTGAAATTTGATCTTTTGCTTGATATTCTCTTGCGGTATTTTGGTTATTAACACAAACAGTTCCTCCGACATCGTTACCAACCCCATTTTTAGAACTGTTGTTTGTCGAAGCAATGGCAATAACAGTCGACGCCCTTGTCCATGCCCAACTCTGGCTGATGCCGAGGCACATCAAAAGTGTTACAACGAAAAATCTTTTTAACGTAAAAAGTTTCATTTTAATTGTCTTTGTGCTGATCGTCACCCCGGGGATTCAGCTGTTTAATCTTTTATCATCAGGCGTGAGGGTGAGCGGCTGGAAGACTCCTCGCTGTACGCCTTCGTTATTTATCACATTCGCCCCATAAATGAGGACCTTTCCACAAGCTGCAGAGCCATCCCAAGAGTTCATTTTCCCCCGCAGTAATACCCTATGCCGACTTGCGTGATTCTTCAGAGCAGTCCCGTTTTTTGTCGCAACAACAAAGACAAGACCTTCTCCACATTTTTAGCGTGAAATAGGACTCGTGAACGTGTTACTCCTCAAAATCGACTGCAAAATTACTACAATTTTCGCATATTTCCACACACGCGTGTTATAAATTAATAGTATTTTAATAATAATTAACTAAACTAGTTGGATGAATCGTACTAATTGCGTAAAGGTGAAAAATGATTTCATGATAATCTATGCTTTGCGGCTATATTGTCAATATTAAGTGTCAAATAATATATTATTGCCTTTTAAATTTTTTATTCTTAAAAAGAATGTGTAACTTTGCACTCGTGATAACTTACAAAATTAATAAAATAAAAATAATGAAAAAGACTTTGACTATTATTGCTGCTATTGTATTTAGCAGTTTGGCAGCGGTTGCCCAGGACAATGCCCAGGACAAGATCACTTATGGAGTAGGAAATCATGTAGCAGTAGGCGTTGGTATCGGTTTACAGGGTATCACCGCTGAAGTAGGAACATGCATGTCGCCTTATGTTGCACTTCGTGCTGGCGTTGACATTTTCCCATCGGTAAAGGCTGACTATGATGTGAACTTCAAGTATTCGTTTGAGAAG
>JAUNIJ010000149.1 GCA_030523485.1 Bacteroidales bacterium
TATTTTCAGCGTGCACGAAATGAAAACTTCCCACAAGAAATTATTTTCGGCATGAAAATTTTCGTGCATCGCTACAACAGATTCATTTTTGGTCAAATTGTTTTTTAAGAAGTGTGTGAGAAGGTGTTGTTGACGATTGTTAGAGGCACATTGCTAACGTTTCTAACTCTTTCAATGTGTGGATTTCGTAGTCGGGCTGAATGTTTTTGGGGCTATTGTTGATACTGGTGTGTGTGTTGTACCAACATGCTTTGATACCGACCGACTGTGCGCCTTGGATGTCGGTGATGAGATTGTCGCCAATCATCAGCACGTCTTCAGCGTTGAGATGGGCGTATTTCAGCGCTGTTTGGAAAAATGTAGGTGATGGCTTTTCTGCTTTTATGTCGTCGGAGACAAATAGGGCGTTGAAGTAGGGGAATAGTCCACAGAGCGTGAGACGTGAAGTTTGTTGTTGGATGTAGCCGTTCGATGCGGCATATTGTTGAAAGCCTTGTAGTTGACACCATGAGAGCGTCTCTTTGGCATGCATTACGGGCACGGCATGATGGTGCAGTAGTTGTTGGAATTCGAGGCTGAAGGCTACGATGTCGCCTTGAAAATGTGTTTCGTCGCGAAGTTGGTCGAACTGATGTGCTACGATTTCTTCGACGTTCATTTGCCCTTGTTCTTGCTTGCGCCAAAACTGTTCTTTGAAGGTGTACCAACGTTGGAAATGTCCTTCATCGACAATAAGTTGATGGCTTTTACACAGCTCGAAAAATGCTTCGTGGCTGGAGGCTACGAAGTCGATGAGCGTGTTGTCGATGTCCCAAAAGATGGCTTTCATTGTTCTGCTCTGATTTGGAGCGCTTCTCGACGTAGTTCTCGACAACGGTTGTAGCGGATGGTTTTGTAGTTGCGTTTGCCTTCGTATTTTTTTGGCATCAATAGTTGTTCGTCGGAGAGTGCGTCTTCTGTAGTTACGGTGTTGTTGCCGTTTTCGTCTTTCTCGATGTGTATTTTGTCGTAGAGTGTGTACTTATCTGTGAGATAGGTATATATGGTCATCTGATTCTCATTTACTTCGATGTACTCGTAGAGTCGTTCACCGCATGCTATTCGGTCGGCTTTTCGTCGACATTTTGAGAGGTAGTGTTTTTCGCTGTTGGTGGTTACGATGTTGATGGGTGTGTTTTTTTCGTTGTGTTGTTTGGTGCATGTTCGAGCGTATGAGTGGTCGTGACCTTGCAACACGAGGTCGACTTTTTCGAGTGTCTTTTTGAAGTAGAGACGTTCCCAAATGCCGTATCGTCCAATGCTTTGTGATTGCAAAGGGTGGTGTAGGGCAACGACGCAGAATGATTGTGTGTTGTTGTCGACCAACTCTTTCAACCATTGTTTGGTTCTACGATAGTCGCGTAGTCGTTTCAATCCTTGTGTGTCGATTACGATGAGTCGCATGCTTGGTAGATCAAGGTAGTACGATTGTGCTTTTACGTTGTCGGGGCCGTTGTTAGGGTGTGTGAAGGTGTGGCACCATCGTGGGTCGATGTCGCCTTTGCGTCCTTTGTAGTACTCGTGGTTGCCGCAGTTGGCTATGTGTGGCAGACAGGCTGCTATGGTGTCTATTTCGTTGAACCATAGGTTCCAAGAGTTGTCTATGGGTCGGTGTATGACATCGCCAAGGAGTAGTAGGAAGTCGGTTTGTGGGTATCGTTTGTAAAGTGCTTGGAAGATGGTGTCGGTGACGCTTCTTTCGATGTCTTGTATGTCGCCAGAGACGAGGAAGGCGCAGTGGTTGGCTTGCTCTACGACGTGTAGATGATACCACGGTGAGGTGTGTTCGCCTGTCACGACTTGGTACATGTAGTAGCCTTGTGATGGTGTAATGTCGACTTTGTAATAGGCATTGCTGCCGCCGTCGGTGGTTACGATGGTTCCTTCAGCAGGTATGGTGGTGATGTCTTTGGTGTTTTCGAGTTTGAGGTGTAGTTCGGCTGGTTGTAGCGAGTCTCCACATCGCCATGTGATGGTGCGGCTGTTGAATCCTGTTGCTCCCATGTTGATGACTAACCGATCGATGGTGTCGGGTGTGTTGTAGGGTGGTTCTTCGATTTTTCCGAACCATGCTTGCCATCGTAGAATGCATAGTGTGGCGATGAGTGCTACGATGACTAATGGTATGATGATGCGTGTTTTTTTCATTTGCTATGTCGTTGTTGTGTGCAAAGGTACGATTTTTATAGCTTCTACAATGTAATGTGTTGTAGGTGTGCAAAAAAAACTATCGATTGGTAAGCTGTTGTGTCGTTTACCAATCGATAGTTGTGAGTCTATGAACTAATGGTTTAGTTAGTCATTTTTAGAATGTTTACTTCTGCTTCAGAGAGGAAGCGCCATTTGCCTCGTCCGAGGTTTTTCTTGGTGAGTCCGGCGAAGTAGACGCGGTCGAGTTTTGAGATTTTGTAGCCCAGGTGTTCGAACATGCGACGTACGATACGGTTGCGACCAGAGTGTATTTCAACGCCTACTTTGTTCAAATCCAATTCTTTGGTTTGTTGATTTTGTAGGTAGCTGATGTCGTCGACTTTGATTTCTCCGTCTTCTAGCATGATGCCGTCGCGCAGTTTTTGCATATCTTCTTCGGTGAAGTCGCGGTCGAGTTTTACTTGATAGATTTTTTTCTTATCGTATTTTGGGTGTGTGAGTTTCGAAGCGAGGTCGCCGTCGTTGGTGATTAAGATGACACCAGTGGTGTTTTTGTCGAGTCGTCCAACAGGGTAGACACGTTGTGGACAGGCGTTGCGCACGAAGTCGAGCACGGTGTGACGTTCTTGTGGGTCGTCGGATGTTGTTACGCAGTTTTTCGGTTTGTTCAGCAAGATGTAAACCTTCTTTTCGATTTGTACGGGTGTGTTGTGGAAGAGGATTTTATCGGTTGCTGGGATGACTTTAGACCCGAGTTCTGTGATTACTTCTCCGTTGACTTTTACAACACCAGCTTGTATGTAGTCGTCGGCTTCACGGCGTGAACAAACGCCAGCGTTGGCGAGGTATTTGTTGAGGCGTATGGGTTTTGTGTAGTCGACGAATTCTTGTTTGTATTCTTGTTGTTTTCTTTGGCTGTAAACGTTGTGTCCTTCGTCGTTGTT
>JAUNIJ010000150.1 GCA_030523485.1 Bacteroidales bacterium
AGTAAATGCTTTGTTTTGCTTGTCGGCCAAACAGTTCGACAATTCTTTAGTTGTGCAGTTGCACCCGTATTGAATAATCATCTTATATTTGTCTAACGGGTGTGAAGACAGGTAGATGCCGATTAAGTTTTTTTCTTTGTTTAGTCTATCTAAGAGAGAAAATTCTGTTATCTCGATAGGTTTAGGCTTTGGTATCTCGATGTTAAAGAAATCGTCGCCAAATAAACCGCCATCTTGTTTTTTGTTTTCTTGCGTTTTATTGCCGTATCTTATGAGTTCGTCTAACATTGGTTTGCCGTTTTCGTCAATCGATTGTATTTGTTCCCGAGTGAGCGAGTTCAGTGAGTCGAATGCTCCAGCAATGGCGAGGCACTCGACGTTCTTTTTATTGCATGCTTTTAGGTTGACACGTTCTACAAAATCGAACACATCTTTATATGGTCCATTTTTCTGTCGTTCAGAAATGATTGCTTCCACTGCACTTTCGCCAACGCCTTTGATAGCACCAAGTCCAAAGCGAATTTCCCCATTGTTGTTAACGGTGAAATTTAATAATGACTCGTTGACGTCTGGTCCTTTAATGTCCAGTTTCATGCGTTTGCATTCATCCATGAACTTGCTGATTTCTGATGGTTTGTCTTTGTTTCTTGTGAGTAAACCAGCCATAAATTCAGCGGGGTAGTGTGTTTTTAAGTATGCTGTTTGATACGATACCCATGCGTAACATGTTGCATGTGATTTGTTGAAGGCGTATGATGCGAATTTTTCCCAGTCCGTCCAAATTTTCTCAAGTATTTTGGGGTCGTGTCCGTTAGCTTTACCACCATTTATAAATTTGGGTTTTAACTCATTTAGTACCTTTATTTGCTTCTTACCCATGGCTTTACGGAGTTTGTCCGATTCACCGCGAGTAAAATTAGCCAAAAGACGACTTAGCAGCATCACTTGTTCTTGGTAAACGGTGATGCCATAGGTGTCTTTTAGATAAACTTCCATACATGGGATGTCGTAGGTAATTTTTGAAGGATCGGCTTTACGGGCGATGAAGTCGGGGATGTAATCCATAGGACCTGGGCGATAAAGCGCATTCATTGCAATCAAGTCGCCAAACATCGTAGGTTGCAACTCTCGTAGGTATTTTTGCATACCAGCAGATTCAAACTGGAAAATACCTATTGTTTCTCCACGACTGTAAAGTTTGTATACTTCAGCATCGTCGATGGGAATGTTGTCGATATTGATATCGATTCCTCTTGATAGTTTGATGTTTTGTAGTGCTTCTTTGATGATTGAAAGTGTGCTTAAACCGAGGAAGTCCATCTTGATGAGTCCGACGCTCTCGACAACATGACCGTCGTACTGTGTTACCATAATTTGTTTGTTTGTTTTTTTGTCGGGGACGGTTGCCAGTGGTGCAAATTTAGTCAAATCGTCGGCACCAATGATTACGCCACATGCGTGAATACCAATTTGTCGGTTTGTGTCTTCAAGTTGTTGTGCGTAGATGAGCGTCGATGCTAAGTTTTTATCAGTGCCTTCTGCTATTTGTTTAAGCTCAGGGATGTATTTCAGACAGTTTTTGATTTTTACTTTCGGTGTGTTACCTTTCTCGTCTTTAATGTTTTCGCTGAATTTATCGGGTATGTATTTGAGGAGTTCATTTACTGTTTTTAATGGCACATCTTGCACTCTTCCAACATCTTTAATACTCGATTTTGTGGCCATTGTGCCATATGTGATGATGTGTGCGACGTGTGTTTTGCCGTATTTTTCGCTCACCCAATCTAGTACTAATTCACGACCATCATCGTCAAAGTCAACATCGATATCAGGCAGAGAGATTCGATCGGGATTTAGGAAGCGTTCAAACAGCAAGTCGTATTTCATTGGGTCGACATTGGTGATTTTCAAACAGTAGGCCACAACGGAACCAGCCGCGGAGCCACGACCAGGTCCAACCGATACACCCATATTACGTGCTGCTTGTATGAAGTCTTGTACGATAAGAAAGTAGCCAGGGAAACCCATGGTTTTCATGATGTGCAATTCGAACTCAATCTGTTCGATTTGTTTTTCAGTAAGTGTTTCTCCGTAGCGTTCGTGGGCGCCTTCCCATGCTTTCTTTGCTAAGTAATCGGCTTCTAACTTTATTCTATATAGTTTGTCGTAGCCACCTAATTTAGCTATTTTTTCGTTAGCTTTTTCTTCGGAGAGACAAACTTCGTGATGTTCGTTTTGAGTAAATTCGTCGAATAAATCTTTTTCTGTGTATTTCTCTCTGTACGATTCTTCGGTGCCAAATTCGGCTGGGATGTCGAATTTAGGCATAATAGGGTCAGAGTTGATGCTAAAAGGTTCTATTTTATCTACGATTTCTTGTGTGTTGTCAAGTGCCTCAGGAAGGTCTTCGAACACTTCTGCCATTTCTTCTGGTGTTTTCAACCATTCTTGACGTGTATAACGCATTCGGTTGGTATCGGAAACTTTTTTGCCAGTGTTTAGACAAATCAAGCGGTCGTGTGCTGTTGCATGTTCTTTTTCAACAAAGTGTACGTCGTTTGTTGCAATGATCTTTGTGTTGGTTTTCTTTGCAAGTTCAAGTATGATTTCGTTGACGTATTTTTGTCGTTGATAGGTGTTTTGGTCGGCTTCAGGGTCGTCTGTTTTATGGCGTTGAAGTTCAAGGTAGTAGTCATTGCCAAAAATCGATTTGAACCAGTTGATGCTTTTTTCGGCTTTGTCTATTTCACCTTGTAATATGAGTTGTGGTATTTCACCACCTAAGCATGCGGAACAAACAATTAACCCTTCGTGATATTCTGCTAATATGTTTTTGTCAATGCGTGGGTGACGATAGAATCCGTCAATATATGCTATTGAAACTATTTTGCATAGATTCTTATAGCCAGTTTTGTTTTTTGCTAGTAAAATCAGGTGGTAGCCGCCTATATCTACTAATGTCTCTTTGTTGTTTTCTTTTTTGATGTATTTCAGCTCTTTGTCTTTGTCGTAAAGTGTTCGATGTGCACAATATGCTTCAACCCCAACAATGGGCTTGAATTCTTTTTCTGGCAGTTCATCAAGTCTTTTTTTCAGTTGACTTAAGGTGAAACCGCTTTGGAGGTTTTCTA
>JAUNIJ010000151.1 GCA_030523485.1 Bacteroidales bacterium
AAATTTCTTATCTGTCTGGTAAGACAAAGTTGTTAAAACAAGACTTTTTTTATGCGACGAACGGATTGCTTCTTGTTGAGATGAATGTCTCGTAGGCGTTTTGTAAAACAGTTCGGTTGCCAATTATTTGCATTTGGAATAATTGCTTTTTATTCTTTTTCGTGATACCTTTTCCTAATTGTTTGGTGGTAATGTTTTTCTCTAAAAATAATGCCTTGCTAACTGTAGAAACGCAAGGAAAATCGTAACTTTGCAAGTCGAAGAGAAAACGTAATAGATTTACTCATCACATTATAAATAACATCTTATCAATGTAAACATAAAGTATGGAAAATAAGGTTGTTCTTTCGGAAGCAGAAGAGCAAAAAATGATAAATGATGAATTTCAAGCATTGTTGGCCGACTATGCGTCGACCGCTCATAAACAAAAAGTTGAAATCATCACTCGTGCCTTTGAATTTGCCAAAAAAGCACATGAAGGTACTCGCCGTCGCTCTGGTGAGCCGTATATCATGCACCCCCTTGCTGTTGCGCGCATTGTTGTCAAGGAGATAGGGCTTGGATCAACCTCTATCTGCTCCGCTCTACTTCATGATGTGGTAGAAGACACCGAATACACCACTGAAGATATTAAAGAAAATTTTGGCGAAAAAATTGCAACAATAGTAGAGGGCTTGACAAAGATATCTGGCGGTATCTTTGGTGACAAGGAATCGATTCAGGCGGAGAATTTTCACAAACTAATTCTAACCATTCCAGAAGACGTGCGCGTTATTCTCATTAAAATGGCTGACCGCTTACATAACATGCGTACCCTTGGTTCGATGCCAACCGCCAAACAACTGAAAATAACGGGCGAAACACTCTATGTTTATGCACCATTAGCCCAGCGCCTCGGTTTCTTTAAAATAAAAGAAGAGTTAGAGGACTTATGCTTTAAATATGAGTATCCTGTCCAGTACGAAAAAATTTCCAACCATATCAATTCTTTACGCGGCAGTCTGCAAGATGCCTATCAAAAATTCATCAACCCTATCGAACGACAGTTAAAAGCTTATAAGTTCGACTACGAAATATCGTACCGCATAAAAACACCATTCTCTGTCTATAAAAAAATGCAGAAATTGGGTGTCAGCGTCGAAGAAGGCTTCGACCATATCTTCGACCTCTTGGCGGTGAGAATTGTGGTAACGCCTAAGCCCGACGAGAATGAGGTGAGCGACTGCATGGTGATAAAAGGCATATTAATCAGTACATATAAAGCTCACCCGGATCGTATGCGCGACTGGATTAGTACGCCAAAAACAAATGGTTATGAAGCACTGCATGTCACTGTCATGGGGCCGGAGGGACACTGGATTGAGGTGCAAATACGAAGCGCCAGAATGAACGATATTGCTGAACATGGTGTGGCAGCTCACTGGAAATATAAAACAGGTAATAAAGACCAAGGTTCAGACCTTGACGATTGGTTTGCATGTATTAAAGAATCGTTGGACAATGCCAACTACACCAGTGCCGTAGATTTCATGAACATGTTTAAACTCAATCTCTACACTACAGAGATATTTGTGTTTACACCAAAAGGTGATATCGTGAAACTACCGCAACATTCTACAGCTCTCGACTTTGCCTTTTATCTCCACTCCGACATTGGTCAGCACTGTATTGGTGCAAAAATTGACCATAAACTTCAGCCAATCTCCTATGAGTTGAAAAGTGGCGACCAAGTAGAAATACTGACATCGCAAAATCAACAACCTCAAATGTCGTGGTTGGATATTGCCAAAACTCAAAAAGCTGTCACGAAACTAAAAGCATTGTTGAGAAAACAAATCTCACTATTTCAAAAAGAAGGACGATTTATTGTTGAAGAACATCTACAAAAAGTAAATCTACAAAATTCGGCAGAGGTACAAAAGCAATTGTTGGCTTACTACAAGATTAACTCAATGAACGAGCTCTACATTGCTGCTGGTAGAAAAACCATTATTGTAGACGATATCGAGAACGTAATCTTTAAAGAAGAGAGTAAAAGTCGTTGGGTGAAAATATGGAAACTACAATTCAGCGACAATAAAAAAGACAGTGCCGTACAACTCAGCGACGAGGAGAAAAAATCAAAAACCTTGTTCCTCACCGACGATAACATCGACAGAAGTTACAAATTGGCAGAATGCTGTCAACCAATTCCTGGTGATGAAGTGATGGGTTATATTGACGATTCAGGAAACATAATCGTACATCGTCGAAACTGTCCTAATGCACAACATCTGAAAGCAAACTTTGGCAATCGTATTATGGATGCAAAATGGGAAACACACCGTGTAAAATCGTTTCCTGCAACCTTTACTATTGACGGCATCGACAAAGTCGGATTATTAATCAAGATAATTCAAACCATTACCACAGAGTGTGGCATGGCTATCGCTTCGGTGAACTTTATCACCGACAACGGCATTTTTAAAGGCACATTTACTGTCTATGTGCACTCACGTGAAGATGCCAACAATCTATGCCTTAATCTATTGAAAATCAAAAACGTGTCTAACGTACACTGCACAACTTAACTCATTGTGAAAGATATTATATAAATGTTGTTATAGGAGGACAAAATGATAGGAGGACAAAAGTCTTCCTATTTTTTTTTAGAAAAAACGCTGTCGCAGATGTAACCTTGTGCATGACAAATAGTCGAAATATCAAACCTAAAAAGGTTACAATATAAATAATGTAGAACAAACTAAACAAGAGAAAAACATGAAGAAAATCGTCTGCTTACTGTTTGTATGCTGCTTCTCTGCTCTATTGTTAAGCGCGCAAAACAAAGTGTTTACACAATTTTCCGACAATCCCAAAGTAGAATTGGTGTCGATATCGAAGACAATGGCAAACCTTTTTAATGTAGAACAGCTAAACACATTGTTAGGTGCCTCAATGAAAATAAAATCGTTCGATGGCGTAACAATGCTTTCTTGTTCAGATGCTACCACAGCAAAAGCACTTTATGACGCTGCCATTGCTTCTGTTGATGCTAATAAAAAGCAATATGTAGAAATGTTGCGAACCAAAAGTGCCAATGAAAGCAAAATAGTTTATGCAAAACAAAACAATAACAC
>JAUNIJ010000021.1:0-12619 GCA_030523485.1 Bacteroidales bacterium
TGGAGTTTCCCGTTTGATGTTTGCGCTGTTCTAATGTTGAGTCGGGCGTGTTAATGTTTTCGTTGCGTAAGTAAGATGATGAGAAATGTGATGGCTTCAGCAACAGGGATAGCTAGCCACATCCCTTGGTTGCCAATGATGCGTGGAAGAAAGATGAAGCATGGAATTACAGTAACAAAGCCTCGTAGCAAGGTGTAGATGGTGGCGCGTGTCGACTGTTCGATGCTTTGTAGATAACCGATTATCTCAATGTTGAGTGTTGCAAATAGGATGCCTGTGCCAAACAGTGGTAGTCCGTCGATACAGAGTTGATAGGCTGGTTCGCTGGCATTGAGAAAAAGCTTGGTGATTTGTTTGGCACCGATGAACATCAAGATGCTGATAGTGACACCTGCAATGCAAGCCCAACGTAGCATTGTGCGGCGTGCTTCGTCTTGTCGTTTCGTATTGTTGATGCCGTGAGCGAAACTAACGATGGGTTGTCCCGATTGCACAATGGCGTTTGCCATCATGAAAATAACAGGAAAGCAGTAGCAAGCCGCACTGTAGGCAGCCACGCCTGCTTCGCCAAGGTAGTGTATGAAAACGTAGTTGCCGGTGATAATGACGCCACTCACAGCCACTTCGCCCAACATGGCAGAAAAACCCATACGACACTGATAGCCAAGATTGCGCAGTGTGAGCATCATCGATTTTTTTGTAAGTCGTAGTCGGTACAAATGTAGTGTTTTGGGTTTCCACACCAAGTAGCCGATAATCATGAGTGCTGCAATCGAGAAACTGATGCTGGTGGCTATGGCGGCACCTTCTAACCCCCACCCGAAAGGAAAGATGAAAAGCCAGTCGAGGAAGATGTTAAGCATGGTTCCTACCAACGATGTTGCCATCGCATATTTCGGACTTCCGTCAAGTCGCACCAAAAACACGCCTACCATGTGGAACATCGTGAATGGCTCACAAAGTGCAATCCATTTCAGATAACTGCTTGCCAATGGAATGAGTGCTTCGTTGCTACCGAACAGTCGGCAAGTGCCGGCAAGGTTACTTAGTATGGCTATGCAGATAACAAGTGTGATGCCAACAGCACCAATCAAAGCTTGTGTGATGTTGATATTGGCAGCTTTTGTTTGGCCTCTCGAGAGGTGAATGCTTGCCACTACAGAACTTCCGATGCCGAACATGATGCCCACGCCAGCAAGAAGATTGAAAATGGGGGCAGCAATGTTGACGGCTGCCAATGCGTCGCTACCTGCACCGTGTCCTACGAAAGCACCATCGGTGAGGTTTAGTATCACCATAGATATCATGCTTATCAAAGTGGGCACTATCATTTTGCGGAAGAGTTTGCCCACAGGTTCGTTGGCAAAGTCGATGGCGTCGCGATTATCTCTCATAGTGTTGATGTTATAGTGTAATGGTGCGGAACTCGCCGTTGCTGAATGGTTCGATGTCGGCAAAAGTGAGGTGATGATGTGCTGCTAATAGGTTGCGAGCAAACTGTCCGTGAGTCACCACCACGATGTCTTGGTTGTCGTAGTGTTGTTTTAGCCATCTTAGGGTTGTTTGTGCCCGTTCGAAAATGGCTGTTTCGGTCTCGGTGGTGTTGTCGGGAAATTGCCATTGACCGTCGATTCGATATTTGGCAGCTGCCTCGGCTATTGAGATACCGGTAAAGGGTCCCCAGTCGCGTTCGCGAAGCAGAGGGGTTGTGTCGATGGCAATGTGTAGGTGGTTAGCAATGATTTGCGCTGAATCGACAGCACGTTGAAGGTCGCTCGATACGATGCGTTGGAATGTTGTTGACTCGTGGCTGAGGCGTGTTGCCGTCTCTTCGAGTTGTGCCATGCCTTGTGATGTCAGTTGTCCTGGCAAATGTCCTTGGAGAATTTTTGTGCGATTCTCTGTCGTTTCACCGTGTCTGACGATATAAGCGTGTAATGGCATGAAAGTGTGTGTAGTGCGTTGAAGCTTGTTGTGTTGTGTGCGGTGTTATTGTTGATTTACCGTGAGGTTATCGAATTTGAAACCACGCATCAACTCTTCTGCGGTCATCCGTTTCTTTCCTGGCATTTGTAGTGAACGGAGGTGTAGGTAACCGTCGGCAGTTGCTATTTTTAGTGTTTTCTTATTGTCGGTAATCAATGTGCCAGGAGTGTAGTTGTGTGGTGTCGTTTCCGCTTGGGTCTCAAATACTTTGAACACGATAGGTTCGTGGTTGATGGGCGTGTAGGTGAACAGTGCAGCGGGGTAGGGCGATAGTCCGCGCACACGGTTGTGAATCTGCTCGCTGGTTTGGGTGAAGTCGAGTCGGCATGTCTCTTTAAATATTTTTGGGGCGGGTCGTAACTCGATGTCATCGCGTTGTGGTATGGGAGTGTAATTGCCCGATTCGATGAGGTCGACGGTTTCCACTACAAGTTGTGTGCCGATGTCCATCAGACGGTCGTGCAGTGTGCCGGCGTTGTCGTCGGGTGTGATGGGTGTTGCTTGTTGTCGTATGATTGCCCCGGTGTCTATCTCGTGTTTGAGTTGGAAGGTCGTGACTCCGCTCTCTGTGTCGCCGTTGATGATGGCCCAGTTGATGGGTGCCGCACCACGGTACTGTGGTAGTAGCGAGGCGTGTAGATTGATGGTGCCTTTGGGTGGCATGTTCCACACCACTTCGGGCAGCATGCGGAAGGCGACAACAATTTGTAGGTCGGCGTGATAGCTACGAAGCTCATCGAGAAAGGTGTCATCTTT
This sequence comes from Bacteroidales bacterium, assembly GCA_030523485.1. GTDB lineage: Bacteria > Bacteroidota > Bacteroidia > Bacteroidales > Paludibacteraceae > HGM05398. The sequence continues at coordinate 2,743 of JAUNIJ010000021.1, forward strand.
CAGTCGTTCTGGTTGCAACACGGGTAGTTGGTGCTCGAGTGCAAATTGTTTTACGGGCGATGCTTGCAGCTTGTGACCGCGTCCGGCGGGTTTGTCGGGCATCGTAACCACAGCAACAACGTCGTAGCCACGTTCTACCAAGGCTTGCAATGGTGCGACGGCAAAGTCGGGAGTGCCCATGTATATAATTCTCATAGTTTGGTCTGTTTGGATAGTTTACGGATTGTTATCTATTGTCGGCGCCCCACATAAGTTTGTTTTTCAGTGTGTTGAAAAAGGTGTGGTCGTTAGGTCGTATCACGTTGATGTGGTAGTTGGCGCGTTGTAGTGTGAGTGTTGTTTCGCAGTTGAGCACTTGTGATCGTCCGTCGAATGCGGCCAAATAGCTTTGTGAGCGGCTCTCTGTTTTGAGTTCGATGGTGCAGTTGTCGGGTAGCACAATAGGGCGCATGGTAAGACTGTGTGGTGCAATGGGTGCAATGATGAACACGGGGGTGTTGGGAGTTGTGATGGGGCCGCCGGCACTCATCGCATAGGCTGTAGAACCTGTAGGTGTGGCAATAAGCAGTCCGTCGGCTTTGTAGGTGTTGAGTAGTTCACCATCGACACGTGCTTCGATGGTAATCATCGATGAGAGGTCCTGTTTTAATATGGCGAGTTCGTTGAGCGCAAAGGGTTGAATTAGTTTTTCATTGTTGTTGGCGGAGGCTTCTAATAGTGTGCGTTGTTCAACTTTATAGTTGCCTGAAGCAATGTCGTTGATAAAGGTCGAGGCTTCGTCGTTGGTGATGTCGGCAAGGAAGCCAAGATGTCCAGTGTTGATGCCTATGATAGGTATCCCTTTCGACCCAATGCGTGCTGCTGTGTTTAGAAATGTGCCGTCGCCACCAAGGCTAAAAGCGACATCGCCTGAAAAATCGTTACCTTCGATAATCTCAAACAGATGGGCATCGATGCCTGCTTCTTGGGTGAGAAACTGTGAAAACTGTGCGTCGACAGCAATGTCGAGCCCATGGTTGCGTAGCTGCGAAAACAGTTGTTGCATCTGTGGTAAGCGGTTGACACGGAAACTGTTGCCAAAAATCAAAACCTTGCGCATGATGATTTTCTTGTTGTAAAATAATGTGTGAAATGGTGTGTTTCAATCCGATGAAACTTTTTGTCTCAGCGAGTTGTATGGCTCAATACAAATTTGTATCTTTGCACTTAATATCGCCACAAAGGTACACGAAAAGTTGCCGATAGAGAAATGGAGTCGGCAAGAAAACAATACCTCGGCAAGAATTTTGTTTTTTTTTAAGGCTTTCGCCATTAGAATAAATAGATACACTATGACAAAACTCAGTGTTAATGTCAACAAAATTGCCACGTTACGCAATGCACGCGGTGGCAATGTGCCCAATGTGCTTCAAGTAGCATTGGACTGTGAACGCTTTGGTGCTGATGGTATCACTGTTCACCCACGCCCTGACGAACGACACATCCGCTATACAGATGTCTACGACCTCAAAGGTGCTGTGACTACCGAATTTAATATCGAAGGAAACCCTATTCCTCAGTTTGTTGAACTCGTAAAAAATGTGCGTCCGACACAAGTGACACTTGTGCCTGATGGCCCCGACCAACTGACATCGAATGCAGGGTGGGACTGCATCAAGAACCGTGATTTCCTCTCGGATGTTACAGCAGAGTTTCAGGCAGAAGGTATTCGCGTGTCGGTGTTTGTTGGCACGGAATTGGAAAATATCTATGCCGCCGCAGCGCTTGGCATCGACCGCATCGAGCTCTACACAGAACCTTATGCGTCGAATTATGCTAAGAGACGCGAAGAAGCCGTTGTGCCATTTGTTGAAGCAGCAAAACTAGCGCAAAGCCTCGGATTGCAAATAAATGCCGGACACGACCTCAACACCGACAACCTTGCTTTCTTCCACCAAAACATTCCTTTCCTTGCTGAAGTGTCTATCGGTCATGCACTCATTTCTGACGCACTCTACTGGGGATTGGAAGAGACGGTTAAACGTTACAAACAATGCTTGGTCTAAAACATTGAATAAGATAAAAATAGAATAACTTACAACGAAAATTAATACTTAAAACATATGGCTTTTTTGCTCCAACAAACTGTTACCGTTGCAACCGATAGCATCGATACTATTGCCAACGCCACTGCCGAACCAGTTGTAGAAATGAGTTTCTTTGACATGGCATTGAAAGGTGGATGGATAATGATTCCACTTGTGCTGATGCTTGTGTTGGCTTGTTATATTTTCTTCGAACGTCTTTTCGTGATTCATGGCGCTTCGAAAGAGGACTCTTCGTTTATGAATCGTATCAAAGACTATATCTACGACGGTAAGATAGAGAGCGCATTAAATCTCTGTCAAGCTACCAACACCCCATCGGCACGTATGATTGAAAAGGGTATCAGCCGTTTGGGTCGTCCAATGAACGATGTGCTCGTGGCTATCGAAAACGTAGGTAACATGGAAGTAGCAAAACTGGAAAAAGGATTGAGTCTACTCTCTGCCATTGCTGGCGGTGCGCCAATGATTGGTTTCCTTGGCACTGTGCTTGGTATGGTAGAAGCATTTTTCAATATGGCTAATAAAGGCGACAATACAGTTAACCTCAGCGACCTTTCTGGCGGCATCTACACCGCAATGGTGACCACTGTGGCTGGTTTGATTGTCGGCATTCTGGCTTATTTCGCCTACAACTATTTAGTGTCGCGTGTAAGTGCTGTGATGCGCCGACTCGAAAGCTCCAGCATGGAGTTCATGGACCTACTCAACGAACCTTCGGTAAAATAGTGTTGTAAACAAAAACAAAACATGGCTCTAAAGCAAAGAAATAAGGTGGATGCTTCATTTAGCATGTCGTCGATGACAGATATCATCTTCCTATTGCTGCTCTTCTTTATGATAGCATCGACCATGTCGTCGCCTAACGACATGCGTATCAAACTACCACAAAGCAAGACCAAGACTTCGACAAAAGCACATGTCGTACGACTCTCTATCGACCAAGAAGGACAGTACGCCATTGCCGATCAAAACGAAACTCCACGTAACATACTCTTCGAAGATCTTGAAGCAGAACTACAAGCCGTTTATGCACAAGATACTGCCGTTTTTGTGGCGTTGCATGCCGATGAAAATGTACCTTACAAAGAAGTAGTGAAGGTGCTTGATGTGGTGAACGAGAACAAATTGAAACTCGTGATTGCTACACGGCGTGTTGAAGAGTAAAGAAATAAACAACAGAAAAGAAATCACCCATGCCTCAACAAATACAAAAATCGGATGTCTATGCTTCGATATGCACAGCAGTAGTGTGTGCCATCATACTGCTGATACTGTTGCTGTGTGGACTCTCAATCTATAAAGAAGAGATGGAGGAAGGAATCATGGTGAGCTTCTCAGAAGATTTCGATGGTGGTGGTGCACCATCGCATAACGACGATGTGGACGATATATCGCAAGAAACATCGGTAGCAGCAGCGATGCCACAACCAGCAGCTCCAGCACCACCAATCATTACACAACAACAAGAACCATCGGCTCCTGTGGCTACAAGCGAGAAAACATTGTCGAAGGCAGAACAAGATCGTTTAGAGCGTCAACGTGTCATTGCTGAGCGTAGAGCCGAAGAAGAACGTAAAGCAGAAGAAGCTCGCAAAGCAGCAGAAGCCGAAGCAGCACGCAAAGCCGCTGTGGCTGCTAACGCATCGAGTAAGGTGACGGGTGCTTTTGGTAAAGGTGGCACTGTAGCAAATGGCTCGGGACAGGGTTCAACGACAGGTAACACCGTTGCAGGTAATCCGTTGGGACATGGTTCGTCGGGTGGCAATTCGTGGTCGCTCGATGGCAGAAACCTACGAGGCGATCTGGTGAAACCTTCGTACACACAAAACCAAGAAGGCACCGTGGTGATTGAAATCAAAGTGGATGCGGCTGGTAATGTTGTGTCGGCATCTAAACTCGAAAAAGGCACTACCATAACCAGTACAGAACTCATCAATGCAGCAAAAACAGCTGCAATGAAAACAAAATTCTCTGCAGGTGATGGTGTCTCAATAGGTAAGATTACCTATAAATTTGTGCTGAACTAATCGCAATCCTATAATCTAAGAAAAATTCTCTGAAACAATGAAAAAAGTATATCTCTTCCTCGCCGATGGCTTCGAAGAAATCGAAGCATTGGCTGTTGTTGACCTCCTCCGACGTGCTGAAGTGTGCGTGGAGACTGTGTCGGTGTCGAATCGTAATGAAGTAGTTGGTGCGCACAACGTTACAGTAAAGGCTGACACATTGATAGCGCAAGCACAAATAGAAAAACCAGATATGCTGATTCTCCCAGGTGGTATGCCTGGCATGGAAAATCTTTATGCTTGTGAAAAATTGCGTAATCTGTTGCTGCAACAAGCTGGTGAACAACGCCTCATTGCTGCTATTTGCGCCTCACCGAGCATTCTCGGACGTCTTGGATTGCTCAAACAACATCAAGCCGTGTGCTATCCTGGCTTCGAAGACGAACTCACAGAAGCTTTTGTTCGTTCTGAACGTGTACTCGTAAGTGATAATATTATTACATCGCGCGCACCAGGCACAGCCATCCCTTTTGCTTTAGAACTTATTAAGATTCTTTGTGGTGAAGCTGTTGCCGACCAAATTGCCAAAGATATTCTTTTGAAATGAAACCTCGTACGTTTTCGTTAAAACAAAAATTACCATTTGGTATCTATCAAGGTGAACCCTTGCAAGTGGCCATTGATAGTGGTGTCGAAGGACTGAATTATATCAATCGGTTGCTGAAAATGGATGCTAACGTGCGACTTGATGAAGAAGCAACGGCTTATCTTGCAGATGTGAATCGACAGTATGAAGATTATCAGCGGGAGTTGGAGAATGAGAAACCACGCAAACGCATCTTCGAAGAACCTGTCGAAACATTTCTTCCTCAAGAAGAAGACTCTGAGGAAAAAATCTATGCCGATGCTCTTTTGTTGAATGCTGAGCCCACGTTGCATGTCTATGCGCTAAATCATACCATGCCGTTTGGTACGCATCAAGGCGAAACCATCAAAGACCTCATCGTAGAGCATACAAAGTATATCAAAGGATTGTTGGAAACAGGAGAGTTTGCACTAACACCAGGCGCACGTAATCTCTATTTCAAAATCGATGCTTCACGCACTGTTTGCGACCCTTTCCGAAACCTCAGTGCTGCAAGTCTTGCGGCATTCTGGCGTTTTAATGACTAATAATATACTTATTATCTGTTGGATATATTTAAAAAGGTCTGTTGTTTAAACAGACCTTTTTTTATGCGTTATTCTATCAATGTGCATTTGATAGGATATGGCTTTTTATGATTGCTTTTTTGTGGCAGTATGTTTGGCTTATATTTCTTTGCCCTGTTCTAGGAGTAAGGTGTTTGTCGGTTGGTCGCAAACCTCGGATGGTCCGAAGTACTGTATTGGGCCAGGATAGATAAAATGAGAGTGGTTGATGGCCCATTCGCGACGTTTTTTCTCGAGATACTTGAATGGTGCATCGTTAAGGTCGACCAATGCTTTGCGTATCACTGGTTTCATTTCGCCATTGCGTTGTTCCATGTTCATCAACATTGTGATAGGCACACCTATTGGTTGCCACATTGAGGCTGGCTCGCTGAGGTTTTTTACGGCTGCCATGTAGCCTGTTTTTCCGTTAGCTATCAAGTAGGCTGCGGTGTAGCCTAGCGAATAGGTGTAGTCGGCATCGAAGTTAGACGGAATGGCGCATCGTCCTTCGTAGCCAAAGAAGTGTGGAATGGCAGCAAACTTACCTTTATAAACCCCTTCAGCTTTAAGTTGTGCCAAACGTTTTGCTACCATTTCGATGAGCAGTTTCTCTGTTTCAATAAGCGACACTTGGATGTTGCCGTGTGGGTCGCGTTCGCGTGTCAGTTGACTCGCAATACCAATTGGTAGGCTTCGGAACGTGGCGAGGTCGTCGCTGTTGAGTGAACCCTTGATGTATTCGCGTTGTTCGTCAGCAGTGGGTAGTGCTACAAATTCTTCGTTTTTTGCCAATAGGTTGTTGAGCGCTTTGATGAGTTTGCTGAAGGCTGGTATGAATTCAATCAAACCTTCAGGAATGAGTACGGTGCCGTAGTTTTTATCAACATCAGCGCGGTCGATGATGATGCGTGCGATGTCGTTTACTACGTCAGCTAGTGTCATGTTTTTGGCGGCAATTTCTTCTGATATGATGGTGACGTTCGGTTGACTCATGAGTGCGCATTCAAGTGTGATGTGCGAAGCAGAGCGTCCCATTAAACGAATGAAGTGCCAGTATTTTTTTGAAGAGGCGGCATCACGTTGTATGTTACCGATAAGTTCAGAATAGACTTTACAAGCTGTGTCAAAACCAAATGATGTTTCGATGATGCCATTTTTGAGATCACCATCAATGGTTTTTGGACAACCAATTACTTGTATGCCTGTGATTTTTTGCTTGAAGTATTCTGCCAACATGCAAGCGTTGGTGTTAGAATCGTCGCCACCAACAATGACGACAGCTTTGAGTGATAGCTGTCTGCATATGTCTAAGCAGCGTTCGAATTGTTCTTCTGTCTCTAATTTTGTGCGGTCGCTTCCTATCATGTCGAATCCACCAGTGTTGCGGTAGGCGTCGACAATTTCTTTGGTGATTTCAATGTATTTATGTGCAAGAAATCCGCCAGGTCCATCAATAAATCCGTAGAGTTTGTTTGCTGGATTAATGCGTTTCAGACCATCGTACAATCCGGAAATTACATTGTGTCCACCTGGGGCTTGTCCACCAGAGAGAATCACGCCAACGGCTATTTGTGGGTATTCTTTTGGTTTGCCAGTGGTGAAGTGTATGATGGGTTGTCCATAGGTGTAAGGAAAGCGTTGTTCAATTTCGGCTTCGTCGGCTATGGCTTCTGTGCTGTCGCCTTCCATCAGTTCAATGTCGCCCTGAAAGGCAACTGGCATCTTGGGCATATACCAAGAGCGTGCAATTTGTAGTGGGCTGTGTTTCATTGTTGTTTCTATTTATTTGAGATAGTGGTTAGTTGATTTTTGTTATTCGCAGTCAGCATTGGGGTTATATTCGGAAGGTATGTCAAACACTTCGTTTTCACTGTATCCGAGTTTTGGATTGGCGTATACTTTTTGCATGTAGAGACCCCATATTGGCAGTGCCATGCTTGCACCTTGACCCTCTGCCATATTAGTGAAGTGTATGTCGCGATCTTCGAATCCAACCCAAACACCCGTAACAAGTCGCGGTACGTAACCTATGAACCATCCGTCGGAGTTGTCGTTGGTTGTTCCTGTTTTGCCGCACGCTTGGGCGGTGATGCCATAGCGTGAGCGGATGCGATAGCCAGTGCCACCATCAACTACGGCACGCATCATGGTTATCATCTTAAAGGAGGTTTGTTCGTTGATTACTTCGGTGTATTTGGGGATAAATTCTTCTATAACAGTGCCGTTGTTTTCTTCGATGCGTGTAACAAAGATTGGTGAACGGCGCAGTCCTTTGCTAGGGAAAGCGGTGTAGGCGCTCACCATTTCGCCAACGGTTACTTCGCATGGACCAAGGCAGAGAGATACTGTGGGGTCTATTGGTCCTTGGATGCCAAATGAACGCATAAGTTCTACCAATTGTTCTGGTGTGAAGAGGCTCATGAGATAGGCACTGATGTTGTTGTTGGAGGTTTGTAGACCGCGTTGTAGAGTGATGACTTCGCCTGTGCCAGCATTACCACGTGGCGTGAATGGTCGGCCAAGAGCATCGTAGAGTGTGACTTTTTGGTCAACCACTTTGCTGTTAGGACAGTATCCTTCTTCCATTGCCAACGTATATAGGTAAGGTTTAACGGTCGAACCTACTTGTCGGCGTCCCATTGTTGCCATGTCGTATTGGAAGAATGAGAAATCAGGACCACCAACATAAGCTTTGACGTGTCCGGTGATTGGGTCCATCGACATCATGCCTGTGCGAGCAAAATGTTTTAGATATCGGATGGAGTCCATAGGTGTCATTACGGTATCGATGTCGCCGTGCCAAGAGAATACTGTCATCTCTGTTGGTGTGTTGAATGCTTTTTCTATTTCGCTTTGACTCTTGCCGTTTTTCTTCATCATGCGGTAACGATCGCTGTTTTTCATGGCTCGTTGCATAATGGAGTTGATTCTGTCGTCTTCTACATTACGACTAAAAGGTGCTTTTGGGTTGCCTTTTTTATCTTTAAAGAAACTTGCCTGAAGGCTGGTGAGGTGTTCTCTGACAGCTTCTTCAGCAGCCACTTGCATGTCGTAGTTGATGGTGGTGTAGATTCTAAGTCCATCGTAGTAGAGGTTGTACGATGAGCCATCTTTTTTCTTGTGTTTTTCTAAGAAACCGTAGAGTGGGTCGTTTGCCCACGCTACAGAGTCTTGGTAGAATTGTCCGCGTTCGCTAAGTTGCCAACTGGCGTAATTGCTACGTTTGGGCTTTTTAGCTTGCATGTAGCGTCGTAGATATTCACGGAAGTATGGTGCGATACCGTCTTTATGGTCAACGCGGTGGAAGTCGAGCACTACGTCTAGCTGTTGTAATGAGTCGCGTTCGGCTTTGGTGATGTAGTCGTTTTTGTACATTTGATTTAGTACGACGTTACGTCTTGCTTTAGCGCGTTCTCGTGTGGCTTCTTTCTTGCTGGCGGGATTGTAGAGCGATGGATTTTTACACATACCAACCAACATTGCTGCTTCTTCGGTTTTTAGGTCTTTAGGCTCTTTGCCGAAGTAAACTTTCGATGCTGTTTTGATGCCAACGGCATTGTTGATAAAGTCGAATTTGTTAAGATACATGGTGAGTATCTCTTCTTTGGTGTAGAGTCGTTCTAGTTGTACCGCAATTACCCATTCAACGGGTTTTTGTATGGCGCGTTGTAGAGTGTTTTTTGCTGGTGTAGAGTAGTGTTGTTTTGCAAGTTGTTGGGTTAAGGTGCTTCCGCCACCGCGTTTGCCTAAGAATAAAAAAGCACGTAGTGTTGATTTGGCGTCGATGCCGCTGTGTTTATAGAAGCGCTCGTCTTCGGTTGCTACGAGGGCATTGATGACGTCGGGTGATATCTCGTTGTAAGTGCAGTTGACGCGATTCTCTTTAGCAATAAAGAATGTGCCAAGCAATTTGCCATCGCTTGAGAATATCTGCGTTGCCATATCGTTTTTCGGATTCTCGAGTTCTTGTAGTGGTGGTACGTAGCCTATCCAACCCTTAGTGATAGCTGTAAAAATGCCGGCTACGCTAAGTATACCTATAACGATAATGCCCCATAATATGCTGAGAAACAACTTTCTTCCTTTGCTTTTCTTCTCTTTCTGTGTCATGTTTTAGTGTTTTGTTGTGTGGGTAATTATTGTATTAGTGTCTTCTAATGCTAAATTACCATTCAGTGTGCAAAGTTAATGAATTATCTGTTATAATGTGTTGTTTTATGAGAGCTCTTTTAATGGAGAATTTTGTTCTTTTTGATAGCATATGTTTAAATATTGTAGTATCTTTGTGGCGTCAAAATGGTTATGTTCTCTTTTATAGATTTCATGACAAATGTTTGACAAATGACATATAAGGACGAAGCCGAAAATCCTTGATAGAGTAGGCGAAAAAATAAAACTACAAAAACACTATGGATCAAAACAAAGTTGACCAATTTTTCATGCAGAACTCAAAGTTCTTTCCGGAATCAAGACTCTCGTTTCTCAAAGAGAGAATTTCCAAACTTGACGATGACAAATTCCAGGCATTGGCAAGTTTAGAATTCAAGGAACCTCAAACAATGCTCCTGATTTCAATTTTTGGTGGTTGTT
>JAUNIJ010000021.1:12629-19161 GCA_030523485.1 Bacteroidales bacterium
GGTGAAACAGGATTAGGTGTATTGAAACTGCTGACTTGTGGTGGCTGTTATATCTGGTGGATTATTGATATGATCAATAGCCAGAATAGAGCTAAGGAATACAACTATTCAATCCTTGAGAAACGGTTGTTTATGAACGGATTGTATTGATATGAGGATAGAAAAGAGGTATAGGCGGCTGGCGTTAATCATTACGATTTATATTTTCGGTGGTCTATCTCTCTTTTTCTATAATAGCATACCATTTCATATCCCTTGCGTTTTTAAATCTATTACTGGCATTCCTTGTCCAGGCTGCGGTCAGACGAGAGCCTTTTTGTGTCTTATTCATGGTGATGTAAAAATGGCGCTTTTCATGAATCCACTGTCAGTGCTTTTAGCAGTTTTTTTTGTTGTGTTACCCTTTTGGGAAATAAGGGACATTGTTTGTAATGATGATTCTTTATCAAGAATGCTTAAAATGCGTTGGCGAAAATCTGCTTTAACTGTGTTGGCTATCGTAATAGTATTGGTGTGGGGGTGGAATATTTATCGGGACATATTTTTGTTAAATTAAAATTGTAAAGTATTATGTCAAATTCAAATGAAGGAGTAGGATGGTTTGAAGAAATCGCCTCATTCTGTTGCCCTATTGTTGGTATTATTTTGTGGGCTGTTACAAAGAAACGGGCTTATCTTATTGCTGCGCTATGTGGTATTGCAGTAATCACAATAAAAGTATTTATAATTCGGTAGATAATATCTTTAGTTGTTGGCTATTGATATGTTCGATGTCTGAGTAAAAAAAGAGGCTACCTCAAAAAGGTAGCCTCTTTTGTGTTGTCTAAGCTTATGGCTTAGTGTTTAGCTTGCTTCACGATAGCTTTGAATGCTTCTGGGTTGTTCATAGCGAGGTCAGCGAGCACCTTACGGTTCATTTCGATGCCTGCTTTGTGAAGTGCGCCCATCAATTGTGAGTACGACATGCCTTCCATTCTTGCGGCTGCGTTGATACGTTGAATCCACAATGCACGGAAGTTGCGTTTTTTGTTTCTGCGGTCACGGAATGCATAGGTCAAACCTTTTTCCCATGTGTTTTTGGCTACGGTCCAAACGTTGCGGCGTGAACCGAAGTAACCGCGGGTAAGTTTCAGAATTCTTTTACGTTTTGCTCTTGAAGCTACGTGATTGACTGATCTTGGCATAATGTTTCTTTTTTTGAATGTCAGCGTTCCCGATGTTGGGACTCTTGTAGGCTGTTCATTCGGTTAATAAATAAGATGTTTTTGATTAGCGCATTCCCAAAAGGGCTTTTACGTTGTTTGTGTCTACGCCACTAACGAGACCAGCGTGGGTCAAGTTACGTTTTTGTTTCAAAGTTTTCTTTGTCAAAATGTGGCTTTTGAAAGCATGTTTGCGCTTGATTTTACCTGATCCGGTAAGGGCGAACCTCTTTTTGGCACCGGAGTTAGTCTTTGTTTTTGCCATTTTGTTTGTTGTTTTTATTTTATGCTTAATTCTTATTCGATTTCGGCGATATCATAATCATCATGCGTTTGCCCTCGAGTTTTGGCAGTGAGTCGACGCGTCCCAATTCTTCGAGGTCGTTGGCAAATCTTAGTAGTATTTCTTCGCCTTGCTCTTTAAACATGATAGAGCGTCCGCGAAAGAAGACTGATGCTTTTACCTTGTTGCCTGTTTTGAGGAATTCTTCGGCATGACGTAGTTTAAAGTTGTAGTCGTGTTCGTCGGTTTGTGGTCCGAATCGTATTTCTTTAATTACAACTTTCACCGACTTTGCTTTCATTTCCTTTTCGTGTTTCTTTTGTTGATAAAGGAATTTTTGGTAGTCGATGATTTTACAAACGGGTGGGTTTGCGCTGGCTGATATTTCTACCAAGTCGAGACCCATTTCGTCTGCCAATTCCATGGCGCGAGCGAAGGTGAATATGCCTGGATGCTCGATGTTGTCTCCAACGAGTCTTACTTCCATAACGTTACGTATTTCTTCGTTTACGCGATGTTTGTCCTCGTTCTTTTTTGTTGGTGTAGCAGGTTTAGCTATGACTTTGTCCTCCTAAATAAATGTTTATGACTATGATATCTTTTTGTGCTCAATTTGAGTGCGCAAAGGTACGAAGTTTTCGTTAATTGTGCCTCTTGTTTTGAGATTTATTTTTACGCTATAGTTTTTTGCTTATTTGTGGCGTTATTTCACGAGTTTGTTGTTGGTGGTGTCGGGGAATACGACGTTGGGTTTAAATGTTTTTGCTTCGTCGTAGGTCATCCAGGTGTAAGCCATGATGATAACGATGTCTCCCACGTTCACTTTGTGTGCAGCAGCGCCGTTGAGGCAGATTACGCCAGAGTCTTTGGGTCCGGGTATAGCATATGTTTCGAATCGTTCGCCGTTGTTGTTGTTCACTACTTGTACGCGTTCGTTTGGCAGTATGTTTGCGGCTTCCATGAGGCTTTCGTCGATGGTGATGCTACCTATGTAGTTGAGGTTAGCTTCTGTGACGGAGACTCTGTGTATCTTTGATTTGAGTACGTTGATATACATCTATACTATATTATATAATGTATGTATGAACTAAATGAAGAGGTGGTGTTATTATTTGTAGCGTATGTTGTCGATAAGTCTGACGTTACCACAGTGTACGGTGATGCAGCCCACGATGTCGTCTGATTGGTTCCAGTTGTCGAGTTCGCGAAGGCTCTTACCGTCTACAATAGCATAGTATTCTGTTTTCAATCCGTCGGTAGCATCGATGGCATTGACAACGGCGCTACGTAGCTCTTCCAACGATGTTTGCGACAGGAATTGTACGCTTTCTGCCAATACGGCGTGGATTTTGGCGGCTGTTTTGCGTTCTGCTTCGCTTAGTAGTGCGTTGCGACTGCTGAGTGCAAGACCGCTTTCTTCACGCACGATAGGGCATCCAACAATTTCTATTTCAAAGTTCATGAGGTCGACCATGCGTCGTATGATGGCGAGTTGTTGGAAGTCTTTTTCTCCGAAGTAGGCGCGAGTGGGGCGTACTAATTTGAATAATTTGCTTACCACTTGCACCACACCGTTGAAATGTCCTGGGCGTTGTTTGCCTTCCATTACCTTGTCGAGGCCGCCAAAGTCGAATTCGAAGGTGGTGTTACGTTCTTCTTCGGTGTACATCTCTTCGGGTGTTGGGGAGAATAGTATAGCGCAACCCACAGCAGCGAGTTTTTGTGCGTCGGCTTCCACATTGCGTGGGTAAACTTCGAGGTCGTGTTTATCGTTGAATTGTGTCGGATTGACGAATACGCTGACAACGCAGACGTCATTTTCCGAAACGCAGCGTTTCACTAGTTGAAGATGTCCGTCGTGGAGTGCTCCCATTGTGGGAACGAATCCGATAACTTTCTTGCTTTCTATCAATGCGTTGATATGTTCTGTCAACGCTGCTTTGGATGTGATTATTTCCATTGAAATAGGTTCTTTTTTTTCGCGTCGCAAAAGTAGCATAAATAAATATTGTATGGAGCAGAGTCTCCTATTTTTTTACGATGCTATTTGTGTGGCGTGTAAAATGTCTTTTTTTTATTGTTATCGGAGTGCTGCTCCGAGTTTTTCGCTGAATGCTTTTGTGAGTTTCTGCATCACAGCATCGATGGTATTGTCGTTGAGTGTTTTTTCGAAATCTTGAAGTATGAAACTTACGGCATACGATTTTTTGCCGTTAGGTAAGTTTTTGCCTTCGTAGACGTCGAAAAGGTTCACGTTTTTCAGCAATTTACGTTCGGTGTTGTATGCCAATGCTTCGATTTCGCCGAATGTCACTTCTTTGTCGATGAGCAGTGCGAGGTCGCGTTTTACTTCTGGGAATTTGCAGAGTTCTTGGTAGCGTATCTCATGTTTGCTACCGAAGGTGATGGCTGGTTCCCATAGTATGTCGGCGTAGTAGACAGGCATGTCGATGTCGAACATTTTGCGTGTTTTTTTCGAGAGAATACCAAGTGTTGCGATGGTTTTTTTATTGATGGTGAGTGTTACTGCGTCGCTAAACACTTCGTTTTGTCCTGCGTCTGCCATCTTGCAGTCTGTAGGGTTGATGCCGATGGTGGCAAGTAGGTTGTCGACATGTGCACGAAGTTCGTAGAATGTGGTAGCTGTCTCGGGTAGTGCCCAACTTTGTGCGTGTGTCTGTCCGCAAAGCCAAAGTGCGAGGTGCATCTCTTCTTTGTAAGCTTTCAGCGGATTATCGCCTTGATATTGTGTGTTGAAATGTGCGCAGTTGCCGAATTCGTAGAATTTGAGATTGGTGTTTTGTCGGTTGATGTTGTAGGCAAGACTTTCAAGTCCGCCGTAGAGTAGTGTTTGTCGCATCACACCGAGGTCGTTACTGAGTGCATTCATCACTTTCACGCATTGTTCGAGTGGGAACGTCTCGTTGTTTTCGTAGTAGCTGATTTTTGTTAGCGAGTTGTTAAGTATTTCGTTGAAGCCACAAGCTGTGAGTTGTTCCGATACCTTGTTTTGTAGTTTTGTGGTGTCGGGTGTTTTGGTGTAGCTGATGTTCGATTTTAGTGAGTCGCTGATTTCTACATTGTTGAATCCGTAGATGCGTAGGATGTCTTCCACAACGTCGGCCTCGCGTTGTACGTCGACGCGATAGGCGGGTACGGTGAGCACGAGGTTGTCGCCCTCTTCTTTTACTATTTTTATTTCGAGTGCGTGGAGAATCTCTTTCATCTCGTCTTTACCAATCTCTTTGCCGATGAGCGACACAGCACGGCGGTAATTGAAGTTGACGGTAAAATCGTTGATAGGTGTTGGGTAGATGTCGACGATGTCGCTGGCTATTTCGCCTCCTGCCAATTCTTTCATTAGCATGGCTGTGTATTTCAGCACATAGATGTTGTTGTTTGGGTCGACACCGCGTTCGAAGCGGAAACTTGAGTCGGTGCTTAATCCGTGGCGTCGTGCTGTCTTGCGCACGCTTACTGGGTTGAAATAGGCGCTTTCAATAAACACGTTGGTGGTGGTTTCGCTGATGCCTGAGTCTTGACCGCCGAACACGCCAGCCAAACACATTGGTTCTGCCTCGTTGCAGATCATGAGGTCTTGGTCTGAGAGTTTGCGCTCTATGCCATCGAGTGTTACGAATGTGGTGTCTTGTGCTACGTTCTTCACTACTACATGTCCGCCTTTAATTTTATCGGCATCGAAGGCGTGGAGAGGTTGTCCGAAAGCGTGTAGTATGTAATTGGTGATGTCGACGATGTTGTTGATAGGTCGTACGCCGATAGCACTCAAGTAATCTTGCATCCATTGTGGTGCGGGTGCAATTTTCACCCCTTTCACTGTTACACCGCTGTAGCGTGGGCATGCGTCGGTGTTTTCTACGGTCACCTTGATGGGCATTGCGTTACTGTCGGCGTGGTAGTTGTCGACGGTTGGGCGTTGTAGAGTGTAGGGTATGTGATGTGCTTGGAAGTAGGCAGCGAGGTCGCGTGCTACACCATAGTGTGAAATGGCGTCGGCACGGTTTGGCGTGATGTCAACTTCAATGATAGTGTCGCTTTCGATGTGGAAGAAGTCTTTTGCTTCCATGCCCACGGGTGTGTCGTCGGGTAGCACCATAATGCCGTCATGACTGGAGCCTACGCCTATTTCGTCTTCGGCGCAAATCATGCCGTACGATTCTACGCCGCGCAGTTTCGATTTCTTGATAGTGAAGCTTTCATCGCCGTTGTAAAGCACAGTGCCTATGGTGGCGACGATTACTTTTTGTCCGGCAGCTACGTTTTTGGCGCCACAAACAATTTGGAGTGGTTCGCCTGTGCCAACGTCGACTGTTGTGACGTGCAAGTGGTCGGAGTTTTCGTGTGCTTCGCAACTGAGCACATGTCCTACTACTAAGCCTTTTAAACCTCCTTTGATGGTTTCTTGTTCTTCTACGGTGCCCACTTCAAGGCCTATCGAAGTGAGTATTTTTGCTATTTCATCGGCTGTAACATCTGTGGTCAGATATTGTTTCAGCCATTTGTATGATATGTTCATTGTTGTCGAGTGTTGTCTGTTTGTGTGAAAGCGTGTGTCTGCTTACGTTACTCTGTGATTTCTCTGTCGGAGTTATCGTCGTCGGCCTCGTGGATAAAGGCGATGGCATCGTCCATAGCAAACATAAATTTCTCAAAATCTTCCTTGTAGAGGAAAATTTTATGTTTCTCGTAGGTGGCTTCTTGGTCGGGATTATTGCTGAGTATGCGTTTGCTTTCTGTGATTACGATGTAGCAGTCGCCCCCTTTGGTTTGTTTTACGTCGATAAAATAGGTGCGTTTTCCGGCCTTCACTGCTTTAGAGAATATCGGAGTGCTTTTGTTATCGTTGTTAAAATCGTTTAGTGCCATTGTCTTTAATTGTTTGATTTACTGTGACAAATGATTCCTTTTGTGTTTGTGAGTGTACACTTAGACACAGTAAGGAAAAAATCGCCACAAAGTTAGGTTTTTTCTTTGGGATATAGTGGATTAATGTTCAAAAAATGCAATGTCGCATACCGAATTTCTT